>JBGSJA010000163.1:0-9545 GCA_041742235.1 Salaquimonas sp. | reverse complement strand
GCGACGGGCCAGTCGCGGTTGGCGAAGAACTCGCTCCACAGCGTCTTGCCCATCATCAGCGTGCCGGAGCCGCCGAGGAGGTCTGGGATGACGAACTCGCCCATTGCGGGGATGAAGACCAGGAAGCAACCGGCGATGATGCCGGGCAAGGCAAGCGGCAGCGTCACCAGCCAGAAGGCGGTCAAGCGGTTGCAGCCAAGGTCGATCGCCGCCTCGAGCAGGGATTCGTCCATCTTCTCCAGCGTCGAATAGATCGGCAGCACCATGAAGGGCAGGTAGGAGTAGACGATGCCGATATAGACCGCGGTCGGCGTGTTCATGATGGCAAGCGGTTCGGAGATGATGCCGGTCCACATCAGGAACTGGTTCAACAGGCCCTCGTTTCGCAGGATGCCGATCCAGGCATAGACCCGGATCAGAAACGAGGTCCAGAAGGGCAGGATCACCATCATCACCAGCAGCGGACGCCATTTTTCCGGCGCGCGGGCCATGCCGTAGGCGAGCGGAAAGGCCACGAGCAGCGCGAGAAAGGTCGAGACCAATGCAATCTTGAGGCTGGAGAGGAAAGCGTTGATGTAGAGCGGATCGGACGCCAGGAACTGGTAGTTCTCGAAATCGAGGCCGCCAAGGAACTCCGACAGTCCCGCAAAACCCTGCGAAAGGTCGAGAACCGGCACATAGGGCGGCTGCGCGATCGCCGGATCTGACAGCGAGATCTTCAGCACGATCAGGAATGGCGCCAGGAACAGGATCAGGAGCCAGAAATAGGGAACGGCGATGACCAGCCAGCGGCGGTTGCTTTCCATTGCCGTCACCGCGCCAACAGGAGGCCGCCACCGGGATTGAAGGTCAGCCAGACCTCGTCTTCCCAGGTGATCTCGCGATTGGCGATGCGGCGGCGGTTGGCCTCCTGCGCCTTGACGATCGTTCCGTCATCAAGGCGCACGTGGAAGGTGGAAAGGTTCCCGACATACGCGATGTCGTGGACGCGGCCGCCAATGACATTGACCGTATCCGCCGGCTTCGCTTTGCTGATCGCGACCTTTTCCGGCCGCACGGCCAGCCAGCAGGAATCGCCCGCTGATAAATCTGCTGCGCCGTTGCGCGCCACAAAATCCCCGCCGCCCGCTCGCGTGAACTCACGGAACTCCTCGCCGTCGCGCCGGATCGTGCCGCCGGCCTTGCCCTCGATGACATTCACGTCGCCAATGAAATCGGCGACGAAACGCGAATTGGGATTTTCATAGATCTCCGGCGGCGTCGCCACTTGCGCCAATTGGCCCACATTCATCAACCCGATGCGCGAGGCGACGGTCATCGCCTCCTCCTGGTCGTGCGTCACGATGATGAAGGTGGTGCCGGTGGTCTCCTGGATGTTCATCAGTTCGAACTGGGTCTGTTCGCGCAGCTTGGCGTCGAGTGCGCCGAGCGGTTCGTCAAGGAGGAGAATCTTGGGCTTTCGCGCCAATGCGCGGGCAAGCGCCACACGCTGGCGCTGGCCGCCGGAAAGCTGGTGCGGCTTGCGCCTTGCGAATTTTTGCATTTGCACCAGCGCCAGCATTTCATCGGTGCGCGCGGCGATGCCGGCCTTGTCCATTCCGGCGCGCTTGAGGCCGAAGGCGATGTTGTCGGCGACGCTCAGATGCGGGAACAGCGCATAGGACTGGAACATCATGTTGATTGGCCGCTGGTTGGCCGGGACGGTGGAGATGTCCTGCCCGTCCACCAGTATCTGCCCCGAGGTCGGCGTTTCGAAGCCGGCGAGCATGCGCAGCAGCGTGGTCTTGCCGCAGCCCGACGGGCCCAGCAGGGCGAAGAACTCGCGGAAATAGATTTTCAGCGACACGCCATCCACGGCGGTGAAATCGCCGAACTGCTTGCGGACATCGACGAACTCGACGAGCGGCTTCTGCGAAGGGTCGGTCCAGGGCGAGAACACCGTGGCTGGCTTGGGGGGCGGCTTCAAGGCCGCGTTGGCAGAGGAACGTTCGGTCATGGCGCCACGGTGCGGGAGGGGTTGAATTGAAAACGGGCGGTTCCGCTGGAACCGCCCGTCAGGATCATTGGCCGGTGACGACCCTGGTCCAGATCCGCGTCACCACGCGGTTGGCGGCGGGGTCATAAGGCAGCTTGACGTAGAGTTTCTTGGTCGTCTCCTCGTCGGGATAGATGCGCTTGTCGGCGAGGATTTCGGGATCGATCAAGGGCTGCGATGCCTTGTTGCCATTGGCATAGGCGACATAGTTAGTGGCCTTGGCGATGACCTCCGGGTGCATCATGTAGTTGATGAACTGGTGCGCTTCGTCGACATTTTGCGCGTCGGTCGGGATTGCCATCTGGTCGAACCAAAGCAGCGCGCCTTCCTTCGGGATGGAATAGCCGATCTCGACGCCCTGCGCGGCTTCCTCGGCGCGAGCCGCCGCCTGCAGCACATCGCCCGAATATCCGACGGCAAGGCAGATATCGCCATTGGCCAGTGCGTTGATGTATTCGGACGAATGGAACTTCTGCACGAACGGGCGGATCGCCATCAGTGCCGCTTCTCCCTTCGCCAACTCGTCGGGATTGGTGGTGTTGGGATCAATGCCCAGATAGTTCAGGGCGGCAGTCAGCATCTCGTTGGGCGTATCGAGCAATTGCACGCCGCAATCCTTGAACTTGGCGATGATCGCCGGATCAAAGATCACGCTCCAGGAATCGATGGTATCCGTCCCGAGGATTTCCTTCACCTTGCCGGCATTGTAGCCAATCCCCGTCGTGCCCCACATGTAGTTGACGGAGTAGGCGTTGTCCGGATCGTACTTCGCGACCTGCGTCGCGATATCGCCCCACATGTTGGGAAGGTTCGTCAGTTTCGACTTGTCGAGCTGCTGGAAGACCCCTGCCTGGATCTGGCGGCCAAGGAACTCCGCGGAGGGAACGACGATGTCGTACCCCGTCGCGCCCGCCAGCAATTTGGTCTCCACGACTTCGTTGCTGTCGAAGACATCGTAGATGACCTTGATCCCGGTTTCCTTTTCGAAATCCTGCAGTATGCTTTCGTCGATATAATCGGACCAGTTGTAGACGCGCACTTCAGCGGGAAGCGCCGCGCCTGCGGAAAGGGCCAGCATGGACGTGGCCAACAATGCAAGTTTGATTTTCATGCCATACCTCTGTTTTTCCAGACCTAAATTTCTACAATCGCGTTCATGAAAAAGCCAAGCAAAAGTTCTCATGACACTTGTGTAACATATGCGACCCAAGCGCCATGCGAGGCAAGCCTTGCCAGCGCGCCCGAAAAGGAGGACATTGGGGCATCATCAACAGCCATACGTGATTTCATGCCGATCCCAGTTTACGGGGGCTTGATATGAGCCGCCAGGAAATTCTCAATTGGGCCACACAGCTTCCCGGTCCCGCGCAGGACTGGCTCGACGGGAGGGTGGTCGAAGAAGTCGAATGCATCATCTCGGACTATGCGGGCATAGCGCGCGGCAAGGCAATGCCGGCGCGAAAGTTCATCGGGATGGAGTCGACCTATTTGCCCATTTCGATCTTCTACCAGACCATTACCGGGGAGTATGCGGACTTTGATTCCATCAATTCGGTAACCGAAACCGACCTCGTGCTCATTCCCGATTTGTCGACAGCAGTCGCGGCGCCGTGGGCGGATGACGTCACCATCCAGGTCATCCACGATTTGCAATACCAGTCCGGCGAACCGGTGATGCTGGCGCCGCGAAACGTGCTGCGCCGCGTGCTCGACGCCTATGCCGCCGAGGGCTGGAAGCCGGTGGTCGCGCCCGAACTCGAATTCTACGTTACCAAGCCGAACATCGACCCTGACTTTCCGATCGAGCCGCCGGTGGGCCGGTCCGGCCGGCAGGGCGCGGGACGCCAGTCCTATTCGATCTCGGCCATCGATGAATACGCGGCGGTCGTCGACACGATCTACGACTTTGCCGAGGCGCAGGGCATCGTCATCGACACGATCATCCAGGAAGGCGGGGCGGGGCAGATCGAAATCAACCTCAACCACGGCGATCCGATGAAGCTCGCCGACACGGTTTTCCTGTTCAAGCGCACGGTGCGCGAAGCGGCGCTCAAGAACAATTGCTACGCCACCTTCATGGCCAAGCCGATGGAGGACGAGCCCGGCAGCGCCATGCACATCCACCAGAGCGTCGTCGATGCGAAAACCGGCAAGAACATCTTCACTGCGCCGGACGGATCGGCCACGGACCTGTTCCTCGGTTTCCTCGCCGGCCAGCAGCGTTACCTGCATGCGGTGATCTCGATATTGGCGCCCTACGTCAATTCCTATCGGCGGCTGGTGCCGGGCAATTCGGCGCCGATCAATGTCGAATGGGGCATGGACAACCGTTCCACCGGACTGCGGGTGCCGATCTCGAAGCCGGAAGGGCGCCGCGTCGAGAACCGCGTCGTGGGCATGGACACCAATCCCTACCTTGCACTCGCCGCGTGCCTTGCCTGTGGCTATCTCGGCATGAAGGAGGGCCTGCGCCCGCGCGATCCGATACGGGGCGATGCCTATTCGCTGCCGCATGCCCTGCCGCGCGAATTGTTCGAGGGACTGAAGCAGTTCAATGCCTATCCGCAATTGCGCGAACTCCTCGGCGAGGATTTCTGCAAGATGTACGAGGCGATCAAGCTCCAGGAGTTCGAGGACTATCTGCGCGTCATCAGCCCGTGGGAACGCGAGCACCTGCTGCTCAACGTCTGAGCCGGTGCCATGGCGCTGAACCTTCTCCACGCCAATGACAAGGCCGGGGAATACCCGGCCTCGTGGTACTCGACCACGGTCGAACTGCCGCCGGCGCGCCCGCCGCTCGAAGGCATGCATCGCGCGGATGTGTGCGTCATCGGCGCTGGATATACCGGCCTTTCGGCAGCGCTGCATCTGGCCGAAGCCGGGCTCGGCGTCATCGTCCTGGAAGCGCATCGCGCCGGATGGGGCGCCTCCGGGCGCAATGGCGGCCAGGCTGGAACGGGGCAGCGGCGCGGGCAGGATGAACTGGAAAAGATGCTCGGCCATGACCGGGCGGCGAAGCTATGGGCGCTTGGCGAAGAGGCCAAGGCGCTGGTGCGGCAATTGATCGACCGTCACGCCATCGCCTGCGACCCGGTTCCGGGCGTGATCCATGCCGATCACAAGCCGCAATTCGTCCGTCACAGCCGCGACTATGCGCAACTGCTGAACGAGCGGTACGGCTATGACAAGATCCGCTTTCTGGACCGCGAGGAACTGCGCGCGATCGTAGCGAGCGAGGGCTATTTCGGCGGCACGCTCGATACCGGCGCCTTTCACCTCAATCCGCTCAAATATGTGCTGGGCCTGTCGCGCGCCGCGCAGGCTGCCGGAGCGCAATTGCACGAAAACAGCGAGGTGATGAAGATCGAGCCAGGTTCGACTGTAACAGTCCGCACCCCCTCGGGAGAGGTCAGGGCGGAACAGGTGTTGCTTGCCTGCAACGGTTATCTCGGCACGCTCGAACCCGGCACATCGGCCAGCGTGATGCCGATCAACAATTTCATCATCGCCACGCAGCCGCTCGGCCCGCAGGCGGCATCGAAGCTGATCGCCAACTATGCCGCGGTTGCGGACAGCCGCTTCGTCATCAACTATTTCCGGCTGACCCCCGACCACCGGCTGTTGTTCGGCGGCGGCGAGACCTATGGCTACCGCTTTCCCGACGACATCAAGGCCTTCGTGCGAAAGCCGATGCTCAAAGTTTTTCCGCAGCTCAAGGATGCGGGGATCGATTTCGGATGGGGCGGCACGCTGGCGATCACCGGCAAGCGCCTGCCGGCGCTGCGGCGCGTAAAGGGGAACATCATCTCTGCATCGGGATATTCCGGCCAGGGTATCACCATCGCCACCTTGTGCGGCAAGCTTGCCGCCGAGGCGATGTCGGGACGCCCCGACCGCTTCGAGATCTACGAATCCATAAGGGCGATGCCGTTTCCCGGTGGCCGGCTGCTGCGCTCGCCCATCCTGGCGCTGGCGATGAGCTGGTATGCGCTGCGCGATCGCATCTGAGCTAAGCGTCTTTCGCACCATTCATGTACCCGGCACACAAATCCGCCATGATGCTTGGCAATGAGCCGCAGCATGTTACCGCAAGGGGCCGGGCAATCCGCGATTCGTACGCAGCGGCCCCTCCATGATTTTCCGGGACTTTTACAATGACCAGCCAGTTGATCCCGATTTTCGCGCTTGTCATGGGATCGGCCTTCCTGATGATCGCGGGCGGGCTCAACGGGCTGATCCTGCCGTTGCGCGGCACCTATGAAGGCTTCTCGACGCTTTCGCTGGGCCTGCTGGGAACCGGCTGGGCGATCGGCTATGTGGCCGGTTGCCTGCGGGTGCCCCAGCTCGTGCGCAAGGTGGGCCATGTGCGCACATTCGGCGTCATGGCGGCGCTCGCGACCATTTCGGTGCTTCTGTCGCTGCTGATCCTGCACCCGTGGGCGTGGATACCGTTGCGCGCGCTGACCGGCTTTTCCTTCGCGGGCGCAGCGATGATCGTGGAAAGCTGGCTGAACGAGCGGACCGAGAACAAGTATCGCGGCCGTATCTTCGGCGTCTACACCATGGTGAACCTGCTGGCGACGACGGCAGGGCAAATGATGATTTCGCTGGGCGAAACGACCGGCTACGAGTTCTTCGTGATGGCGGCGTTGTTCTACGTGCTGGCGCTGGTGCCGACGGCGCTATCGACGCGGGCACAGCCAAAGCCGCTGGTCGAGAGCAGGCTCGATCTGAAGGCGCTGATCCTGAATTCGCCCATTGCGGTGGCGGGCGCGTTTCTCGTGGGCATTTCCAACAGTTCGTTCGGAACGCTCGGCGTCGTCTACGGCCAGGCGGTGAGGCTCGACGTCGGCTCGATCGCCTTGATGATGAGCCTTTCGCTGCTCGCCGGTTCGCTGTTCCAGATCCCCGTAGGCATGTTGTCTGACCGGCGCGACCGGCGCACCGTGCTTGCGGGCATTGCGATCCTTGCCGCGGCGGTCGATCTTTACTTCATCATCTTTCAGCCATCCAACCCGTGGGCCGTGATCATTGCTGCCTCGGTGTTCGGCGGCGCGATCTATTCGATGTATCCGGTGCTGATTGCCCATGCCTATGACCACGCGACGCCCGATTCCTACCTTCGCATCTCGGGCGGGCTGCTGCTGGTTTTCGGCATCGGTGCGATCCTCGGGCCGCTGCTTGCCGGCCTCGCCATGGATTACGCGCCGGCATCGGGCCTGTTCGTGGTGACGCTTTTCGCGCATCTGGCGCTCGCCGGATATGCGCTCTACCGCATGACGCAGCGCGTGCCGGTGGTCGGCGAGGCGAAGAAGGGCTTTGTCGGCATGGGCCAAACGCGTCTGTCGTCGCCGGGGTCGGGATCGCTCGATCCGCGCGCGGAAAACGCGAAGGACGACCCTTTCGATGACGCGCCGACGGGCAAGTAGGCGTCAGGCGCGCTTGAGGGAAATCCCGTCCTCGCCGAACAGATGCAGCTTGTTCGCCGCGGCAGCCAGCCGCACCGTCTCGCCGCGGCGGAAATTGCGGGTGCCGGGCAGCTTTGCCACCACCGGTTCGCCGCCGCTGCCGGCGTCGATGTAGAGCAGCGTCACCTCGCCAAGCGATTCGACCAGCGAGATCGTGCCCGTGATGATAGCCTCCCTGCCTTCGGCAAGCGTCAGGTCTTCGGGCCGCACGCCAAGGCTCACCGGCTTGCCGGTCTGTGCCTCATTCGTGGCGATCGGCACTTTGGCGGCGGATCCGCCGGAAAGTCCGACGGAGGTTTGATCACCGGTTGCCGCCGCCACGCCGGGCAGGATGTTCATCGCGGGCGAGCCGATGAACTTCGCAACGAAGAGGTTTGCGGGCCGCTCGTACAATTCGATCGGCGAGCCGACCTGTTCGATGCGCCCCGCCGAAAGCACGACGATGCGGTCGGCAAGCGTCATCGCCTCGACCTGGTCGTGGGTGACGTAGATCATCGTCGCCTTGGGCATGCTTTCATGCAGCTTTGCGATCTCGATGCGGGTTGCCACACGCAAAGCCGCGTCGAGATTCGACAGCGGCTCGTCAAAGAGGAAGACCTTGGGGTTGCGAACGATTGCCCGGCCGATGGCGACGCGCTGGCGCTGTCCGCCCGACAGTGCCTTGGGCAGGCGGGCAAGATACGGCTCGAGTTGCAGGATTGCGGCGGCATCGCGCACGCGGGCGTCGATCTCGTCCTTGCCGAGGCGCGCGATGCGCATACCGAAGGCCATGTTCTCGTAGACCGTCATGTGCGGATAAAGCGCGTAGCTTTGGAACACCATGGCGATGCCGCGCTTGGACGGCGGGATCTCGTTGACGATGCGCCCGTCGATGTGAAGCTCGCCGCCGGAGATTTCCTCAAGGCCCGCGATCATCCGCAGGAGCGTTGACTTGCCGCATCCCGACGGGCCGACGAAGACGACGAACTCGCCCTCGGCAATGTCGAGATCGACGCCGTGGATCACCTCCACCGGGCCATAGGCCTTGCGGACCTGCGTCAGCTTCACTCCCGCCATGTTTCCTCCCTCGACCGGCCTTGCGGCGCTGGTCAGCCCGCGATCCGCGCCATGAACATTCCAAATGCCGGCAGGCGGAGCATGCCGCCTTCGACGATCCCGCTTGCCCCCGGGGCATCAAGGTGCACGAGACCGGCAGCGTTCACCGCAACCGCCTGCGGCTCGCCGCCAAGATTGATCCAAACGCCGATGCGCTCGTTGCCGAGCGTGCGCGTGAAGGCAAGCACCGTGTCGCCCGCATCGGCAAACTCGATCTCGCCCTTGGCGAAGGCCGGGTGCTGCGCTCGGAATTTCAGCATGGCGCGGTAGTGTTCAAGCAGCGCCCCTTGCGCGTTTTCCTGTGTCGATACCGCGAGCTTCAAATGCTCCGCCGGAACGGGCAGCCACGGCTTGCCGGTGGTGAAACCGCCGCCCGGCCTGTCTTCCCAGACCATGGGCGTGCGGCAGCCGTCGCGGCCCTTGAACTTTGGCCAGAACTTGATGCCGTAAGGGTCCTGCAGATCCTCGAAGGAAAGCTCTGCCTCGGTCAGCCCCAGTTCCTCGCCCTGATACAGGCAGGCGGAACCCTTCAGCGTCAGGATAAGCGAAGTCGTTGCCTTCAGCACCGCAACGCGGTCGGCCGGGTCCTCGGCCCAGCGCGTCGCATGGCGCATGACGTCGTGGTTGGAAAATGCCCAGCAGGCCCAGCCGTCCGGCGCGCCGCCCTCGAACGTGCCGACGACCTCGCGAACGCGCGCCGGCGTCAGCGGATCGGGTGACAGGAAATCGAAGGCGTAGCACATGTGCACCTTGTCGCCGCCCGAAGTGTACTGCGCAACGATCATCAGTCCGCGCTGCGCATCGCCGACTTCGCCCACTGCGGCAGCAGCGGGATATTCATCGAGCAGGGCGCGAAAGCGGCGCAGGAAGGCGAGGTTTTCCGGCTGGTTCTTGTCGTATAGGTGCTCCTGGAAATTGTATGGATTAACCGCCGGGGCGATGGAAGA
>JBGSJA010000162.1:0-1716 GCA_041742235.1 Salaquimonas sp. | reverse complement strand
GCGAAGCCGCTCGACCTGTTGCTGCTCGCGCGCCGGATCGGCTGGCGGCAATGCGTGTTTCGCCTTGTATTCGCCCACCGCCTTGGTGATGCGGAAGCGTTCGGCGAGAATGTGGATCAGCGCCGCATCGAGATTGTCGATCGAGGCGCGGAATTTCCGCAGTTGTTCGGTTGGCTCGCTCATGCGGAAGCTCTCATATGCAGGGCAGGATCAGTGTGACGCCAGATTTCAACCAGAACGCCGTCTTCGCGCTTGGTGGTCGCTTCGCAGCGCGCGCCGGCCTTTTCGGCGACACGGCGCGAAGCAAGGTTGTCCGGCTCGATCAGCGACACGGCTGAAGTCCATCCCAGGTCCTGGTACACGTGGCGAAGCACGCGGGTTACCGCTTCGCTGGCAACGCCCCGGCCGCTTGCTGGGGGCACGAGCGAATAGTTGATCTCGGGCTCCGGCCAGAAGCCTGTTTGCGACGGGCCGCAATGACCAATGAATGCACCGGTGGCCTTTTCCTCGATGGCGAACCGGCCAAAGCCGCGCAACTGCCAATGGCCAATGAGAGCCGTCATCTTTTCCCAGCACGCGAAGCGGGACTTGGCCCCACCAATGAACCGCGCATGCCCATCGTCTGCATAGATCGAGCAGAACGCGTCGAAATCGGTCTGGCGAAATTCGCGCAGGACGAGGCGTGCGGTTTCGAGCACCGGAAAGACGGCGGGACGAAAACTCATTTTTTCTTGCCCCCGAAAGGCAGGCCCGGCAATCCGCCGCCGGGAAATGCGCCGGGCAGCTTGGGCATGCCGCCGCCAGGTCCACCACCGCCCATACCCATTTCGCGGGCCATGCGCTCGATTTCCTTCGGGTCCATTTTCGACAGGTCAGGCATACCCGGCGGCATTCCCCCGCCACCCATCATCCGGCCCATCATGCCGCCGCCTCCGCCCATCATGCCGCCGAGGCTTCCCATCAGGCCCTTCATGCCGCCCTTGCCCATCTTCTTCATCATGTCTGCCATCTGAAGATGCATCTTCAGCAGCTTGTTGATCTCCTGCACCGAAGTGCCGGAGCCGGCCGCGACGCGCTTCTTGCGGTTGGCGTTGAGAATCTTGGGGCTCTTGCGCTCCTGCCGCGTCATCGAGGAGATGATCGCCTGCTGGCGCTTGAAGATGGAATCATCGAGGCCCGCCGCGTCGAGCTGCTTCTTCATCTTGCCGACGCCGGGCAGCATTCCCATGATGCCGCCCATGCCGCCAAGGTTCTGCATCTGCTTGAGCTGGTCCGACAGATCGTTGAGGTCGAACTCGCCCTTCTGCATCCGCTTGGCCATCGCCGCGGCCTTTTCCGCGTCGATGTTCTCGGCAGCCTTCTCGACCAGGCTGACGATGTCGCCCATGCCGAGAATGCGGTCGGCAATACGCTGCGGATGGAAATCATCCAGCGCATCCATCTTCTCGCCGGTACCGATCAGCTTGATCGGCTTGCCGGTGACGGCGCGCATCGACAACGCCGCACCACCGCGGCCGTCGCCGTCCATGCGCGTCAGCACGATGCCGGTGATGCCGACGCGTTCGTCGAACGAGCGCGCCAGATTGACGGCATCCTGGCCGGTCAGCGAATCGGCGACCAGCAGGATTTCGTGCGGCGTCGAGCGCGCCTTGATGTCGGCCATCTCGAGCATCAATGGCTCGTCGATGTGGGTGCGGCCGGCGGTATCGAGTATGA
>JBGSJA010000161.1:0-1652 GCA_041742235.1 Salaquimonas sp. | reverse complement strand
CGAGATCGCCGCCGGCGCAGAAGCTCGCGCCCTCGCCGGTTAGTACGACTGCGCGCACGGCTTCGTCGGCGGCAAGCGCGGTGGCCGCTGCCTGCAAATCGTCGAGCATCCGGCCGGACATGGCATTGTGCTTGTCCGGGCGGTTGAGCACGAGCCAGGCGACGCCATGGCCGCGCCGGTCGATGCGGATCGTTTCATACTGCATTGGCGTCCTCCCGAAGCGAGCGGGCGAAAGCCGCCGCCGCATTGAGCCTGACAGGGTCAAGCCCGGTTTCATGCCCGCGCCGGCGCATCAGTTCTGCGACGGCGAGCGTATCGACATTTCCCTTGGCGCCGGGCGCATAGGGGCAGCCGCCCAGCCCGCCGGCCGCCGCATCGAAGATGGTTACGCCGAGCGCAAGGCTCGCCTCGATATTGTCGAGGGCGCGGCCCATCGTGTCGTGGAAATGTCCCGCGAGACGTTCGGCGGGCAGCACGCCAAGAACCGCATCCAGCATGGCAGTGACGCTCTCCGGCGTGCCATGGCCTATCGTGTCGCCGAGCGAGATCTCATCGCACCCCATTGTGGCAAGCGCGCCGGCAACCCTTGCCACGGCAGCGGGCTCGACCTTGCCGTCATAGGGGCAGTCGGTGACGCAGGAGACATAGCCGCGCACCGTGACGCCTTCTGCCTTTGCCGCGTCCAGCACTGGCGCGAAACGTTCGAGGCTTTCGGCGATGGAGCAATTGATATTGGCGCGGCTGAAGCCTTCCGAAGCCGAAGCGAAGACCGCGACAATGTCGGCGTTTGCAGCCCGCGCGGCCTCATAGCCCTTGAGGTTCGGCGCAAGCGCCATGTAGCGCACGCCCGGCGCGCGGCGGATTGCGCCCATCACCTCGCCGGCGTCCGCGAGTTGCGGTACCCATTTGGGCGAGACGAAGCTCGTCACTTCGATGGTGTCGAAGCCGCACTGCGACAGCATGTCGACGAGTTGCACCTTGGCGGCGGCCGGAACGATCCGCTTCTCGTTCTGCAGCCCGTCGCGCGGCGCCATCTCGACGATGCGGACCTTCACTACCCCGCCTCCGGCAGCAGGGCGACAAGCAGCCTGCCCTCGCTCACCTGGTCGCCCGGCGAGACATCGACAGCCTCGATCACGCAATCGCGCGGCGCGACAAGCACATGCTCCATCTTCATGGCTTCCAGCACCAGCAGCGGGCCGCCCTTGGCAACGCTTGCGCCCTTGCCGACATGGACGATCTTGACTAGCCCCGGCATGGGCGCGGCGACGGCATCGCCGCCGCCCGAATCGCCCGCATGGCGGAAAGGATCGGGAATGGCGAATTCATGCGCCGCACCGCGCATGAACAGCGTCAGATGTCCGGGCCAATGCGCAATCGAAACCGGCTCCGGCCCGTGCCCGGCTGAAAAGGTCATCGTGTCCGCTTCCCGCGTCAGGCCGAGCCGGATCGTTCCCGATGGAAGCTCCACGTCCCAAAGGTCCGGCCCCGCGCCCTTCACGCCAAACTTGGTGAGCGCGCCATCGACGACCAGTTCGCCATGGTGGACCGGCGCCTCCCACAGCGCCCAGCTTCCGAGCCGGTCGAAAGGGTCGGGGCCGTCACGCTTCCGGTCAAGTCCGAGCGCGGCCAGCGCGGCGACGGCCTGCGCT
>JBGSJA010000160.1:0-27958 GCA_041742235.1 Salaquimonas sp. | reverse complement strand
GAGCGTGGCGATGATGTCGGGCCGCGCACCGGATGCTGGCGGGCGCTGGCGAAAGCCGATGGCCTTGCCGCGCAAACCTTCGTCGATCCTTTGTCCGGCCTTGCCCGCACTGCCGGAGCGCAGGCGCTTGCGGTCATGGCGGAAAAACTCGGCAATGTCGGGCAGCATGGCTTTTGCTGCCTCGACCAGCATGTCGGTGACTTGCGAGGGATCGACTTCCGGAACCTCTTCATTGCGCGGGTCCCGCTCCTGTTCCTCGCGGGGCGGCGGCGCGTCCTGTTCCTGCGGCGCCTCCGGCGAGGACAGCGGCGCGCCGAGCACGAGGCGGATTGCCGTTCCCGCATGGTCCGGCGTCACTTCGCTTGCGCCATCCAGCCCGGCTACCGCCCGGGCAACCTTGCATAGGCTGAGCAGCAGCCGCATGGAGGAGGGGCCGGCGGCAAGCGACACTTCGCCGAAAGCCGCAACAATCGCTGCCGGAATTCCGGCGGCGCCGGGGGAAGCAGGCCCGGTCTCCGGCGCCAGTTGGGCGCCTTCCGCCTCCCTGAACGATACCTGCGACAGGTCTATGCGCAATTGCGTCCGGTCGGCGAGACGTGGGCACAGGCCCTCATCGGGTTCGGCGCCCTCATCGAGTGCGATCAGCATGAAGCGGCTGGGAGAACCGCCACAACAGCCGGAATCGAGGGCTTCGCCGACGAGGCCGGCGGCAATGCTTTCAGTCCTCTCGGCCATGGCAAGAATGGCGATGCCGCCATTGGCGCGCGCAAGGATGCCGGTTTCGAAGACCGGCCGTCCCGCCTCGAGGGTGCCTGCAAGGTCAAGCCCGCCGGCAAGTCTTTCGGTGTCGGTCGCCGCCGAAAACCGGACCATCGGAATTTCGGGCAAAAGGCTTTGCAACTGGCCCAGCCATGCGTCGCGCACCGGTCCGGGCCTCGCGCGCAAATGCACTCCCTGCAGCAGGGGGCTGTCCGGTTCGGCATTGGAAAACGGACCGAAGCGCGCGATCAGCCTTGCGGCGAGCAACGCATCGGCCCATGCGGGCGAAATCTCAGGAATTGAGTACCGGATCATCGCCCACATCCATCAGCACGCGCTCGACGCGCGCGGCAGAACCCGCCTCGTCCAGCGGATCGCGGCGCAACCGGTGTCGCAGCGCCATTGGCGCGACGGCGACGATATCGTCTTTCGTGGCGATGTCGCGGCCTTCGAGCGCCGCCCTGGCCTTGGCGGCGCGAATCAGCGTGAGTTCGCCGCGAAGGCCGTCGACGCCGAGGCGCATGCAAAGCATTGCGGAAAACTCCAGCACCGCGTCGGACGCGGTAACCGAATCGACGATGGCCCGGGCCTTGACGATGCGTTTTTGCAGCCGCGCCTCCACCTTTGCCTGCGATGCGACAAAGGCCTCCGGATCGCGCTCATAGGCTTCGCGGCGGCGCACCACCTCCACCCGCTCGGAAACGGTGGAGGGGGAGGAAACTTCGACCATCACGCCGAAACGGTCGAGCAGTTGCGGGCGCAGTTCGCCCTCCTCCGGGTTGCCGCTGCCGATCAGCACGAAACGCGCCGGATGGCGCACGCTCAAACCCTCGCGCTCCACGAGATTGACGCCTGAAGCAGCTACGTCGAGCAGCAGGTCGACCAGATGGTCTTCCAGAAGGTTGACTTCATCTATGTAGAGAAAGCCGCGATGCGCCCGTGCCAGCAGGCCGGGCTCGAACCGCTTTTCCCCGGCGACCAGCGCCCGTTCGAGATCGAGCGCTCCGACGACCCGGTCTTCGGATGCGCCGAGTGGCAGGTCGATCACCGGCGCCGCCACCTTCATCGCAGCCCCCGGCCTGGCGCCGCAATCTGGGCACTCTTGCGCGTCGGCAGGCGAACAATTGAAGCGGCAGCCCTTGCGCACGGATATCTTCGGCAACAGGGCCGCCAGCGCGCGCACCGCCGTCGATTTTCCTGTTCCGCGGTCGCCAAAGACGAGGACGCCGCCGAGGCGCGGATCGACGGCCGCCATCAACAGCGCCGCCTTCATCTCGTCCTGCCCGACAATGGCTGAAAAAGGAAAAGGCTGAACCATCCCGCCTCCGCTCGCGATGCTGTATGTCAACTTGATTTGACAGTACAATCATGATACGGACGCAGTGCGATTGCAATGACCCGAAATTGCGATGCGGCAAGAATGCACTTGCCATTGAACCGCCATTTGTACGATCTAGGTACCCGCGGACCGTATTAATGGAACAACCCGGTCTGGAGGGATTGAAACATGCGCAAGTTCACCGGGGCGGCGGTTCTCGCTGCCGCCACAATACTGTTCGCGGGCCAGGCATTCGCCGAGGGCGATCCGGCAGCGGGCGAAAATGTCTTCAAGAAATGCGCAGCCTGCCACGCGCTTGAAGAAGCCAAGAACAAGGGCAAGCAGGGCCCGATGCTGATAGGCATCATCGGCCGCGTGCCGGGAACCTATCCTGACTTCAAGTACTCCAAGGCGATGACCGAGTTCGGCGCCGGCGGCAAGGTCTGGGACGAGGCGACACTGGGCGAATACCTTGCCGATCCCAAGGGCGTCGTGAAGGGCACCAAGATGGCCTTCGCCGGTCTCAAGGGCGCCAAGGGACCGCAGGATATCGCGGACGTTATCGCCTATCTGAAGACCTTCCCTGCAACTCCTGCCCAGTGACTCAATCCATCCGCGCCACAGGCCGTATGTAAAATGTTTTTTACACAGGCGTAAAAAACAGTTTACAAATCTTTCTGCGGCGCGGATATTTCCCTGTCAGAAGCGAGGCGCGGCCCGCCTGATACGCTACGGGCCGCAGTCTCCTCGACGGGAGGATTGCATGGAACCGTTCATCTCGATCGACGCGCAAACGCCGCATCTCGACAGGGTGAACGATCCCCGCGACATAAAGGCCATGAGCGACGTCGAATTGCAGGCGCTCGCAAACGAGCTTCGACTCGACACCATCCTGACTGTCTCCAAGACCGGCGGACATCTGGGCGCCAGCCTTGGTGTCATCGAATTGACGGTTGCGATCCACGCCGTGTTCGACACGCCGCGGGACCGGCTGATCTGGGATGTCGGTCATCAGTGCTATCCGCACAAGATCCTGACGGGCCGCCGTTCGCGAATGCACACCATTCGGCAGGAAAACGGCCTTTCCGGCTTCACGCGGCGCGCGGAGAGCAAGCACGACCCATTTGGCGCGGCACATTCTTCTACCGCCATGTCGGCCGGCCTGGGCTTTGCCGTGGCGAGGGAAATGGGCGCCGATGTGGGCGATGTCGTCTGCGTCGTCGGCGACGGCGCCATGTCTGCCGGCATGGCTTTCGAGGCCCTCAACAATGCGGGCGCACTCGGACACCGGTTGTTCGTGATTCTCAACGACAACGACATGTCGATCGCTCCGCCATCGGGCGCGCTGTCCTCTTACCTGCGCAAATTGTGCGCGGGCAACCGCGGCGATGGCCCTGCCGCTGGCGAGCAGAATGCCCCGAACTGGTTCGAGCATCTCGGCTTCGACTATCGCGGCCCTGTCGACGGGCATGACCTGCCGGCCCTGCTGGATGTGCTTCGGCGCGAACATGCGGAAGCAACGGGGCCGGTGCTGATCCACGCCGTGACGCGAAAGGGCAAGGGCTACCCGCCTGCCGAAAAGGCCGCCGACAAATACCCTGGCGTGTCGCGTTTCGCTGCGCTAACCGGCAAGCAGACCGTGCCTGCCGCCAACGCGCCGAGCTACACGAAGGTGTTCGGCACGGCGCTGGCGGGCGAGGCGGCGCGCGACCCGCGCATCGTGGCGATCACGGCTGCGATGCCGTCGGGAACCGGCGTCGACATCTTCCAGAAGCGCTTTCCCGACCGGACCTTTGACGTGGGGATCGCCGAACAGCATGCTGTCACTTTCGCGGCCGGACTTGCCGCCAGCGGCATGAAGCCGTTCTGCGCGATCTATTCCACCTTCCTGCAACGCGCCTATGACCAGGTCGTGCATGACGTAGCGCTGCAGGGCCTGCCGGTTCGCTTCGCCATCGACCGCGCTGGACTGGTCGGGGCCGACGGCCCCACCCATGCGGGATCTTTCGATATCGGCTACCTCGCCAACCTGCCCGGGTTCACGGTCATGGCGGCATCCGACGAAGCCGAACTCGTCCACATGGTTGCGACTGCCGCAGCGCATGACAGCGGGCCGATTGCCTTCCGCTATCCGCGCGGTGACGGAACGGGCGTGCCGGTGCCGGAGCAGGGTTCGCCGCTGGCCATCGGAAAGGCCAGGGTGGTCCAGCAAGGCAGCGACATTGCGCTGCTGTCCTTTGGCGCACGGCTCGCGGAATGCGTTTGCGCGGCCGCCGACCTTGCCGGTCATGGAATGTCCGTGACGGTTGCCGACGCCCGCTTTGCCAAGCCGCTCGATGCCGAACTCATCGAGAACCTCGTGAAAAGCCACCGCGTGCTGGTAACGGTCGAGGAGGGCGCTACCGGCGGCTTCGGATCGTTGGTGCTTCACCATCTGGCCGAACGTGGACTTTTGCAGTGCGGCGCGGCGATCCGCACACTGACTTTGCCTGACCGCTTCATGGAGCAGGCCGCGCCTGACGCGATGTACGCGGCAGCAGGCCTTGACGCCGGCGGGATCGCTGGCGTTGCGCTTTCGGCGCTTGGAAGCAAATTTCGCGGTGCCGTTGCACGACGGTCTTGAAACTATCACACAGCGCCGTATGTCGCCCCTGTGAGCAACGTCCCGATTGATCCATTTTCGCTCGCAAGCGTCTGACAATTGCGTTATCATTAATTTTGTCCTGACGAGGAGGTCAGGATCGGGGGAGACCAATGGATAAGGATCGGGGGAAACCGTCAATGCCTTCTGCGGGCTCAAGGTCCGTCATGGCCTCAAGAACGGGAATGGTTCGCCTTTCCTCCCATTTGCGTTCAGGCCGTTACATCCGGTATTTCCTGAAAGACAACCTGGCACCGGCGACACCTCAACTGTCGCCTGCGCAGCGCAGCCGGCTTGCGAACACCATTCGAATTGCCGTGGTGCCCGAACTTGTCCACAGGCACGAAAACGATCTGCCGGCATTGACCCAGGAAGACGTGGTGGAAATAGACATCGACGGAATGGTCGCCCTGCTGCTCGACCGCGACACCAGTTCCTTCAAGGTTTTCCAGGAAGAAATCGAATTGCTGCGCGAAGCGCCCGCGCATGTGTTCGACCAGTTCGTACGATCGGTGATCAGCCGCGTCGGCGACATGTGGAACGACGACACTGCCGGATTTTACGAAGTTACGCTTGCTGCGGCCCGCTTGCAGTCATTCGTCCACGAAAAGGTCCAGCAGGCTTCGGCGCGGGTGGCGCGCGAGCAGCAATCCCGTCGCATCCTCCTTGCCAAGGTCAGCGGTGAGGAACACACGCTCGGGCTGCTCGTCGTGACCGCGTGCTTCCAGGAGGCCGGATGGGAGGTCAGCGGCGGCGCGGAACTCGTTTGCGGCAACCGCTTGTTCCGAACCTTGGCGGACGGCAATTTTTCCGTGCTTGGCTTGTCGGTTGGTATTTCGGTGGAGCTCGACAAGCTCAACGCGATCATCAGGAAGGCGAGGTCGATGTCGGCAAATCCGGGCATCGGCATCTGCGTGGGCGGCCCGGCGCTGATCGCCGACCGGGACCGGTTTGCCACTGTCGGCGCGGATTTCATCGCGACCGACGCAATGACAGCAGTGAAGAACGCGGAAGCGCGCATTTCCTGATCATGCGCGCTGCCGCAGTTTTGTCAGGCCGTGGCGCGACGAAGCACTCCAAGCACCAATAGCAGGATGATCGATCCGATCAGCGCGTGGATGATCGCGGCGATGGTTCCTCCGCCGATGGAAATGCCGATCTGTGGCAACAGCCATCCGGCAAGGAACGCGCCGATGACGCCAACGACGATATTGCCGATGAGGCCAAACCCGTAGCCTTTCACCAGCAGCCCTGCCAGCCAGCCGGCGATCGCGCCGACTAGGAGAAATGCAAGCAAGCTTCCGATATCCATTACCAGGCTCCTTTCCCGCGCAGCCCATTGCTGCACCGGCAAGATACGCCTTGCCGCCGATTCGCGAAATCAGATTGCCGTAAAGCCGTTGTCGACGAAAAGATGCGCACCAGTGACGAAACGCGAATCGTCGCAAGCGAGATAAAGGGCGGCGCGGGCAACATCATCGGGTTCGCCCATCCGGCCCTGCTGGGCCGCGATTGCCGCATCGGACACATCGACCCCGTATTTCGACAGCAACTCGACCTCGCGGTTTCCGTGCGGCGTGCGGATGAAGCCGGGGCAGACAGCGTTGCAGCGAATGTTGCGGTCGCGATACTCCACCGCGATGGCGCGCGCGAACATGTGGCAGGCGCCCTTGGTGGCGCCGTAAAGCACCTCCATCGGCGTCGCGGCCACGGCCGAAATCGACGATGTGCAGACAATCGACCCGCCACCGGCTGCGATCATGCCGGGCAGAACGGCGCGCGTTACCAGGAACATGCTTTTGACATTGACGGCCATCAGCCCGTCCCACTCTTCTTCCGTCGTCTCCAGAAACGGCTTCACGACAATAGAGCCTGCATGGTTGAACAGCACCGTTATCGTGCCCAGCGCTTGGGAAACTGCCGAAACCGCGCGATCCACGTCACCAGCCTTCGACACGTCGGCGGCGGCGAATGCCGCCTTGTGGCCCAGCGACGCCAGCTCCTGCGCCAACGCCCGGCCGGCTTCTTCATTGCGGTCGATTATGCCGACTGCCGCGCCTTCCTGCGCGAAGAGGCGCGAAGCCGCTCCGCCCATGCCGGTCGCGCCGCCGGATATCAGAGCCACCTTGCCTGCAAGCCGTCCAGCCATTGTCACGCCCTTTCTTCTCGGCCGCGCCTGCGGCCTACTTCACCAGCAGCACCGGAATGCTGGAGAGATGCACAACCTTGGTGGCCACCGAACCCATGACCAGGCTGCCGATCGTGCCCATGCCCCGGGTACCCATCACGATGGTGTCGCATCCGTTGCGATCGGCGCTTTCGACGATTGCGTGCGAAACTTCTCCCGTGACGCTCTCGACCGTATGCGGCACCCCCGCCGCCCTCAGTTTTGCGCTCGCGGGTTCCAGCACCTCGCGGCTGTGCCGTTCGTCCAGTTCCGCCAGCTTTTCGGCGGGGAAATAGGCAGCGCTGCGTCCGTAGTCATGCGGCATCTCATGCACGCTGACGACATGAATCGCGATCGGCGGATATTGCCGCGCCAACGCGGCCGCATGGTCGAGCGCTTTGTTGGAAGCGGGAGAACCATCGAGGGGAACCAACAATTTTCGCATTTCCATTCTCCGATCCGTCCTGTCCCCAATGTGCATTTTTTTTGTGCGCGATGGCAAGAATGACGGAGGCGGAATGCAACGCCGCGATTCCCGCTGCTGTGGCTTCACCTTGTGGCAGGATTGCACCACTTCCCGTCAAGTTTGACCGAAGTATGCCCGAAACGTCTGTTATCAAACTCGACGCCGAAAATAATTCAAATCACCGAAACTGTATAAAATGCTAATATATGTACAATGTTACCGTCGTGTTGCAACAAAATAGCAATATAAAATACAAATGATCGCGAATCAGTTTGCATATATTGATTTACTGCGGGTTAAGACACCAATATCATGTTAAAAATCACACAATATTTTTGTATAAAGAAATACTGTATGAAACATATCAAATTTGATGACTGAAAAGTACGGATTGACTTGGGACAACCAGGCAATAAACAAGCAACATGTAATCGGTGTATATTCGCCGGTGCTGGTGTTTTGCGTTGAAACAATTTTGACAATGACCGGGGGCCTGAATGTTTTTCGAACGCCGTAACCGTTGGAGCTTGTTCTCTACCGTTTCCCTGACCGCCATCGCGGTTGGTGTCCAGGCGCTGGCAAATCCTGCAAATCCGGTCGTTGTGGTAGGCGATGTCGGCATCTCCGGCCTCGGCACCAGCCAGGTTTTGGTCGATAACGGTTCGATGCGCTCGATCGTCAACTGGGAAGAATTCTCGGTCGGTTCCGGCGAATCGACCGTCATCAACCAGGTCTCCAACAGCGCGGCAATCCTCAACCGCGTCACCGGCGGCAACATGTCGGAGATCTACGGATCGCTGACCTCCAATGGCCGTGTCTACCTCATCAACGAGAACGGCATCGTCATCGGCGCCTCGGGGCAGGTCGGCACAGCCGGCTTTGTGGCCTCCACCCTGGATACCGACGACACGCAGTTCCTTGGTGGCGGCGACATGGTGTTCAGTCAGGGCGTCGCAGCCGGTGGCGGCATCGAAGTGCACGGCAAGATCCGCTCCGTCTCGGGCGGCGACATCTTCCTGCTTTCGCGCGAGATCGAGATCGGCGAATCGGCCGAACTCTCCGCGGAAGGCACGGTGGGCCTTGGCGCAGGCGAGGAAATCCTGCTGCGCCCGACCGACAGCGGCGAAGGCCGCATTTCCATCCGCGCCGGCAAGGGCAAGATCGTCAACAAGGGCAGGATCGAGGCTGCGGCAGCAGAATTGCGCGCTGCCGGCGGCAATGAATACGCACTGGCGATCAACAACACGGGCGTCGTGCGCGCCACGGGCGTGTCGAAGAGCGGCGGCAAGGTCGTGCTCACCGGCGGCGGCAAGGTTCGCAATGCCGGCAAGCTCGTTGCCACCAAGAAGGTCGTCGTGCGCTCGGCTGCGCGCATCGAGAATGCCGGAGAAATCCGCGCCGCCGATATAGATGGCAAGGGCGGCCAGATTGTCATGGAATCGCCCGACATCGTGCTCGAGGCAGGTACGCTGCTCGACGTCTCCGCCGCGCTTGGCGGCGGCTCCATGTTCATCGGCGGCGGCTACCAGGGTTCCGGCAGCAGCAAGGCCGGCGAGGTGGTCGACATTGCCGCGAACGCCCAATCCGTTTCGGTTTCCGCTGGCGCCGTCCTTGACGCCTCGGCCACGCAATCGGGCGATGCCGGCGAGATCGTTGTCTGGTCCGAAGGAACGACTTCGTTTGCAGGCTCGGCCATCGCCGACGGCGGCAAGGGTTTCATCGAAATCTCCGGCCGCGAGCACATTGTCTACCAGGGCTCGGTTTCCGCCAAGGGCGGCTCGGTTCTGTTCGATCCGGGCACGGTGGAAATCATCGCCGATACCGACAATGACGGCATTCCCGACATTGCTGATGTCAACGTCACTTCTGGCGCGGACGCAGATACCGACGGCATTGACGACGCGTTCGACGTGGATGGCGGCACCAATGCCGACTCCACGACCGCCGGCCTCGCTGCCAGCGTGCTGACCGACCGGTTTGTGGATTCGGCCATCGAGGCAGATTTGCAGGGCGGAACGAGCGTCTCCATCCAAACCTCGTCAGCATCGGGTGTCCTTGGGTCCGACGGCGACATCAACATCCTCGCCGGGGTCCGCTTCGGATGGAGCAATGACGGCTCGCTCGCCAACAACAACGCCACTCTGACGCTGACAGCCGACAGGGACATCAACGCGCTCGACGATGTCGTCATCCAGAATTTCGGCAGCGGCGGCGTCGATACCGGCGAGGGCGGAGTCTTTCTTCGGGCGGGCCGCGACGTGAACATCGGCTCCTCGGCAAACCGTACCGGTCTTGTCGCCATCGGCTCGGAATTTGGTCTCAACAGGGTTGAAGGTGGACGCGACGTCGTGGTTCGCGGCGGGGATACCGGCGTTGTTGCCGATACCGGGGTCGATCACGCTTCGGCGCAGATCGGCTTTGTTCTCGCCGACAGGTTGCCGGGCGACGACCTCAGCGGCCCCATTTCCGTATCCGCGGGAAGAGACATCATCGTACGCGGTGGCCAGGCCCCGGTTAACGCCGACGGACGCGGCAATTTCGCCCAGGTCGGTCACGGCGGTGGCACGGGAGCGCTTGTTTCGGCGGCCGATATTGCATCGGTCAACGGTTCTATCGACGTTTGGGCAACTGGCAGTCTGACTATACAGGGCGGATCGGACACCGCTTCGGCAGCAGTCATCGGTCATGGCGCCATTCGCACCAATTTTGATTCTACCGGGTCAAGCCATGATGCAAGCAGCGTTTTCGCGCAGGGCGACATCAGCGGCGACATAACGGTCAGCGCCGACGATATTTCGATCAATGCGGGATATGCTGCGGTCGACGGTTCTCTCAACGCTACCGCCGGCGACGCGGACGGTGTAGTCGGCCGGATCGGC
Source organism: Salaquimonas sp. (assembly GCA_041742235.1). GTDB lineage: Bacteria > Pseudomonadota > Alphaproteobacteria > Rhizobiales > Rhizobiaceae > BOKV01. The sequence continues at coordinate 17,728 of JBGSJA010000160.1, read as the reverse complement.
CACGGCGCGGTCTTCTCGGTGGTCGACACACGGGGCGGACAGGACGTTGAGGCCGATTCGCTCGACCTGTCCTTCGGCCGGATACAGGGGGCGATCAGCGTGACCGCCCTTGTCGATCTTGCGGTCGGCGCCAGTGCGACGCCGGGCATCGACGACGACCGTCTGCTCATGAGCTCCGTCATCGGGCACGGATCGACCGGCATCATCTATTCTGCCAACAGCGCCGGCAGCCCCCAGTCGGGCATGAACGAGATTACCCACGGCGACATTATGGGCTTCGATACGCCCGCCGACAACGACGATGACGCCGATTACGGAACCTCGATACGCATCGCCGCCGGCTCCACCACGGTACAGTCGGTGATCAACTCCAACAATCCCGCGGCGGAGAACATCCTGCGCTCGCAGATCGGCCATTCGCCATCCAGCCTGGCATTTGCCGCGGGCGGCGATTCGACCAGCATCCACCGGATCAGGATCGTCGAAAACCACATCGCGGGCGATATCTCGGTCTACGATACCGACAAGACGGATGGCACGGGGATCTCCGTGCTCTCCGGCATCTCCGCCGGGGCTGACAATGCCGCGAATCTCGATGCGGCGATCGCGCGCATCGGCCATGCCGGCACACAGTTCGTGAATGGCCTGGACGGTCATGGCGACGGCTCGAGCGCATCGAGCGTCGGCATCTACCAGGCCCATGTTCTCGGGTCTGACATCCTGCTTGACACTTCGACCCTGGGAACGCTGGACATCGCGGACGACGCTGTCGAGGCGGACAATCAGGATATCGTCATCCGCAGCGCGATCGCCGCGGGCCTGACCGAGGCGACCGACAACACGGCGTTCTCGCATGTCGGCCATGGCGGCGACACGCGTGTTCGCACAGGCAATGGCGGGAACACTTCCGAAGTGCTGAACGAAGATCGCAATGCAGGCGACGGCGGAGACGTCACGATCGCGCGCGGCACGGTCTGGGACGGCGCCCTTGACGACAATGATGCAGACACCGGGTTCCAGCTTTTCAATTCAACCGATGTGACACTGGTTTCCTCCAACCAGATCTTGGTGGATTCAGACACGGCGGCTGCCGTTGCCGCCGCATTGCGCAACACTTCCCTGTCCCGCATCGGACACGGTTTCCAGATTGTCATCGATACCGGCAATGGCGGCGCTGCGGGCGCCGGGTCCGGCGGTGGCGGGGCCGGTGGCGACGTACTGATCTACCAGGCCGCGGACGAGCGCGATTATGGCCTTGGCGCGGGTTATGACGACTGGGCGCGCGGGACGCGCGGCGACATAACGCTTCAGGCAACGGCCACCGTCGCCGGACACGCCGTCGAGCTGACTTCCGGGGACGCTTCGGCAATCGCGGGTACGCAGTTCAACAGCGACTACTCGCTTGTCGGCCACTCGGACCTCATCGAAATCACCACGGGCGATGGCGGCGACGGTTCAAGCAACCCAAGCGGAAACACCAACGCGGCCGACAATGAAGGCGACGACCGCACCGCCGGTGGAGCCGATCAAAGGCCGGCCTATGGCGGGCGCGGCGGCCACATCCTCGTCATGCTCGGACAAACCGCGGCGGGCGATGATTATGACGTCACCAGCGGCTTGTTCGAGTTCCTGCCGCTGATCGGCGGCAATGAAGGCGACTTCCGGCTGGACAATTCCTCGAACGCCGGGCGCAACCTGACCGAGGGCGATATCACGGTATCGGTATCCGGCGCGATCCTGGTGGACTTGGCTGTCTCCAATGCTGTCTCGGCTGCAGGCAACGCACTCACCCAATCCGTCATTGGTCACGGAACGCGCATCTTCGCCGAAAGCGGCGATGGCGCCACTGGCGGCACCGGCAATTTCCAGGCCAATGGCCTGCCGGTTGTGGATAACGAACGAAGCGATGACGGTTTCCTGACCAACGGCAATGCCGGGGCTTCCAACCGTGGCGGCAATGGCGGCGATGTTCTCATTGCAACCGGGGACATCACCGACCGTTTCGTGGTCGATGGCGACATCCGCCACGACACCGACGCCGACAACCGGGACGGCGCGACCATCACGATCGTCGCAACCGACGCGCAGGGCGCCCACCTCGCCGACAGCCTGATCATTCGCAGCCAGGTCGGCGCGGGCGCGGCCGAAGGAGAGGGCGCCGACGTCAGCGCACTGGTCGGTCACCATGTGCGTATCGTCGGCCAGTCGGGCAGGGGCGGTGACGGCGGCGCGTCCAACACCGAGTTCGACGCCGACGGCAACAGCCTGTTCAGCGATGGCGCCGGCCAGACCGACGGCAACGCCAGCGACGGCATCGACGAAACGGCATTTCAAGCCGGCGCGGTCTACATCCAGCCCAATTCGTCGGGCGGGCGCGGCGGCGATGTGCTTCTCATCAACAACAACATCAAGGGCGACGTCGTCGTAAAGGCGGACAGGCGCGTCACCGTTGCCACTACTGCCGGCCATGGAAACTACAGCAAGGTCACCGCGCAGATCGGCCACAGCACCGATCTGTATGGCGGGTCCAACGGTGGCGGCAAAGGTGGCTCGCTTTGGGAACCGCCGACCGTGGGTTCGGTTTTTGACGGCGGCATCGTCGGCGTCGGCGATCCGCAGTCGGGTGCAAACGCCAGCCCGGCCGGCTTCCCGCATCTGCTGATCGACGGCAACCAGGACGACAAATTCAACCTCTCCGGCAATGGCGATGCCGATTCCACCGTTGGCGAAGATGGCATTGCCGTTACTGAAGCCGACCGCGCAGCCCGCCAGGGATCGAGCATCGCCTCGATCAAGGCAGACGGCCAACTCGGCGTGAGCGTCGAGAATACCGCGGCGGGCGCGAACACCGGGGTGATCTTCCACGACGAGGAGGCCGACCCGCAGTTCCTGCTCGATCCGGCGACCGGCAATCTCGTGGCCAATACCGAGGCCAACAACGCGGCTTACGCCACCGACCCGGTGAACCTTGCCCGCTTCGGGCGGGTGGTCGCCACTTATGACGGCTACCAGGACCAGAATGGCGATCTCGACGGGCTTTCCCTGGAGGTCTTTGTCGACATGGACCAGGACGGTGATGTCGATCTCGTCGACTTCGACCGTGACGGAAGGCTGGACATCGTCGACCTCGACCAGGACGGCCTGATGGACCAGATAGACGGCCGCGCGAACTATGCCTTTTCGCCCCATTTCGATGGCAAGATAAACGGCCTTGGCGTTCTGGACTATGCTGCCGTAACAGGAATGGGCTTCGATGCCGCTAAGCTTGAGGGCGGCTGGACACTGCGCAACGAACTGCGCACCGCGAACCAGATCGGCCAGTTCGTGGGCGGGACTACCTTCGGCGACCTGTTCACGTCGCTCGTCGGCGATTTCTCCAACGCCAATGGCGGCAGGGGCGGCGATGTCTACACCAAGGTGGGCTACAGCTCCGGCGACATATCGGTTTCCACCGGCGACAACGACATGGGCGAGGCCACCAGCCTGGTCGTCAGTGTCAACCTGTTGGATGACGCAACCGCCGGTGGCGGCCGGGATCTTCACCGGGCATTGATCGGCCATGGTGCCTGGCAGTCATCCGACGCAGCCGGCAACATGAACAGATACCGCGCCGGGCGCGAGGGCATCGAAGGATCGACGGAAACGTCAATCTCCGCATCCGGCGGTTCTGCCGGCGGTTTCGCAGTGAACGCTTCGGGCGGGCGCGGCGGCAGCGCCTTCGTCGTGCAGGGCGAAGCGCGCGACAACAACCCCGACCGGGACGACGCGACAGCGGAACGCGACCACCTCGTCGGCAACATCTGGATCAACACACCGAACCGTCTCGACGAATCCCTCTCGGGGGATGCCGGCCGCGTCGACATCATCGCGTTCGTCGACAACGACTATGGCAACAATACCGCGATCAGCACGATCGGCCACACATCCGAGGCTAGTGCCCTGGGTGTATCCGGCGGTTCGGGCAGGTCTGTTCCCGCCGATTCGGGCGATGACACCTCCAGCCAGACCGAAATCGCCAATGGCGGGAATGGCGGCTCCACATCGCTGATCCAGGAGCACGTCAAGGGCGCCATCACGGTGATGACCGGCGCCGACGACCTCGATGGCAGCAACGATGTTTCCCTGCTTGTAAGGGCCGAAAACGGTGCGGCAACCGCCGCCTCGGGAGGAATAAACACTCTGGTATCCCAGATCGGCCACGGAAGGCGCGCCCAGTCGACGGGTGGCGCCGGAGGCGGCTCCGACGATGCTCAATGGCTCGCGAACGGCGGCAATGGCGGCTCGTCATCCGCAGTGCAGAACGCCATTCTCGACGCGCCGGTCTCGATTGATCTGGTCGATTCCGAAAACGGTTATTTCGGCAACGGAATGAAAATCGAGGCGCTGGATTACCACGATTTTGCCGCTACTGTCCGTGCGCAGGTTGGCCACAGCGACTTCCTCAGGGCCACCGCCGGATCGGGCAGCAGGAGCACCAGCGACGCCAATGTCAACGAACAACGCAACCAGGAGGCCAATGGCGGCAATGGCGGCGACGCACTTGCAAGACAAGCAGGCTACAGCAATGACATCATCCTCGATATTGGTCACAACGGCAGCGGCGGATGGGCGCTGGAGATTTTCTCCAGCCAGGCCAATGTCAATGACGACGTATTCGATTTCACGATGGCGGCGGCCGGCCATGGCGGATTTGCGGGGGCTACCGGCGGCGGCGGCGGCAATGCCCAAAGCGACAGCGGCAGGCCGATCACCAATGGTGTCGATCCCAACCTAGTCGACAGCGACTATAACTATTCAAGCAGCCAGCAGGTCGGCGATACACCTTACGCAATCGATGCCGCCAACGGCTTCCAGATGGGCAGCACGCGGAACGGCGGCAAGACAGGCGACGCTACCGTTGAAATCAATTACGGCGGCACGGGCGCTGTTCGCGATGGCCGTGAAACCCTAGACCATGGCGTCAACGACACGGACGGCGCGGACATCACGATCCATACCAACGACGCGCATTCGGCAGGCGGTTCGCAGGCTGGTTCGGACGGCATCTACATCCATACGCTCGCCGGTCCGGGCGATGCCAGCGAACTTGAGCCGCTGCTTGCGATCGTCGGACATCAGTCCTTTGCCTGGAATTCATTTGGCTCCGCCGGCAACGGTCCTGGCAGCGGCACGCATGCCATAACGCAAGGCAATGGCGGTGATGGCGGAACGGGAACCATAACCGTCGGCTCCATTCGCGGTGGCATCACGGTTTCCAACATCGGAAATCCGCAATCCGACAACACACCTGACCCTGACGCGCTCGACACCGATGCCGATGGCGCCAGGGATATCGTCATCGAATCGGCAGGCGGAACTGTCTCCGATTCCAATCTTAACCGCGCCGAAGCCCGGATCGGGCACCTCGTCTCCAGCACCGCCCGCGGCGAGGCAGGCGGCAATGCCGCAGCCAATGCGGGCTCCCCGCCCAGCCTTCCGGCCAGCCTTTCCGCGCAGGGCGGAACCGGCGGCGATGCTATCGTCCATCAGGGCCAGCTCGAGGGCGACATTTCCGTCATCGCGGAAAACTCGGTGATCCTGCGGGCCCTCGACGGCCAGCCTTCCGACCAGTTGACCATCGCAGCCATCGGCCATCGTCAGACGGCGCGCGCGACGGCAGGCGCGGGCGGCTTTGGCGGCACGGCGGCGGCGGAGGTCAGCGCCCAGTCGATCTATTTCATCTACGAGGCGCTGCGCGAGTTCCACGCCCGCGGCAACAATTTCGAGCAGCTTTCGGACTTCGAGCGCAGCCTCGTGACCCCGTTCCTCGATTACTTCGAGAACAAGCCGGGCGAGCTTGAAGTGTTTCTCGACAGGCTTGTCGGCAACGAGGCCGGCGTGATTGCCGGCAACGCCCGCGACAACGACGCGGTCGGCGGTACGGATCAAACCAAGGCCCCGCTGGTTGCGGGCGACGGGCACATTGCCGGCGCCGGTGACGGCGAGATCGAGACCATGCTGCACATTCTGGCGGCGTCGGGTCATGGCGGCAACGCGGTCATCCGGCAGGGATCGGCCAGCCTCGGCGGCGCAAGCGACATCCTCGCGGCCAGCGGCAACATCCTCATCGAGGCGCTCGCCCATGGCAGCAATGCCGAACGCGGGTTCATCCAGCTTTCGTCCACATCCGAACCCGGCTCGGGAATGATGCTGACGCAAGCGGGCCACCAGGCAGAGGTGTCGCACGCGAGTGGCGGGAACGGCGCCAATCTCAGTGGCGCCAACGCCGACTCCAACGGGATCGGCGGCGATGGCGGCGATGTGGTCGTCGACCAGTACGCCCTGAACGGTGCCTTGGGCATCTTGTCGGGCCACAAGATCAGCATCAAGGCGTCCGACGCAGGACCTGATGCACAAGAAGTGCGCGCCCATGTCGGGCACCGCCTGAACATCGGCTCCGACTATACCGCATTGCGTGACTCGAATGTCCTGCAGGCTGGCAATGGCGGCAGCGAAAGCAACGACACTTATGATGACGGCCGCAACGGCAATGGCGGCGACGTCCATGTCTGGCAGCGTGGCGTAGTCTCCGGAACCGATCGCGCTGGCGACAACACCGGCAACTTCAACACAGAAATAAGCCTTGCCGCACTCGAAGACGCTGTCGATCACGTTTCGGTCACGATCGAGGCGCTGGCTATCGGCCCATCTTCTCCCGACGTCGAAACCCACATTGGCCATGACTTCCTGATTGCCTCGGCCAGGGCAGGCGATGCGGGCCGGCAAGGCTCGCTCACCGGGCCGGCCGGCGCATCCGAAGGCCTGCTCGAAGGCAATGGCGGCGACATCTTCATCACGCAGACGGATCTGGGCGCCGATATCGACATCGTCGGCCGCGATGCGGTATCCGTCACGTCGCAGACTTCCACGTCGGGCGGCAATTGGGCCAATCTGACGATCGGGCACCAGCGCACGATTGGGGAGTCTGGCGACTCGGACAATCCGCGGAGCGGGTCGATAATGGCCGGCGCCGGCGGCGACGCCCACATCGAGGACGTCAACGCGTCCGATCTTGCCAATGCGGATGCAGCCGCGCAGGGCTTCCTCGAGGATGCCGACAGCGGCCGCATCGAGATCGCACTCGGCAAGATCACGGATAGCGCCGAAGAAGACGATGATGCCCGCCTGATCACTATCACCTCGATCACCGAGGACGTCGACATTCTTTCGCAAGCCGCGATGGGCACGCCGCACCTTGAAATCGGCAACCAGCAGCACGTAACCGCGCTGACGCTCGAGGCTGGCGATTACATTCCCGTGTCGTTCGTACAGACAGCGGGCGATGCCGGTGGCGTGTACATCGCACGGGATACAATCTCCGGTGATATCCTCATCCAGGCACTCGACGCGGACCGCGCCAACTCACAAACTGACGCGAATGGCAAGCAGGTAACGGTCAAGTCGGTTGCCAATATCGGCGTGGCGCAGGTGCAAATCGGCCATGAAACCGAGTTCACCGTGATAACCGGCCGTTCCGGTTTTGGCGAACTGCGCGACACATTGGCGGGCGACAGGCTTGCCCCGTTCGTGGCGCTTACCGATCCCTCGACCGTGCCGGACGGCGCGAGCGGTCAGGCGACCATCGCCGACGCACAGAACGCAGTCGAGGACATGGAAGACCTGGTTCGCGCGCTCGCATTGGCGCTGCGCTACATTGACCGGTTCCCTGCAGATGACGGTGTCGCCGACGCCAATGACGCGGGTGACTTGCAGGCTGCATACAATGCCGCACAGACGGCCTTGACGAATGCAAGGTCGGTACTCGCAACGATTGGGTCGGGATCGGGCCAGGTTTCGGCGGAGCAGGCGGTCGCGAACGTGCAGGGGGCTGCGACGGACCTCATCGCCGCGTCAACCGCGTTCAAGACCGTTCTTGCGACCATTCCGCAGACCGGTTTGCTTGTCGCAGATCATGCCGATGCGGGCGACATCGTTTACGCCTCGCTTGCACCCGGCGGCTACAGCTATGGTCAGAACCTCAATCTCGGCCTCTCGCTTCAGCCGGTTTCGTTGCCCGCAAGCGTTGCGGACACCGGTCTCGTCGAAGGCGACGTGCAACTGCTTTCGGGCCGCTATACCGGCACAGTCACCGATTGGCGGGACCCGTCGATTGTCGGAAACGACGCCATCGTCGCAAACAATTTCGGCGGGACCGGCTTCACGACAGCCGATGACATCGACGACGGCGTGGTCCATGTAGAGGCCAATACCGTGCTCGGCGGCACGCTGACGGAAATCGGCCATCGCCGCTTCATGGTAAACACCACCGGCAAGGGCGGCGGCGACAGCAATGCCGTGCCCGAGGAAGGCGGCGTCGCAGGTGATGGAGGTTCCATCGTCTCGACCAACACAACAGGCGGCGATGTCTACCTCAAGGCCGAGGAAGTTGTCGTAACCGTGCTCGGCGCAGCCGGAACGTCGGAAACCCACCTTGGCCACAGCGACAGGCTGAATAATGCAGCCTTCTGGTCCGACATCGGTTCGCTCATGGGCAACGGCGGCCACATCGACAATTTCAGCCTGGTCTTCGGCGGCATCCAGATCGAGGCCGAACGGATCGCCAGCGCCGTCGATGCGCAGGATCGAAAGCTGATCGCAACCGGCCTGGCGGATTCCTACCTGCAAATCGGCCATCAGGTCACGACCGGCCATGAATCGAAATCCGATCCGGTCGAGACAGCCAATCGCGGCGACGGCCAGGACAATCTCGGCGCCAACCGCGGCGGCCGGATCGTCTCCACACAGACTGTCGCCGGCAACAATGGCGCGTTCCGCGGAACCAGTAACGACAGCGATCAGGACGGCATCGAGGACGGCGTGCTCGTCTCGATCTTGCTCGACGCCAATGGCGACGGCGTGGAGGGCGACCTCATCGTCGAAACGGGCGGCGCCACGCCCTCGCGTATCCGCCTCGGCAATGCCGGGCAGACGGGTCAGGCGTCCGGGGAGACCTCCAGCGCATTCGCAACCGTGATGCACTCCGGCACCTCCGGCGCCAGCGATTCGGATGACGGGGACGAGGTCACGCTGAGGCAAAATGTCGGCGGCGACGTCGTCATCTCCCGGGTCGAGGATCTGGCGATCCGCGTGGCGGGCACGTCGGGCAACGACATTTGGATTGGCCACGATGCCACGCAGGATGGTGTCTCCGGCCAGGTAAACGCACCGGCCGGCACCGTCCCGGCATATGGCGAGCGGGTGTCGGTGACACAGGCCGTCACCGGAAATCTCCGTTTCGACCCATGGTCGAGCTTCGAAGCGTCGATCGGGGCGGCATCGCCCGGCGAACTCCACATCGGTCACGAGGCGACGCAGTCCGCCTTCTCGGCCGACGATAGCGGTGTTCCTTCCGATTTCGACCTTGCCGACAACGGCGCGAGCGATAGTGGCATCAATGGCGGGTTCGACCGGCCCGACGTGCTGGCGATCCAGACTGTCGACGCGGCGATTTCGATCACAACCGGCGAGGTCCTGTTGTCGAATGCGAACTCGACCCGGCTCCAGATCGGCCACGAAGCCTTCCACGCCGCGGCAGCCGATGGCGACAGGATGGGTGTCGAGCCTTCGCGCGATGGCACGCAGAACCCGATGGCAGGTCTGCCTTCCGGCTTTGTCGTCGCGACCTCCGTCATCAATGGCGACGGATCCGACATCGCGTTCACCGCGACGGGCGCGAGCGGCCAGGCAGACACGGTCCTCGTTTCGACCAACGGCACCCAGGGCGACATCACGCTCCAGGACGTGACGGCGGCAGGCGAAGTGCAGGTCGGCCATCGCTCAACCTCGACCATGTCCGACAATACGCCGAACCTGGTGGCAGAAGGCCTTTACCAGACGCTCCAGGGCATCGGATCGACCACGCTAGGCGCCAATGGCGAAGCGGTCGATACCGGCAACTCTGTCATCAGCTTCAACGCCGTTCAGGATATCGAACTGCTCGACCTGATCGGCGGCACGGTGCAAGCGGGCCACTACATCGTCGAGACGGGAGCAAATATCAGCACCGACTCGCCGGCGGCGACCAATCCGAACAACACCGCCACCGGTTCGATAGAAGATTCGCTCCTTCAGCAGATCGTCGGCTCCGACATCGTGTTCGGCAGCAATGCCGACCAGGGCTCGGGCGGCGTCGGCACCGGCGGAGCGGGCAACAATCTGGTCATGATATCGACAGGTGGCCGCTCGATGATCGGCCACATGTCGCCGGCCAGCAACCAATGGCAGGTCGAGGGCTCCCGTTCGGTAACACGTCAACTTCTCGATGGAGATGTCATCGTCGAGGCCGGAACGGACGAGGGCGTCGATCAGCCCAACGGGGCCACTGCCGGCGCTGGCGACGAATCCGGCGCAGGTGACGACATCCGCCTAGATGCGACTGCGGGCGGGGTGGTCCGGATCGGTCACAACCAGTCGAACGAGGCCGAGGGCGTCGCCAACGAGACCCAAATATCTGCTGGAGACATCTGGGTACGCGCCGGTGGCGACCTCCATGTACTCGCTGCGAATGTCGGTCATGAGAACTACGACTTCACCGCCGTTGCAGTAGCCAAGGCCAACGCCACGCCCGAAGGCAATGCCGCCGGCATACGCGACCGCATCCGCGGCAAGACCACGATCGGCGCGGGCCAGAACTCGGCCAGCGAGGACTCCACGCTCCTTTCCGACATCATGCTCTTGGACGGTACGGCGGCTGCGGTCACGGTCAACTCTGGCTATGGCGGCCTGGACAACCGGGATGTCGATGGTGAATTGCGGTTCTTCCTGCCTGCGCAGGAGAACTTGACCATCGTGGCGCCTGTCACCTTCAACGACAGCGCCTCCAATGCCGATCCGGTGACGGTCCGCACGGCCGATGTCTCCAATGTCTTCGAGGGCACAGGTGGCGTGGATCACGAACATCCGTTCGCCTTCATGGCCGCCAGTCGCGCATATACCGATGAATTCGTCGGAGCAGGCAACTTCGCTTTCTACTTCGAGCCTGAGCAGCAGTCATCGCGGCTGACGACATTCTATACGCCGTATATCGACAGCCTCGATTTCGAAGACGGTTTCTCGGTCATCTATCGCGACGGGAATACCGGGGCGGCGGTCAACAGCGGCGTGCTTGGAACCGGACAGGTGGTCGGCACCGGCAGCAGCGACATCGATTGCGAAGACATGACGGTTGGCCAGGATCCGAGCGGGTGCGGCGAGGTGGTCGAGAACTATTCCGGCGGGAAGGGCGGCTACGGATCGAACGGCGAGTTTCCCGCCTCCGGCGGGGGCAACGTCCGGCCCTATATATTCGGGGATCCGCTCGTATCGCCGCAACCTTCTGAAGGCGGTCAGGTATCGGCCTATTCGATCTCTGCCCCGGTTTTCGCGGCAGTCGGCGACAACTTGGTGACCTTTGCCGCGGTGCTCACGCCGCCGGCGCTGGTTACCCCCGATACCGTCGTGGCTTCCATGTCGGGTCCGCTCGTCATTCCCGGGGTTCACATCGGGGCCCCGTTGCGGGCGACAGCATTCTCCACACACGCAGGAAGCGGCGCGGCGGCGTCGCACCAGTTCGGTGAAAAGACTTATGGCGAGTATCTGCGCGGAGGCGAAGCGTCCGTGGCGCAGGCAGGGCGCTTGTTCGGTCCGGTGATTTCGGCCGCATATCCTGCGACCGTCTACGGCGCCAAGGCATTGTGAGGGCCTGCGGGCCCTCACGGGAATGAACCGGGCTTTACGGCCTTTTGGAAAGACCTCCGGACAAAGCGGGGGATGGGTATGGGGCAAGGCATGAAAGATCTCGACAAGGGCCGCATCATGATCGCGGCGATTGCGGCAGTGGCTGCGCCGTTGGCGTTTCTTAATGGCGTGAACGTTGCAAACGCGCAGGCAGTGGACCGCTACAGTCAGGGGATTTCGCGGCAACCTGCCCGCGAGGTGGCCCTCACGCCGGTGGAGCCGGGAGCGGCATCCAGCGACACCACTCCGCTTGTTCCCAGCCTCATGGGAATTGTCATCGTGGACGACCCGCAGGGCATTCAAAATTCCGGCGCGAAGTCGAGCGGCGTAGAAGTGCGCGGCGGCACGGTACCCGACCAGGTAGTCGCGGCGGCCAACGGTTTTCTTGGCAATGTGGTGTCGCTTGCATCGCTCGACAGCCTGACCCGCGCCATGGTTCTTGCCTATCGCGAAGCGGGCATGCCGGTTGTCAACGTTGTCGTTCCGCCGCAGGATATTTCGAACGGTGTGATCCAGGTGGTTGCTGTCGTGGGCCGCCTCGGCAAGCTGACGGTGGAAGGCGATACGGCAAACCCCGAATACTACACCGCCGGCTTCCGCCTGACCGAGGGCGACGTGATCGAGGAAGACGCGGTTCTGTCGCAATTGCGCTGGAAAAGCCGGCGGCTGCACCGCCGCGTCGATGCGGTCTACGAGCCGGGCTCCGGGTTCAGCCAGACCGACATCGCGCTGCAGGTAACCGAGACAAAGCCCTGGGTGGTATTCGGCGGAGCCGACAATACCGGCAGTGAGGGCGGCGTTGGCGAAATGCGCATTTTCGCAGGATTCACTGTGGCGGATTTCGGCGCGACCGACCATGAATTCTCATACCAATATACGACATCCGAGGACGGGCCGGATGCACTCAGCGCACATGTTTTGTCCTACATCCTTCCCGTATTGGACTGGACGGACTTCCAGCTTACCGGCGCCTATGTGACGACCGGCACCCAGGACACCGATTTCAGCAATGACGGTACCAGCTGGCAGCTTGGCGGCACGCTGATCACGCAGTTGCCGAGGTTTCATTCCTTCGCCTGGGAAGCGCGATACGGCTTCGAATACAAGAACAGTGACAACAATCTCGAATTCGGCGGAACGCCGGTAACCGGCAACGAAACCGAGATCGGGCAGTTCTTCCTTCAAATGAACGGCCAGCGTGGTGACGCGCGCAGCGCAACCAACCTGTATGCCGGCGTCTGGTTCTCCCCGGGCGACATGTTCGAATTCAATACCGACGAAGCCTTCGCCGGCACCCGAACCGGCGCATCGGCAGAATACGCCTATTTGCGAGCGGGTTTCGAACATACCGTTTTCCTGCCGGGCGATTTCCGCTTCGTTGCTGAAGTCGATGCGCAGCTTTCCAACAACAGGTTGCTGTCTTCGGAGCAGGTTTATATTGGCGGCATCAACACCGTTCGCGGTTTTGACGAAAACACGCTTGCTGGTGACAACGGGGCGCTTGCGCGTCTTGAGCTCTATACGCCCGGATACAGCCTCGCGGGTGATGCGGCGGCCAATGAAGACCAACTGCGCTTCTTCGGATTTTTTGATATCGGCACGGTTACCAGCAATTCGCCATTTGACGCCGCGACCGATGTCGAGGGAACTTTGGCGGGCGCGGGCGTGGGCCTGACCTACCAGTTCCGTGACAATGTCAGCGCGGAAGTGGCATATGGCTGGCAGGTCGAGGACAGCGCTTCGGCCGCACTTGCGGATGAAGGCCAGCTGCACTTCCGGCTCGTTGCCCGTTTCTGAAGCATGGGCAAGGCATCCGCAATGGTTCGCAAGCCTGCTCCGCCCATGGGCGGAGCTGCGCAGTACATGGTCGTTACCGTGTCTGAACTTGACCGCAGCATCTTCGATGAACTGACGCGGATCGGTGCAGCGAGGCCGGGCAATGATGGCGGGTTCACCGTCACGGATATCGAGGCGGCCAAGTCGCAAGCTATCCTGCCGAAGGTGTTGGACCGATACGGGATGTCGGGTTGGCTGCTTTGCGCAGTCAACAAGATGGAATGCTACATCTTCCGCGCACTCGAGACCGACCGGCGCGTTGAATACAAGGTGCTGACCCCCGCGGACATGGATCGCGCGGCATTGCAGATCCTCGAGGCAACGGGTGTCGCGGGCCTGTCCGGAATGGACGGGGGCAAGCCGGTCATGGAGATTCGCGATCCGGCCCGGGCCCGTATCCAGGAAGTGCTCCCCGCCGTCATCGGCGGCCTTGCGGACGAAGGATGGCGCCTGGCAGCCATCAACGGACCGCAGCTCTACATTTTCGCACGCCAGTTCTGATTTCCAAACGCATTCCCACCGGAGAAAATTCATGCGTTCACGCAACAACGTCCTGCAACTAGCTGTCATTGGCGCGCTTTGCGCTTGTCCGGCATTGGCGCAGGAGGCCGAGGCGCCCACGCCCAGCCGATCCACCGAATCCTACCAGGCCTGGACAGTGGAATGCACCAGTGTCGTGTCAGCGCCGCAGCAGAAGGCCCCAGAGGCTGCGGCCGGCGAGAAGCCGGCCGATGCAAAGCCGAAGGACACTGCAAAGCCCGCCGAAGCGGCCGGTGAGACGAAGCGCGTTTGCGAAGCGGCGCAGGTCTTCACCAATCGCAATACCGGCAATGAGATCGCCCGGTTCGTCTTTGCGCTGGATCCCAAGGGTGGCGAGGCGTTGGTCGCCGGAATGCGAACGGTCGTCGATGTCTCGATGGAAAAGACCGCAGCCATTGTTGACGGTGAGGCCGAGATCGCAACCGGCAAGGTCGTGCGTTGCAACGGGAACTTCTGTTTCACCCTGTTCGAGATCGACGACGCGAAAGTGCAGCAGTTTCTCAAGACGGAGAAACCCGGCGTGCAATATCCCATCGCCAGCGGCCAGATGCTGCGGATCGCCATGTCGACCGCCGGTCTTTCGGATGCGCTGGCGGCCCTCAAGAACAAGAAGTAAGGGTCAGCGACATGGCACCGGAAAAGAAGACGCCAGCCTCGAAGGCTGCTGAAAAGAAGCACAAGCTTGCGGAGAATGACGAGGCGAACGCGCCCATCGAAACAGCCCCCGCGCCACATCGGGCGCAGCCGGCATTGCCGCCGATGTATGCCGCCATCGAGGCGCTTTCGGCCACCCGGCACGGCGCCCTAAAGCTCGCGGCATCACAGGGCTACGGACACGCGGCGAAGATGTCGTCGATCATCCTTGCAGCGTCGGAAATTCCCGCGGCTGCGCAAGACTTTCCGGTCGTCTTCTCCGACCAGGGCGATAACGCCATGCCCTATGCCGTGACCGGCCATGCCGAAGGCGTGAACCTTCACGTCGATGCCGACGGCGCCTGGCGCAAGGACGCTTACATTCCGGCCTATGTGCGGCGGTATCCTTTCATTTTCATAAAAAGCGACGGGGGCAAGCGCTTGTTGCTTGGCGTCGATCCGGGCGCGTCTGCACTGTCGCAGACCGAAGGAGCGCCGCTTTACAAAGCAGACGGCAAGCCCTCCGCCACGGCACGTAATGCGGTAGCCTTCTGCAAAGCCTACAAGAGCGAACTGGACCGGACCGGGGTGCTTGTCCGGCAAATCATGGACACCGGCATTACCGTGGCGCGCAGGGCGAATGTGACGCTGCCGGGCGGCGGCAAGGCCGCCGTTGCCGGCTTTCGCATCGTCGATGAGAAGAAGCTCGGTGCGCTGCCGGATGAGACGTTCCTGGCGTTGCGTAAATCCGGCGCGTTGACGATCATCTATTGCCACCTCATGTCGATGGGGTCTTGGAGAAACCTGCTGGCGTAAAGTGCGTTCAGCCCTCGCCAATGTTCGTTCCGCGGTCCGGGGGCCACCCGTGGCTTTGACTTGCCGATCGTGCGGGTTGGGACAGCGCCTTTCACGCCGCCGTCCTTCTCGGGCGGTTTGCGCCGCCCTGACAGATGTTTCCGCAAGCGGTAAATTGCGGTTCTGGTTCCACTGGCCAGATTGATTCAATGTCCAGTCTGGAACTTTCGCTCATCAAAAGGGTTGCGCAGGTTGTTTTTGCGACCGGCGTGCGCATGCGTAGCCTCGCCCGGAAAGGGCATGATCAATGTTGATGCGGACCTGCCTTGTTGCGACCCTCGCGGTCGCTGTACCGGGGGAAGCGATCCCCCTTGCGCCAATCACCGGGAAATCGGCCGGACTGCATCCGAAACTGGTCAAGCGCCTTCGCTCGATGGCCGGAAATTTCGGCAAGACGGTCATCGTCACTTCAGGTTGCCGCAACAGCAGGAACAATCGCGGCGTGAAGAACAGCTATCACCTGCGCTGCATGGCCGCCGATGTGCGCATCTCCGGCGTGGGAGCCGGGCGGATCGTGAAATACTGGCGCGCCAACGGTGGAGGCGGCACGGGAACCTACGGATGCTCGCCGCCGCATGTCGACATCGGCCCGAACCGCCACTGGCATTGGCCCTGCAAACGGAAGGGCAAGGGCAGGCGCCACTGAGGAAACTGTTGGTTTACGTAAAGTAACAATTGCTACAGTGTCAGGTTTCATGTACATAACCATGCGGAATGGATGGTGGGGATTTGATACTTCATGGTTATGGTGCAATCGGCGCGACACCTTGAGATTGTCAAGGCGTTGGCGGAACACAAGCATTTTGGCCGCGCTGCGGAAACGCTCGGCATTTCCCAGCCCGCCTTGTCGAAGGGCCTGAACCATCTCGAGGAAATTATCGGGGCGCGGCTGTTCGACCGGTCCGGCACGGTAACGCCCACCGAGTTCGGCGAGATCGTTCTGGCGCACAGCGATTCGATCCTCAACGGCTTCTTCGAGTTGCAGCACGAACTGGAAATGGCCAAGGGCCTCGACAGCGGAACCTTGCAAATCAGTGCGGGCATCTTTGCGGCGGAGGCTTCAGGCCAGCAGGCAATGGGCGTGCTTTCGCAACGCCATCCCAAGCTTCGGTGCGCGGTAATGGTGCGGGACTGGGTATCCGTCATTGATGATGTGCTGAACCGGGCGAGCCATCTCGGCTTTGCCGATGTCACCCAGGCGCGCGGCCATCCGGACCTTGAGACAGAGCTTGTGCGCGAGGAGGTCCTTGTTGTTTTTGCGCGCGCAGGACATCCGCTGTCCGGGCGCAGCACGGTTACGTTCGAAGAAATGATGCAGTTCCCGTGGGTTGGTACAAGCCTGCCGTCTGCCTGGCGGCCGCATCTGCCGGATGGCGAGCGATCCTACGGTGTCTTCGACGAACGTGGTGAGCGTATCATCCCCCGCCTTGCGGTCGAGAATTTTACTGCCATGCGCCAGGTCGTGAAGGCCGGGAACGCGGTTTCCGCGGGGCTTGCCGATCTGATCGCGGATGACTTGTCGAACGGTTCACTGGTTCGCGTGCCCGTGGTCGGGGTGGAATGGATGAAAGCCAATTACGGTTTCATCTGGCGGCGGGGGCGCTCCCTGCCGCCCGCTGCATTGGCATTCATGGAAATTGTTCGGGCGATCGAGTCGAGATCCAAGACGAAAAACCTCGAAAGCCGTCATGAACCGGAGAAAGTAGTCGCATAGATTTCTTTTTGTCTGAATGGGAGTAAGCTGCGAGCCGGCGGAATTTTCAGGGACAGGCCGCCGCAAACTTCAACCTTCCGTTGCCGGAAGGCCGATCAAGCGACCAAAAAAGGCAAGCCCGTTTTTCGTCATGCCTTGCATCTTGGAACTGTCGAACAATCACCCGAAGGAAACGATGATGCTTAAACAAGCCATGCGATCGATCGCCATCGCAGCTTTGCCCGCATTCGCCATCGCATTGCCCGCTGGGGCTTTTGCCGCGGAAGCCGAGGCCAAGGCTATTCTCAAGGCCATGTCCGACTACATGGCGGCGCAACAGAACTTCACGATCGACTATGATACCGGCCTGGAGGTCGTGACGACCGACAAGCAGAAGATCCAGCTCGCCAGCTCTGG
>JBGSJA010000159.1:0-4268 GCA_041742235.1 Salaquimonas sp. | reverse complement strand
TGGGGCGGCGAGATGACCATGTGCACCTCGGACCGCGAATTCCGCATCGAAGGCGTCGAGGAATGCTATCAGCGCGGCTTCCGCAAGACCGGCTTCTTCGAAATCGACACATCGAACAAGGAAAGCTGGATGGTGCGCCTGACCGAGCAGGGTCAGAGCGAGCCCGCTCCCGCGCAGTAACCGGCGGGATTCTCCTGCCCGAAAGAAAGTCACCGCCAATGCGCCGTAACCGCCGCGTCAAGATACTCGCCACGCTTGGGCCCGCTTCCAACACGAGGGAGATGATCAACAAGCTCTTTCTCGCCGGCGCCGACGTGTTCCGCATCAACATGAGCCATACCGACCACGAGACCATGCGCGCGCTCGTCGCCATCATTCGCGAGGTCGAAACCGACAACGGCCGTCCTATCGGCATCTTGTGCGACCTGCAGGGACCCAAGCACCGCCTTGGCAAGTTCGCCGAAGGCAAGATCGCGGTGAAGGCGGGCGACAGGATCACGCTCGACAGCAATCCCGCGCCGGGCGACCAGTCCCGCGTGCAACTGCCGCACCCGCAAATCCTGGCCGCGCTGAAACCCGGCGATCGCATCCTGGTCGATGACGGCCGCGTGAGCCTGACCGCCATCAAGTGCACGCCGACCTCGGTGCTTGCCGAGGTGGTCAACGGCACCAAGCTTTCGGACCGAAAGGGCGTTAGCCTGCCCGATACCGAGCTTTCCGAAAGCGCCATGACCGAAAAGGACCGCAAGGACCTTGAAGCCGCGATTGCCGCAGAAGTCGACTGGGTGGCGCTGTCCTTCGTGCAGCGGCCGGAAGATCTGGCGGAAGTGCGCAAGATCGCGAGGGGCCGCGTCGCCGTCATGGCAAAGATCGAAAAGCCGCAGGCGCTTGCCCGCATCGACGACATCATCGACCTTGCCGAGGCGATCATGGTGGCGCGCGGCGACCTTGGCGTCGAAATGCCGCTCGAGGCGGTGCCGGGCATCCAGAAGCAGATCGTGCGCCGCTGCCGTAGGGCCGGAAAGCCGGTCGTCGTCGCGACGCAAATGCTGGAATCGATGATTTCCTCGCCGGTACCGACCCGGGCCGAGGTCTCGGACGTCGCCGGAGCCGTGTTCGAAGGCGCCGACGCCATCATGCTTTCGGCCGAATCGGCTGCCGGCGACTATCCGGTCGAGGCCGTATCGACCATGAATTCCATCGCCGAGCATGTTGAGAAGGACATGCACTATCGCGGTATCATCACCGCCCAGCGGCCGGAAGCTGAGGCGACCGGCGCCGACGCCGTATCGCTGGCGGCGCGCGAGATTGCCGAGACGCTGAACCTTTCAGCGATCATCTGCTACACGGCTTCCGGCGCAACCGGGCTTCGCGCCGCCCGCGAGCGTCCTTCCCGGCCGATCGTCACGCTTTCGCCGGTGGCGCGCACTGCCCGCCGTCTGGCGCTTGCCTGGGGCTTGCATTGCGTGGTGACCGAGGATGCCGTCGATCTTGACGACATGGTCAACCGCGCCTGCCGCATCGCCGTTGACGAAGATTTCGCAGCGCCCGGCGACCGGGTGATCATCACCGCGGGCGTTCCGTTGCGCACGCCGGGATCGACCAACATGCTGCGCATCGCCTTCGTCTCCAGCGACGGTCGCGCCGGTATCTAGTTGCGGGCAATTGCCAGCATTTTCGCATTGAGCGTTTCGATTTCGGCGACGATCCTGCCCGTTGCGGTGTAGGTCGGCGAGTGCCCGGTCCTCTCCAACCAAACAAGTTTCGATCCCGAAATGTCGCGGGCAAGGCCTTCCGAATGGATTTCGGCCAGCACCACGGCGTCGCTGTCGCCGGTCACGATGACGGTGGGCGCCTTAATCTCGCGATAGCGCGGCGCGAGCCGCGACACATGTTGGTAAAGGCCCGCGACATCGCGCGCATTGTGGAGGAAATTGCCCGGTCGAAGCACCAGTTGCGTGCCCGAGCGCCGGTCGAAATTCGCGACAACGCGGTTTGGCGCGAAAACCGACTTGACCGCACGGGGATAGAGAAGATGTCCGAAAGGCACTGCCAGCGTCTCCGAGAATACGCGGCCCAGAACCGGAAAACTGGCCATGTTGTAGTACCAGGTCACCGCCCCGCCCGGCCATGGATGCGTGGCGGGCGAAGTCAGCACCAGCCCGGCGACACGCTGCGGATGATCCACCGCGAGCGCCACCGCGATGGATGCGCCCAGGGAATGGCCGACGATGACGGCCCGCTCGATCTTCAGATGTTCCATCAGGCCGGCGATCAGCCTTGCTTGCGCGTCCGGCGCCTCCATGCCCGGCCCGCCCCGCTGGGAATAACCGGCACCCGGGCGGTCGACAAAGACTAGCCGCGCCCGGCCCGCCAGCGCCTGCGCATAGGCGCCGTGCGGGTCGCGCGCATTGCCACTCGCCCCGTGCAGGAAAACCATGGGCAGAAGGTCGCTGTCGGGGCGGCCCGCAACGTCGATATAGTGCAGTTTCACGCCGTCAATGGTGGCGAATTGTCCGCTCGCGGGAAAACGCTGCTCCGCTTGCCAGGCAAGCCAGCGCGTTGCGCCGGCCAGGATGATGATCACGGTGAGGAGGAGCATGGCGATCCGCTTGGTCAAGGCAGGGTCAGGCGCGCTCGCCGGCGAGTTTTTCCTCAAGTTCGATGACGGCTTCCTGCGCCTCGCGCAAGGCCGGATAAACCGCCAGCAACCGGTACCAGACCTTCAGCGCCTTGCGGTCTTCGCCTGTCTTTTGCAGGATCGAGGCGAAACCTGAAAGCGCGCCGAAATGGCGCGGTTCGATCGCCAGCACCTTTTCGATATCGGCGAGCGATTCACCGATATCGCCCATGGCGTATTTCAGCGTCGCGCGCCGGTTCCAGCCTTCGGCGAAATCGGGAGCCAGCACGATGACCTGCGTGAGCATGTCTTCCGCCAGCGCGTTTTTCTCCGCCGACATCGCAGTCGCCGCCCGGCCCATCAGCATGTTTACGGTCGCCGATCCCGAATCGTTCAACTTCGCGACGATCTGCTGCGCGGTGCGGCGCGCGGGGATCGGTTTGGTCTCGCGCTTCAGCTGCGAGAAGAGCTCATCGAGAGTCGGTTCAGGAGCGGTCTTGGCTGCACCGGCATCCGCGGGGACCGCAGTATCGCCGGTTTCCGCCGGAGTGGTAACGTCTTGCGCCCACGCAGCGGTTTGCAGCGGAGCCGGCAGGGTCAAGATCAGGGCGAGGGCAAACGACAAAAAGCGCATTCCGGGAATTTAGTCCCGCAATGCGCTGCGTCAAACCAAAATTTCAGGACCCGCCGAAAATCAGCCCTGACGCGCCTTGTAGCGCGGGTTGACCTTGTTGATGATGTACACACGGCCCTTGCGGCGTACGAGCCGGTTGGCGCGGTGGCGGCCCTTGAGGGACTTGAGCGAGTTCTTGATCTTCATGTCACTAACCGGAATTTTGAGGCAGCTCTGCCGCCGAAAATGATACAGCGCGCCACACGTTTGTTAACGGGCGCGCCGCAAGCCGCCGGTTCCATAGACCAAGCCTGCATCAGCGTCAAGGCGAACCGCACGCTGCCGCGTGCGAGCAATGCGTCGCATCCGTCATCCGCGTCATCGCGGGTCGCTAACCGGCAATTGACATGCTGCGGTCTGTTTATGGTATCGCAGGTTCAAACGGGCAGCCCTGCGGCGAGAGGCGCTTTTCATGCGGAAATTTTCCGGTTTCCAGATCGTGCGCGAGGCCTTGCGCGGCAATTCCGGCTGGGAAAAACAGTGGGACAATCCCGAGCCGCGCGCGCAGTACGACGTCATCATCGTCGGCGCGGGCGGGCACGGCCTTGCAACCGCCTATTACCTCGCCAAGGAACACGGCATTACCAATGTTGCGGTGCTGGAAAAAGGCTGGCTCGGCGGCGGCAATACCGGGCGCAACACCACCATCATCCGTTCCAACTACCTCTACGACGAATCGGCCGGCATCTACGACCATTCGGTCAAGCTGTGGGAAGGGCTTTCGCAGGAGTTGAATTACAACGTCATGTATTCGCCGCGCGGCGTCATGATGCTGGCCCACAACATTCACGACATCCAGGTGCTGAAGCGCCACGTCCACGCCAACCGGCTCAACGGCGTCGACAACGAATGGCTGACGCCGGAAGAAGCAAAGGCCTTCTGCCCGCCGCTGAACATTTCGAAGGATGCGCGTTATCCCGTGGTTGGCGCGGCATTGCAGCGGCGTGGCGGCACTGCCCGCCACGATGCGGTTGC
>JBGSJA010000158.1:0-47848 GCA_041742235.1 Salaquimonas sp. | reverse complement strand
TTTTTCTTTGCACTTGAAATGCCCGCGCTTCTTGGGCATGACCGAATTCTAGGAGGGGTGGCCGAGTGGTTTAAGGCAACGGTCTTGAAAACCGTCGTGCGGGAAACCGTACCGTGGGTTCGAATCCCACCCCCTCCGCCATTTACTTCACCTAATTATTTGAAATTAATCAACCTTTTTTAAAATAGAGATTCGCATCCCCAAAAAACCCCCAAACGCTGTAGCGGCCCAACGTTGTCGGGCGCAAATGCCAGGTCCGGCAAGTGGAACAAGGGAAAGAGGGGTTGGAGTAGCGATTGGATTGATTCTTGAGGGATTTGGGTTGAAGAACGGCCCAAAGGGGTGGCCGACTGCTGTCAGTCTGGTTTTGGCGTGTCGAAGCAGAAAGCAGACAGTCTCATTCTAAGCGGTCGGGCCGGGAAACTACCCAAGGCGGCACGGTTCTCTTGCCAGGCTTTATCCGGCATGCGCAGGCACCTTGTGGCGCAGTATCGCTCCGTCCTCGAGGGTGACGATCTTGTCAGCGAGTTCAAGAATGCGCGGATCATGTGTGACCATGACCGTGGTAGTGCCGCGAAGCCGGCCGAGATCCTTAAGCAGCGTAACGGCGGCAAGGCCGCTCGCCTTGTCCAGCGCGGCGGTGGGCTCATCCGCAAAGACCACCTCCGGATTGGAGACGAGCGCACGCGCTATGGCGACACGCTGCTTCTGCCCGCCCGAAAGATTGGCGGGTAGGTAATCCATGCGTTCGCCCAGCCCGAGCGTTTCGAGCATGTGACTGACCGCCCGCCGGTGATGGTGTGATGTTCCCCGGCCGTGCACCTGAAGACCCATCAGCACATTTTGCCGGGCCGTCAGGCTGTCGTGGAGATTGTGAGCCTGAAACACGAAGCCTAGCCGGCGGCGCAAAGAGATCTGTGTCTCTTCGTCGGCGCCGTAGAGTTCATGGCCCAACAACCGCACGCTTCCCGCCTGGACGTCGCGAAGGCAGCCCATCAGGGTCAGCAGTGTGGTCTTGCCCGACCCGGAAGGTCCCATCAAGACGGTGAGCGAACCTCGCTCTACCCGCAGGTCTATATCGTAAAGCACCTGCTTTCCGGCCTCCCCGACCCCGAAAGTGTGGTTCAGGCCCGATATGGCTATTGGCGTCTCGTCCACTGTTTGCCTCTAGAAAAGGTCGGCCGGATCGGCGGCCTTGAGCTTGCGGATTGCCATCAGGCCGGACAGGGAACAGGCCGCGACGGTCCCGATGAAGACGGCGAAGGCGCGATCTGGGGTCATGAAAATCGGAATGTTGGTGAGATGCGCCAGTGTCATGTAAAAAAGCTGCGAGACGGCGAGACCCGGCCAGAACCCGATCGCGGCAAGAATCATCGCCTCCTCCAGGATGACGCCGACAAAGAAGCGCATCCGGTAGCCCACGGCCTTGAAGGTGGCATATTCGCGGATGTGGTCCGCGACGTCCGTTGCCAGTACCTGATAGGCGATCACGATCCCGACGATGAGACCGATGCCGACGCCGAAGGCGAAGATCAGCCCGGTCGGCCGCTCGGTCATCTGGTAGCGCTGTTCCTCCGCTATCGCTTTCTGCATCGGGCGGATGCGAACGGCGTCCGCCGGATAGAGTTGGGCGAGTTCCTCGGCAACCCTGTCGGGATTTGCTCCGGGACGAATTTCCAGCATGATATGACTGGGCGCGGCAGAACTTCGTTGCGGAAAGAGACGGAAGAATGTCTGGTCGGAAACGAGGAAAACGCCATCCCCACCAAAGCCGCCCCCGATCGACACCGATCCGATCGCCCGAAGCTGACGGCTTTGCATCTCGAAGTTGATCGCAGCGTCTGGACTGGCGCTGCGGAAAGTTCGCATGTCGATAAACCTGGTACTCAAATCCACCAGGGCCGTATCCTCGAGAGCCAGGCTGACAAGAGGAGCAGCCAGATCCTGCCGGACGAATGTCGTGGCATCGGGGCTGAGTGCTATGAACTGTATCGAGGAAGATGTGTTTTGACCGGACAACCACTTCGCTTGTCCCAGGTGAATCGCGGTCCCCGCCTTCACGTCCGGGTGCGCAAGGGCCCGGATCAACCACTGGTGCGGTATCTTGGAAGCGTCTGAAAGGGTCTCGGCGCCGCTCGCCGAGATCATCAGCAGATCTGGGCGAAAAAGGCGGTAGGGCGTGGCGACAGATTCCAGCATTGAGGCTGCGAGACCAAGCTGCACAAATACCAGCACATTCGCAAATGCAACCCCGGCGAGGGCGGCCAACAGCCGTCCCCGATTGTGTGTCAATTGCAGAAAACCGATGGGCAGTCGGCCGAAAAGCTTCGTCAGAATGGATGTCACTTTCCATCCCCGCCGTTGGGGCCGCCGGAAACCGAGATACGGGCGACCACTTCAAGGCCCGCAAACATTGCCGCACGGGCGCTGGAGGCGTGATCGAGTTCGACGATCACGCTGACGATCCGCGCGTCCGTGTTTGCCGCCGGATCGTCATCCGTAACGCTTTGCCGGCCGACAATCGTGCCGATCCTTGCGACGCGGCCCAGCAGCGGGGCACTGCCCGTCACCTCGGAGGCAATGGAGACCGGCTGCCCGACTTCGACGCGACTGACGTTCGACTGGAAAACCTCCAGTTCTGCTTCCATCGTCGCGGTATCTCCCATGCGCAGAAGCCCTGACTGGGGCAGCCGCTCGCCCTCACGCACCGCCACGTCGATGATTAGTCCGTCGCGAGGGGCATAAATGCGGGCTCGGTCGAGATCGCGCTCGGCCCGCTGGAGAGCCGCTTCTGCGGAGGCCAGGTCGGCTTCGGCAACGCTGACATCCACGGGCACGCCATCCGGCACTGGCTGGTATCGCAAGAGCGTGGCTTCGAGCCGTGTCACATCGGCTCGTGCGGCATCGGCGCGCGACTGGGCCTCTTCGAGGGTAGCCTCTGCCGCCGTGCCTCGCCCGAAAAGGTTCTTCGCGCGAACCAAAGCCGACTGCGCAAGGGCAAGCGAGGCGCGCGCACTCTCCAGGCTCGCCCGGGTCTCGGCTTCCGCTGAAGCGACCTGCACTTTCTTCTGGGCCAGTATGGCACGGCTGGTGTTCACGTTGTTTTCTGCCGTCAACACCGCCGCCTCGTACTGGATGATGCTGTCAAGAACGGCCAGCAGGGCGCCAACCTTCACCCTGTCGCCCTCCGACACCAGGAGTTGTCTGACGCGCGCATCACCCGAACCGAATGGAGCTCCGACGACAACGATGCCGTCACGCGGGCGCAACTCGCCTAGCGCCAGAACGTCCCCGCCCTGTATGTCCGCCACTCGCTCGGGGGAAGGTATCCGGTCAACAGGGATTGCAATCGGTTGCCGGGCGCCTGCTCCCGGTTCCAGCGAGGTCAGATCAAAGAAGGTCCTCAACCAGGGCCCCTGGAAATAGAGACCACCCACCGCGCCGGCAAAGAGGAGCGCGATCACAGAGACGATCCGCAGAAAGAGTGAGGAAGAACGTACGCGCGTACGCGCGCCCGACCCCTTGCCATTTTCGAGCAGCGGAAGCGCCACCCTCTCTTGCGGCCCAACAGGTGGTTCGACTGGTTTCGTCATGAATATTTCTTTCGATCTTCACCCTGAAATCAGGCCGGCCTCATGGCGAACCTGCGCCGGGCGTGTCCGTGGCTCAATCAGAACCCCGGTCCTTGAAGTTCAGCAGGCGTGACCATGCTGTCGCCATTTGCATCGACACGCGAAAACGCCGTGTCGTAAGCTCGACGTTTCTTTATCGTCGCTGCACGCCCCAGATTGGCTGCGGCGTTGAGATCGATGAAGGCGACAAACTCCTCGCTACTCAACGCATTGTCTGAGTTCGTGTCGGCCAGGCGAAAATTTGCCGCTCCCTTTTCCTGATCGGTATCTGCAGAAAGCGCAGGATTCGTCAGGGTTAGTAACACAACTATTCCGACGCCAAGGTTGGGGGCGAATTTGCTAATTGCGGGTGCTTTGCACAAGGTAAGTTCCTTTCGATCTGCATCACCGGCCGGTCATCCGGCCACCCTCGCTTTGTATGGGTGTCGTGTTTCATGGGCATTGCGTGGAAAGCCTATTTCATGTCGCAATGTTTCAAGACGGGCGCTTTGAAACAGTTTGATGCAATTTCGTTCTCTCGCCTCAGCCAGTCCATGCGAGTTTGACGTTCATGAATAGCAAGCCGAACCGAATCATCGTCGTCGACGACGACCCCGAGCTTCGGGCGCTTCTGCGCCGCTACCTCTCCGGACACGGGTTCGACACGCGCGAGGCTGCCGGCGGTCGCGCCCTTGACCGTGAATTGTCGCGCGGGCCAGCCGACGCCATCGTTCTTGACCTGATGATGCCAGGAGAAGATGGCCTTGCAATCTGCCGCCGTCTAAGGGTCGCCGGCGACCAGACGCCGATCGTGATGCTCACGGCCCGCGGGGATCCGATCGACCGGATTATCGGACTTGAGACGGGCGCGGACGATTATCTGCCTAAACCGTTCGAGCCACGGGAGCTCGTGGCGCGACTGACCGCCGTAATGCGCAGGACGCGTGCGGGCGGATCACCCCTCTCGGACGGGGTGATTCATTCGGGACCTTTGCGCATCGACATCGCTGCCATGACGGTATCGCGCAACGGACTGGCGCTGAAACTGACGGGCCGCGAGTTTGCTCTGCTGGCTGCCCTTGCACGAAGCAGTGGCCGCCCGCTGACTCGTGCGCAACTCATCGAGCGGGCCTTCGGCCGGGACGCGGAAGTCAACGATCGGGCGATCGACGTCCAGATTGCGCGGTTGCGCAAGTCGATTGGAGATACCGGCGAACAATCGCAAATGATCAAGACGGTATGGGGTGTGGGCTATGTCCTCGCGGTCCGAAATGATTAAGACCTTTCGCATGCAGACCATTGCGGTCCTGCTCGGCACAAACATCGCCGCCCTGGTGCTGTCATTCGTTCTGGTCAGCTTCCTGGTGATCCGCCCGGCGGCCGAAATCGGCGCCAGCATTACCGCCGACCTTCTTGATGTGCTTGCTCGATCGCTCGATCGCGTGGATTCGACCGAACGTGTCGCAATCCTGCAGATCATTGACGATCAGGAAGACCTGAGCGTCAAGGTCGCCAGTTCCCCGCCCGAGAATGTGGGCGTAGCGCCCAGTCTCTTTGGTCGCTTCTTTCTGGAGGCGCTGGAGGCACGGCGTGGAAGCTTCGTTGCTACCGAGTGGCGGCTGGATGATCAAGGCTGGTTCTGGATGCGCTTGCCCGCCGATGATCCACCCGTCTGGATATCAATCCGCACACGTCGTCTCGGCGACCCGATCCACGGTCTCCTGGCGGTCTCCGCGATAGCCCTGCTGGCGGCTTTCGTGGGCGGCATTGCGCTTCAGCGTCGCGTGACCCGGCCATTGAGCAGTCTCGAACAGCAGGTCAACCGGATTGAGAATGTGAAGACCTTGCCGGTACTGGCTGAAACCGGGCCGCGAGAAATAGCCGCCGTGTCGCGCGCGCTCAACGGGATGATGCAGCGTATCCGGTTGGCGGAAGCGGAAAGGGCGATTATGCTTGCCAGCGTCAGTCACGACCTGCGAACTCCCTTGACCAAGCTTCGCCTGTCGCTAGCGATGCTCGATGACGCCGACCCGGAACTCGTAGGGGGCGCGCAAAAGCAGGTCGACCGGATCGACACCATGCTCGAACAGTTTCTCGAACACGCTCGCGGCTTTGCGGAAGAGCCGGTGCAACAGGTTTCGCTTGGGGAAATCATAAAGTCGGCCGTGGAGCTGACAGGTGCGACAGATCGCGTGGAAGTTTCATTCCCTCCGGACCTGCAGGTGACGGTCAAGAAAGAAGCGTTGGTCCGGGCGATCGGCAACCTCTTGAGGAACGCCTTCATCCACGGAGCCCTGCCGGTGCGGGTATCGGCGGAAACGACTGGCGGTGACCTGGTCCTCGAAGTGAGCGACTCCGGACCCGGCATGGATCCCGCTGACGCCGAAGCGCTGGTGAGACCTTTTGCGCGCGGGAACTCGGCCCGGACCGGCAGCGGTACCGGACTGGGTCTTGCAATAGCGGACCAGGTGGCAAGGGCTCACGGCGGCTCGCTCAGCTTCAATCGCTCGCAGAATGGTTTCACGGCTACAATCCGAATACCCAGGCCGGGTTCTGATGTGATGCAGCCTTAGGTTTGTAGAAACCCTTTGGCTTTCACTTCCTGCTGTCTTAGGCTGCCCGACGGTCTATACGCCCGCGCCTTTTGCTGACCACTCCCGTACCAGAGCCAGAAATGCCGCAAACCCGGCTGACGCCACTACGAAGCGATTTTTGTCACATATTTGTGTCTGCATCGTGCGTCATGTTTTATTGACCAAGTCTTTTCGCCTCTCCTACCGTCTGGCTGGTAGCCGACAAATAACTTGCCGCCCGCAAGTGGTCTGGCTGGTACAACATCCGGAAGTTCAAATGCGACATGCTTTCGACGAGACGCCACCTCAGGCCCGCATCATGTTGCCGGCTTTGCTGCAGGCGCAGACCAGCGGCGTGATCGGCGTCAAGGAAGCGTGGGATCTTGCGTTTTGCCTTTGGCGCGCACCAGTGGGCTTCGACGTTTCGCTACCCGCGCTCGACCATGCAACACTCAGTGTCCTTGACGAAGGTCCGGCGTTCATCCGGATGGATGGCGCATGGCGCGGTCGGGCGGGCGGGCAGGAAGCGGATGCAATCCTGCTTTATTCGGGGGGCTATGACCGACGCTGGATAGCACCTGGCGATACAACGGGCCGGCACTACTACCTGAAGCCCGGACTTGTGGCCGATGCTGCCCGCGAACTTGAACATGGCGACGCACCGCAATTGCGCGACGACCGCGTTTTTGCGCGAGACGCGGAACTGCGGTTGATGCTGGATCAATATGTGCGGCGCGGCATCGACGCGGTGTCACCGCCCTCGCGTTCCGAGATGGACTTGCGCGCACTGCTTATCGGCATGCGGTTGGTCGGGTTTCATGCATCAGGCAGCGGCAATGCGATGGCGCCGCGCGCCGGGGCTTTGTCGCCATGGCGCTTGCGCGCGGTAACCGAGGCAGTCGAGGCCTGGATTGACCAGGACCTGTCGCTGGAACGGCTCGCCGCCGTTGCCGGGCTTGGCAAATACCACTTTGCCACGGCGTTTCGCCAGGCAACGGGATTGACGCCCCACCGCTTTGTGATGCTCCGGCGCATCGAACGTGCGAAGGTCGCTCTCGCCGGAACCGATCCGATCACGGAAGTTGCCCTCGCCTGCGGCTTCGGCTCGCATCAGCATTTCTGCGCAGCTTTCCGGCGGGAGACGGGCATGGCGCCGTCGCAATGGCGTCGCCTTGCGGCAGGCTCGTGATGCTGAAACGACAACGCCACACCGGTCCATCGTTTTATGCACCAAAGCGTCGCGTAAACCCCTTCAGCGATATTGTGTTGTCCATGCGCATGACACCGGCATCCTCAATTTGCACATGTGCCTCCTTGCCACGCTTGAAGCCCAGAACCAGCGGCGCAGTCGCCGGGTGATCGGGCCCGAGCACGATCTCGCACATGCTGGCGCCGCCGTTTGGAAAGCTGCACTCCGCCTCGGAAAAAATATGATCGAGCGCCAGCACGGGCGCCCGGTCGATGCGCACGGTCAGTCGGGAACCGGCGACGCCGGTCATTTCCGTGCGCACCGTGATCGACGGATTCTCGCCGCCGCGTTCGAACGCGAATACAACAGGTCTTTTTCCAGCCTCGCCGACTTCCATGATGACGGATTCGGCAGCGGCAAGCGTCAGCGAACCCGCGCACACCGCCATGGACATCACACAGATCATGAAATGAGTTTCAAACATGGCTAGCGCCTTTCTAGCGTGATTTCCTTGCGAAATGGCGGATCCAGGGGGAGAAACCCGGATCCGCCGCTCCATCAGTTGACGCGATAGACAACCGGGCAGTTCACTAGAAAACCGACTGCCTTGGGCGGGCCGCCGGCGACCGATACGACGATACCCTTCGCGCCGGCATTCTCGATGTCGATTGCATTGGTGAGTTTCGTGCGCCAGCCCTTCTCGATCGCCTCTTCGGTCCAGAGCACCGGGAAAAGCCGCCAGATCGGGCTGTAGTCGAGGTTGATGGTCGGAACGCCGCCTAGTACGTTCAGTGGTCCGTGTCCGCCGTCAGAGAGTGCGGAGTTGATTCCCTGCCGGAACGGATGGTCGGTGCCGGTGGGACCATTGATGAAGACGTAGATGCGCTCGGCCGATTCGCCCGGCGCGGCATCTTCCAGCGCAAAGGGGGTATCGTTCAGCGCCGGCGTGAGTATGGCGCCTTCGAGCGTGGCAACGGCCGGGTCATTTGCTTCCGTCGACAGATAGAAGATTGGCTTGCCGAAGGTGTAGCCAAGCGTCATCTGCAGCGTCACCGTGCCGTCGCGCGGGCAGATCGACACCACCTTGTCGTGGACGATCGTCTTGTCGACATTGCCGTCGCACATGGCGTTCAGCGCTTCTTCCGACGCATTGAATGCAACCATGGGCATGTTGAAAACTGCGTTCTTTCCGTTTTCGAACTGGACAAGCGGCGAATAGTCGGCATCCCCGACCGCGCCCGGCTGCACGGCCTTGGGCGGGAAGAAGTTCGGGGCATCGCCGGGTGTGACCGAATGGACGGGCGAGAAGTCGACAGTGCCGGAAGCGAACACGAAGGTGCCGTCCTTCTCGATACGGGCGCTGCGCGTGGCCTTGCCGATCAGTCCGTAGGCCAGCTTGGCCGAGTAGTTGATGCCATGCAGATTGGCAAGGTTCTCGTCAGTAACGTCTGTCAGCACGGACCATACGAGCTCGCCGCTTTCCATTCGTCCCTTGCGTAGCGGCACCGTCATCGTGCCTTTTTCAAGGTCGATATGCGCCGACTTCATTAGCAGTACGGGACCTAGAAAGCTTGGATTGACCTCCGATGGCGAGGGCTGCGCCACAACGATCTTTTCGTCGGGCAGCAGAGCGCCCGGCGCCGGCCGCGCCTCATGCAGCGGTGCACCTTCGACGCCACGCACGACGACTTCTGCTGCCGCCAAGTTAGGCAGCGAAAGCGCCAAGATGCTGGTTGACATGGCAAGGAACGCAGATCTTGCGCCCTTCGATGAAATCAGGAACATTGTTTGGTCTCCGTCGGAATGATGAGCCCGCAACATCGGCTCGCCCGACCATCTATCCCCGGACGGGCCGGTCGATCTTCCGCGAGACTGCCACGGTTTTCCGTATACCTGCGCTCATCACCCGTCGGGCAAAAGCGCGGAAGACGGCCGTTGCGCTCGGTCCAGCAACTGATGATTGGCGCTGCCGGCGGTGTTGTTTGCGCGCAGACTTCCCGGCGTCGCGAAGTCCAGTCGCCGGAACACGTCGTTCAAGTGACTTTGCGAGGAGAAGCCGCACGCTGCGGCGACCTGGGCGATCGGCGTTTGACCGGCTACCAGCAAGTCGCGCGCCCGCGCGGCGCGGCGGCGCATCAGCCAGCGGTGCGGGCTTTCGCCCGTACGGGCCTTGAATGCACGTGTGAAATGGAATGGCGACAGGCATGCCACCTTGGCCATGTCGTCGATCGAAATGTCGCCTGACAGGTTGGCTTCGGCATATTCTACGACACGGTTGTAGCGTTCATTCGCGAGCGATGCCGCTCCCCTTGTCAAGCTGCGCCCTGCGAAGTTTGAATGACGCCGGACCAACATCACGCCGAGTTCTATGAGCAGCGCATCAACCAGGCTGCGATTTGCCAGTCCCGGATCGGCCTGTTCCCGGCAAAGCTGCGCTGCCAGGAAGCTGATCGCGGGATCGTGCGCCCAGTCGACCTGGTCGAGGCTGAAGTCCCGGCCCGCCGCATCCTCGGTCAGTTCGCGCAGACGCGCACGTTCGAAGTGAACCTGCAGCAGCTCGTAGCGTCCTTGCGCATGCACATTGGTGGAAATTCCCTCGGGGAGGATCATGACCTGGCGCGGACGAGGCGATTGCAGCTTGTTTGTGCCGCTGAGCCGGAACGTGTGGAAGCGAACGTCGGTGGCAACGGCGGTCGCGAACAGCAAGATATCGTGAAACGTATCGGGCCCTTCTATTTCGGTCACGTTGTCGTTGACCTTCAGAACCGCCGAGACGCCATTGCGCTCGGGAACTGTCCAGACATTCCTGGGACGGTCAGCGTACCAGATGGCCGTATCGTAGCTGCGCAGGCCTGTCGAAGGCCGAAACCCTGTTCGATCCAGCTGCACGCCTCCGTTTTCCAAACCGCTGCCGACTCATTTGCGCCCGGCACCAGCTATCGGAGTTAAAATGGTGGCAGGCCTGATTGCGTTGGCCGCGAGGATGGACCACCAAGCGTTGCTGGCGCTTCCACAATCTTGCTGCGCTGGTCACTATCGAGCGCAAGTTTGCACGGGCCACTTTTTCGATCTCCGCGCCAGCGCCAGCGCTGCCAAATGAATCCAAGTCGGTCTTCGGTTCCCTGAACCCGCAGGTCTTTAGGCGGAAGCCTTGTCTTCTGCCTGCATCACAGCACCTGCTTGACGATGCGGGTTTCGGAGGGTGGCGGAGGGCGCGGCGGCTCCTTTTCCTCCGCGAC
Organism: Salaquimonas sp.; assembly: GCA_041742235.1. Taxonomy (GTDB): domain Bacteria; phylum Pseudomonadota; class Alphaproteobacteria; order Rhizobiales; family Rhizobiaceae; genus BOKV01. The sequence continues at coordinate 37,236 of JBGSJA010000158.1, read as the reverse complement.
CGGGCCTCAGCCACTCGACACAACCTGCTGCTGCCGTCCTGGTCAGCAACTGATCCCGGCCGCCGGCGTTTGGTTTTCTAACCTGGAGGAACATGACCAGACGCTCGACATCACTGCTGGTGCTCATGGCCACGTTTGCCGCCTTGCTCTTGCTGGCGCCCGACGTCCTGCTGATCGTCTTTGCGGGTGTGCTCCTGGCAGTGCTTATCCATGGAAGCGGAACTTGGATTGCGGGCAAGTTCGGTATTGCGGATGGATGGGGTATCGGACTTTTCCTGTTGGCGGTCGTTCTTGCGTTTGCCGCTTTCGGAATTGCGATCGCGCCAGCAATCGCAGAGCAGGTCGACGAATTGACGCGCAAGCTTCCCGAGTCCGTCGAGGCCTTCCGCAAACGCGCCGAGGACTATTCCTGGGGTCCCCCGGTCTTCGATCGCCTCACGCCCGGTTACCTCTTATCGGAAGGGCGGACACAAACAATGTCGGCCGTTTCCTCGACTTTTGGAGCGCTGGGCAACTTTGTAGTCATCCTCTTCATCGGTTTGTACGGAGCCCTCGCTCCGAATGTCTACAAGCATGGTTTGACGGTTCTCTTGGCTCCATCGATCCGCGAGCGCGGGGACGAGGCGCTGCAAACAGCTGCTGCGGCAATGCGCAACTGGCTCTCCGCTCAGCTTCTTGCCATGGCAGTTGTCGGTGTGCTGACGGGAACAGGCTTGTGGCTTGCGGGGGTGCCGCTTGCCTTCGCGCTCGGTTTGATCGCCGGACTACTTGCCTTCATCCCCAATATCGGACCTATCATCGCCCTTGTGCCTGCTCTGCTTCTTGCGCTGCCCGAAGGGCGCAGCACACTCCTGATCGTTCTCGCAATATATGTCGGGGTGCAAGCGCTGGAGAGCTACGTGATCACGCCGCTCTTTCAGCTGGAGAAGGTGTCGCTACAGCCAGCGCTCATCATAGCGGTGCAACTCCTCTTCGGGGTGTTGTTCGGCATTCTTGGCCTTGCGCTGGCAACGCCCATTGCCGCTGTGCTGGTTGCCGTCATCCCCATCGTCTATGTCCGCGACTATCTCGACCAGGAAGGATCAAACGAGGCGAAGAACCACTGATGATCACGGTGGTTGCCCAAATTGCGATCGCTATCTGCTTGTTGATGTCGGCCGCGACTGCGTTGGCGCTGGTGGAAACCAATGAGTGGTGGATCAGGGTCTTCGATTTTCCTCGGCTGCAGATTGCCGCGGTGTTGCTCGCCACGCTCCCCATCTACTGGCTGGCCAGGCAGCGTGCCGGAACGGTTGCAGTTCTTGTTGTCTCGGTCTCCATCGCGGCACTCGCCTGGCAGATCTGGAAGATCCTGCCTTACACACCCGTCTGGAATCAGCAGATGATTTCCACGGCGGCCTGCCCGGACCATAGGCGAGTACGCTTCCTGCTTGCGAACGTCCTGCAGGAAAACCGCAGCTCGCAGCGCCTGCTTCAAATTGCCCAAGAAAACGATCCGGACATCATTCTGCTGACCGAAATCGATGAATGGTGGGCACGCGAGATGGCGATGCTGCAAGAAACTCACCCCCAGTTCATTCTCGAACCGCGCTCGAACACCTACGGCATCGGTCTCTATTCCCGCCTTTTTCTGGAAGGCGGCAAAGTACGGTATCTGCTCGACGACGGAGTACCGTCGATCCTCACGCGGGTGGTGCTGCCGGACGGCATCGGTTTCTCTTTTTGGGGGGTGCACCCGGCGCCACCGCGACCAGGCAACGATACGCACGAGCGTGACGCCGAACTGCTCATTATAGCGAAGGAAGTTGAAAGAAATACCGGGCCGGCGATCGTGGCCGGCGACCTCAACGATGTCGCCTGGTCGTCCACAACCACGCTTTTTCAGGAAATCAGCGGCATGCTCGACCCACGCATCGGCCGCGGCATCTATGCCACCTTCAACGCCGACTGGTTTCTCCTGCGATGGCCGCTCGACCACATATTTGCTTCCAAAGAGTGGACGATGGGAGAGTTCCGCCGACTTGGCGATATAGGCTCCGATCACTTTCCAATCCTGGTGGAACTTTGCCACCAGCCACAAGCGGCCGACGTTCAGGAGGGTAACGAACGGGAACCTGATGACCTCAAGCGGGCCAATGAACACATTGACGAAGGGCGGGACGCTGCCGGCGAATGACCTTCTAGGCGCTTTGACAGCGATATCAACTTTGGACCTCTGCCCGGTAAAGTTTCACGGGCTTGGACGGTTCGCGCCTGATGATCCCCTTGGCTTCAAGGTCCAACTGCACTGCCTTCAGCCACCAACCGGCCTTGTCACAGCCGGGAAACAGGGTGTCCGGTAGCAGGGGCAGGAGCGCAGACTTGGCCTCGGGCACCTTGAGGCCAGGCGATGTGTCCGGCAGGACTGCCAGCAAAGCCTCCCGCATCGCTTCGTACTTCGCGCGGTTCACACGCTCCGTTCGGCCCGGCGAGGTGAAGTTCTCGATCTCGATCTTGTCGTCAGACATTGGTCCCTGCCTCATGCCCGCGATCCGGTGAAGTTCAGCATCCATGGCGTCCCGAACCTGTCGGTGAACATGGCAAAGCGCTCGGCCCAGAATGTCTCGCCCGGCGGCATGGGGACATCACGCGCCCCTTCGGCCAGCGCGGCGAAGACCCGGTCGAACTCACCCGCTGATGGCGTTTCGATCTGGATGCGGAAGCCCTGTGGCCGCTCGTACATCTCCTCAGAATTGTCGGAAGCCATCATCAGGGTATCGCCAAGCCGCAGGACGAGGTTCATCACCATGTCGTCCCCGCCTGGCATTCGCTCGTCAGACGAGGCGACATCCTTGTTCAGGAAGACGCCCTCGATGTTTCCGCCAAAAATCTTGGCGTAGTGTGTCATGGCCTTGAGGCAGTCGCCGTTGAAGAACAGGTAGAACTGCGGTTTCAACATGTGTTCGTCTCCTTGCATGATGTCTGCCACTGCAACCGCCTCAATCTTTGCGGTTGAAGGCCTGCGAGAATGCGCAGCATTGATCATCGTTATTTAAGTTGATATCAACCTATCATGACCGAGTCCATAGCCAAGCCGTTCGACCGAGATATCGTTGTTCATGTCGCCGAGACCTGTCTGTGTCTGCACACGCAGCGTGCGGCGCGGGCGCTGGCGCGGCTGTTCGATAATGCGCTCCGACCCTTCGGGCTTAACAACGGGCAGTTCTCGCTGCTGATGGCGCTCAACCGTCCCGAACCGCCCAGCATCAGCGCCCTGGCGCCCTTCCTCGCCATGGATCGGACGTCCCTGACTGCGGCTCTCAAGCCGTTGGAACGAAGGGGGCTCGTGCATGTCAGGCCTGACAACGAGGACCGCCGCAGCCGCCTGGTCCAGATTACGGCGGATGGCGTGGCGCATCTGCAGGCGGCTCTGCCGGCCTGGCGGGAGACCCACGCGCGGCTGGACGCGGCCTTGAGCGATGGCGTGCCGAACCGGCTCAGGGCTGATCTGCGGAAAGTGCCGCCCGCAGCCACAAACATTTCTTCTTCAGGCGCCAAGCCGCTAGTTCAGGCCTAGAACGGCGCGCCGATCTCACAAACCGGCCCGCCGCCGATATAGGCCTCGACCGGAACACCCGCCTATTGCGTCTTCGGCCAGTAGGTGCCGAAGCACCACAGGTTGCCCTCCCGGTCGCGGCAGGTGAACTCGCGGCTACCGTAGTCCCTGTCGACCAGCCCTTCCTCGATCACGACGCCGGAGGCGGCAACCCGGTTGTGCAGTTCGTCCACATTCTCGACCGCGACATAGATGGACTTGCCGCCGTCCTGCCCCGGAGCACCGACAAGTGCGCCATACGCGTCGTCGCGGACTGCACCGAGCATGATCATGGACGACCCGTAGGCCAACTCGGCATGGGCCACTTCGCCCGTGGCCGGATGGCGGGCATGGACGGTGAAGCCGACGGTATCGCATAACCAGGCGATCATGGCTGCTGGGTCACGGTAGCGGAAGGTGGGGTATATCCTCGGGGCCTCGGTCATTTTCAACCTCCATGTTTGTGGCGTCACCAATGTTTAGCCGTGGACGCCCATGGATGGATTGAAGATTTGTTTCGGGGAGGGCTCGGTGAAGTTGTTGCGCCACCGTTCCGGAGGCGCGCCGGCGAACATGGCGAAGTCGCGCACCAGATGCGCCTGATCGGCATAACCGCAGTCGAACGCGATGCCGGACCAATCCGGGCGGTTTACCGTGTTTGCAAGTTCAATGGCGTGGCGAAATCGTGCGATCAGGGCCAGCCGCTTGGGCGTGAGCCCGAACGCGTCGCGGGCATGTGCGGCAAGGCGCTTGCGGCTCCAGCCAAGATCATCAGTCAACCGGTCGATCCGCAGCGCGCCACGGCTGCGCTGGATCGCCGACCAGATAAAGGCGGCCTCCGGATCGACGGGCTGGCCAAGCAGCCGCTGCTCGAGAAATGCCACAGTGATCCTCAACCGCTCGGGCCGCGTCCTCGATGCGCCAAGCTGCTCGCGCAAGCCGATCAGGGCAGGATCCCCGACATCCTCCAACGGTACGAGGCGCGTTGCGAAATCCGACATCGGGCGGCGGAAGAAGAGGCCTGCGCCGAGCGGCGTGAGGTCGATCTGGACGCAGGCGACCGGGCCGCCATAGGCGATATCGACATAGCCCGGATGCAGGCCGGAAACGCAGCTGCCGATCCGCTCATCAAGGACTGGAGGGCGGTCGAAGGCTATCCGGAACGGGTCGGCGAAGCTGAATATGACCGGTACGACAAAGGAGGCGATTTCGCGGTCGCCGCTACTGCCCGTTCCGTTTGCATCGTAGCAGGTGATCCTGGAAACCAGCCCCGCGAGCGTGGCAGGTATCGCTGCTACAATGACGGTTTGTGCGCCTGATCCAGTCTGCTCGTTCTGCACGTTGTGTTCCGATGCGGGTTGTCAGAACGGGCATGCCCGGTGAGGTGGCGAAACGTGCAACGGAAAGGAACATGCTCCTGATCGGACACGGCCAAGTCCATTGCGACCGACCCTCATCAAGATAGTCCAGTCTGAATGACTGGAGAAGTGTGGATAACGGGCCCGCCCCCTGGAAGCGAAACAGATCGCCTGCAACAGGCCCGGCAACTCGGCGGTGGTCGAGGTGACTTTGAGGACTCGTCCTGAGTTGCGGGCCACCATGTCCGGCAGGGTGGCGCGCATAGGGGCCGCCCCCTCAGCCAGAGATTGCCGCTGCTGACAAACTGTTTTCATCACGAATGAATTTTTCGCGCGCCGTGTCGAAATCGGCGAGCTTCGCGTGTCATCGTGTCAGAAGCATTCATAACGGACGCTTCATGAGCCACGGAGGCACCCATGACCACACTTCCCATGCCTACATCCCTTTCCAAAGGCCCGCTCTGGCCGATCGGCGTTGCACTCGGAGGCATCGCCTGGAACCTTTTTGGCGCCGTCCAGTTCGCGGGTTCCATTACAGCGACTACCGACAGCCTTGTCGCCTCGGGGCTCACGCCGGAACAAGCGTCGGTGATGACTGGATATCCGGCATGGATGACACTGGCATTCGCCCTCGGTGTCACCGGTGGCCTTGTGGGCAGCGCCTTGCTGCTGCTGCGCCACCGCTTGGCGGCCGCAGTCCTGGCCATCTCACTGGCAGCCTATTTGGCGCTCTGGATCGGTGACTGGGTCCATGGGATCTTTGCCGCGATGGGCTTACCGCAAGTGATCATCCTGACGCTCGTTGTCGCCATCGCGGGCGCATTGTTTGCCACGAGCCGCCATTCGGCGGTGCGCATGTAACCTTGGCATCGAAGCCGTGATATTGTTCAGGAAAAGGAGCTGCCACCATGCAATTCATGCTGATTTTGAATGAGACCGCCGAAGACTTTGGCCGCCGTGCTGACCCGTCCCGGTCCGGCGAATATTGGGGCGGATGGAACGCCTTCATCGGCGCCATGGCCAAGGCCGGCGTCATTGTAAAGGGCGATGGGCTTGAGGGCCCTCACACGGCCACGACCCTGCGTATCCGGGACGGCAAGCGTAGTGTCGAGGATGGCCCTTTCGCCGACACGAAGGAGCAACTCGGCGGCTATTTCGTGATCGAGGCGCCAGACCTCGACGCGGCGCTGAATTGGGCCGCCATGTCGCCTTCGGCGCTGACAGCATCGGTGGAAGTGCGGCCCGTCATGCCTCCGATGCCTGCGCCCGGATCGTGATCGAGACCGATGACCTCGCGTACCGGGCCGCCGAGCGGGCGGCCCGTGCCAGCTATGGCAAGCTGGTTGCAATGCTGGCTGCCCGCAACAGGGACATCGCCGCCGCCGAGGATGCCTTGTCCGAGGCACTGGTATCGGCGCTGCGGGCCTGGCCGGTCAGTGGCGTGCCGGCCAATCCTGATGCCTGGCTCCTGACCGCGGCGCGCAACCGGCAAAAGAATGAGGTTCGCGCCCGCCAGTTACGGCAAGAGGCTGAGCCGGAGCTGGTCCGAAACCTCGATCTGGAAGAGCCGGAGAACGCCACACGGGACCGCCGTCTGGACCTGATGTTCGTATGCGCCCACCCGGCAATCAATACTTCCGCACGGACGGCATTGATCCTGCAGTCGGTTCTGGGACTTGATGCCGTGCGCATAGCGCGTGCCTTCCTCGTCGAACACGCTGCGATGTCGCAGCGCCTTGTGCGGGCAAAGGCACGCATACGCGATGCAGGTCTGCGCTTTGCCCTTCCCGAGGCAGCAGACCTGCCAGATCGGTTGGAGGCTGTGCTCGAGGCCGTCTATGCCGCTTTCGGAGAAGGCTGGGATACCCTCGACCGTCCCGAAGCACCCGGGTCCCTGTCGGGTGAGGCGATCTGGCTGGCCCGCCTGCTCGTTGTGCTGATGCCGGAGGAACCCGAGCCGAAGGGGCTGTTGGCTTTGATGCTTTATTGTTCGGCACGCAGGAATGCACGGCGCGACGAGGCGGGGCGCTTTGTTCCTCTCGATCGGCAGGACGCCCGGCTTTGGGATCGCGACCGGATCATCGAGGCAGAAAGGCTATTGACCGCTGCCGCGCGGTGCGGGCGCTTCGGTCGCTTTCAGTGCGAGGCGGCAATCCAGTCGATCCACATACAGCGTCCGATCACCGGGCAGTTGAACTACAAGGCGTTGCGCACATTGTATGACCTTCTGGTAGCCCAAGCCGACAGCATCGGCGCGCGCATAGGGCGAGCCGTCGTAATCGCCGAGGCGGATGACCCGCTCGCGGCCCTTGCCGAACTTGACTCCCTCCCGGTTTCACGCGTGGAAGGCCATCAACCGTTCTGGGTCGCCCGAAGCAGGATCGCCCGATTGTCAGGGCAGCAAAGCGTGGCCGACGAGGCCCTTCAACGGGCAATTGCCTTGACCACAAACGAATCCGTAAAGAAGTTTCTTTTGGAACAATATTCCACGGATCGATAACCAGCCAGATCATACGGCAGTCGCGCTTGTCGAATCCCGCGGCTGACGGCTTGCAAGTAGATCGCTTTATGCCGGGGCGTTGTGCCGAAAGCTACCGGCTTGCCGATGTGTTCGACACGAGGCTGCTTCTGGAAGGGCCGCATCGCCGCGCTGTCAACCGGCTTGCGTTGCTTTATCGATCCTCTCCTGCTCCCTTGCTCCTGCCCATCCCTTGCCGGTGCCTGTATCGGGCAGGGTTTCGGGTGGCACATTCTCGTGCAGTTGCATCTTCGCAATGAAGTGCGCGCTGATCGGTGCGGTCAGGAACAGGAAAAGGGTAATCAGCAGTTCGTGAAATGAGAACCTCCCGGTGACGAACACCGAATGAAGCATCGATGCCACCAAAACGCCACCAATGCCCAGGGTCGTGGCCTTTGTTGGCGCGTGAAGGCGCGCCATCGGGTTCGGCAGCTTGATCATCCCGAAGGATCCCACGAGACCAAAAAAGCCGGCCGCGAGAAGGAAGAATGTGATCAGCAGTTCCTGCCAGGGCTCCATGTTCGCCTCACTCGATCAGATTGCCGCGCAACACGTAGCGCGCATAGGCTACCGTCGAGACGAAGCCGACCATGGCGATGACCAGCGAAACCTCGAAATAGACGGTCGTGTTCTGAAAAATTCCGTAGAGCACGACAAGCGCGATGCCGTTGATCACCATTGTGTCCAGTGCCAGCACCCTGTCACCGGTACTTGGCGCCTTCACGATACGCCAGATGTTCATTAACAGTCCCAACGCAAAGCTGCCGATGGCGAAATGAAGGGCCATGCTCATCATTCGAAAATCTCCTTCAGGCGGCGTTCGTACCGGTGCTTGATTTCGTTGCGAACCGCATCGACGCTATCTGCGTCCAGGCAATGGACCAGCAGCGCCCTGCCGCAGGCCGAAACATCACTTGTCACCGTGCCCGGCGTCATGGTGATCGTTCCCGCCAGGACGGTAATCGCTTCCGGCGACTTGAGGTCGAGGGGTATCGTGACCCATTTGCTGCGCAATTGCGCGTTTCGCCGGAACAGGATGATGCGCGCTACAACGATGTTCGCGACGCAAATGTCCCAAATCACGATCAGAACATATTCGATGATTTTCAGCGGGCGCTTCAGCTTGGGCCGGTCGGGCCAGTAAGGTGCTGTCAGTATGGGAATCACGATCCCCAGTATCGCGCCCAGCAGCAGGCTGCCGGCCGTTACTTGGTTCACCAGCATTTGCCACACCACGATGAGCAGCAAGGTCAACAACGGGTGCGGCAGGAGGCGCTTGATCATCGGGGCTGGCCTCCATGATCCTGCAGCACTGCCTCATGGTATGCGGCGGGATCATGGATCTGCGCCGCGGTTGCGCCCAGGAACTGCGTTACCGGCCCGGCCGAAACTGTGAGGAGCACGACCAGCGCGACCAGCGCGCCGATGGACGTCAAGGCTAGGTTCTGCGGGGGTGATTGCAACGTCGCAGCCGAGCCTTCCGTCGTTTTCCAGAAAACGAGGCTTCCGGCACGGGCAAAGCCGACCACTGCCATCAGGGACGTCGTCAGTATCACTGTCCAGATCAGCCAGACCAGTTCGTGCTCGCGCGCGGAAGTCAGCACGAGGAGCTTTCCCACGAAACCGGAAAACGGCGGCATGCCTGCCATGCCGATGGCCACGGCGAAGAAGAGGGCGGCCACAAGCCCGTTCATCGCCATTGGCGGACCCGGAACAAGATGGTCTGCGATGCCCTCACGCCGCGCCCGGACCTGGTCTACAATCAGGAACAGCGCCGCGCCTGCCAGCGTCGAATGGATCAAGTAATAGAGCGCTGCCGTCGTTGCCTGCGGGGTGAACAGGCCTACTGCGATGAGCAGCGTTCCCATGGAGCCGATTGCGGAGAAGGCCGCAATCCGTCCCAGCGATCTTGCTCCCAGCACCCCGGTCATGCCCAGAGCCAGCGTCACCATGGCGGCAATGATGAGCCATGGGCCGACAAGTCCTTCCGTAACGGCTGCGGATGGCCCAAAGATCAACGTGAAGACCCGCAGGATTGCATAGGCGCCGACCTTGGTCATGACGGCGAAAAGGGCGGCGACCGGCGCCGGCGCTTCCTCATAGGTGGCCGGAAGCCAGAAATGCAGCGGCATCAGGGCGGCCTTTACCGCGAAAACCAGCAGCAGTAGCACTGCGGCCACGCGGATCAGCGCAGTGTCCGACTGCGGCATGTCGGCCACCCGGACCGACAAGTCGGCCATGTTGAGCGTACCCGTTGCGCCGTATATGGCGCCGAGGGCGAAGAGAAAGAGCGTCGAGCCCAGAAGATTGTAGACGACGTATTGCACGCCGGCCTGCAGCCGCCGCTTGCCTGCGCCGTGGATCATCAGCCCGTAAGAGGCAATCAGGAGAATTTCGAAGAAGACAAAGAGGTTGAAGATATCGCCGGTCAGGAAGGCGCCGAACAGTCCCATGAGCTGGAACTGGAGCAGGGCGTGAAAATGCTTGCCGCGCCTGTCCCAGTCCGTGCCGATTGCATATAGCACCACCGGCAGGGCCAGGAAGGCGGTAAGCGTTACCATCAGCGCGGAAAGCCGGTCCAATATCAACACGATGCCGAATGGCGCCGGCCAGTTGCCCAAAAGGTAGGACTGAATCTGGCCGGTCCCGCTTTCAACCAGCAGGCCCGCCGAGATGCCCAGCAGCGCGACGATGCTTGCGACCGAGAACACCCGCGCCAGTTCGATGTGATGGCGCATGGAGATGATCATGACGGCGCCCACCAGGGGCGGCAGCAGCAGCGGCGCGGCGATCAAGTGGTTCATCGCTTTGCCCCTGTGTGATGGTCCCGATCAGTTCTCTCGTCCGCAGCCATGTCGATCCGGTCATTGCGGGACGTGAGATAAGAACCCAGGGCAAGCATCACCACCACTGCCGTCATCCCGAAGGAAATCACGATCGCGGTAAGGACAAGCGCCTGTGGCAGCGGGTCGGTGTAGCTGGTTTCTTGGCCACGCCAGACCGGAGGAAGGTTGAGCGCCAGCCTGCCCGATGCAAACAGGAACAGGTTCACCGCGTAGGAAAGCAGTGAAATCCCCAGTATCACCGGAAAGGTCCGCAAGCGCAGGACGAGGTACACGCCGCCTGCGGTCAGCATGCCGACCGCGCTTGAAAACAGATACTCCATCTAGGCTTTCTCCGTCACGATTTCGCGCGACGGATCGATATCCATCGGATAGGGGCTGGGCCTTTCGCCCGAGCGATGGGCAAGTCTCGAAAGGCTTTCGAGCGCCAGCATGACGGCGCCCACGACGCACAGGAAAACGCCGACGTCGAAGGCCAGCGCCGTGGCAAGTTCGAATTGCTCGATCAGCGGCAGCTTGAAGTAGCCGTAACTGCTCGTGAGGAAGGGCCGGCCGGCAAACAGTGAGCCCATACCCGTCAGCAAGGCTGCGAAGATGCCCGCCGCGATGATGGCGTGATAGGGAAAGCGTTGCCGCGCCGCCGCCCATTCGAAACCGCTCGCCATATATTGCATGATCAGGGCTATTGCGATGATCAGCCCCGCGATGAAGCCGCCGCCGGGATTGTTGTGACCGCGCAGGAAGATGAACACGCCGACCATGAGCACGATCGGCATCATCACGCGCGTAGCGATCACCATCATCAGCGGGTGGACATCCCCGGCCTCGCCGGTGTCGGGTGGACGGTTGGCAAGCCGGTGACCCACCGGCCCTGTGATGATTGCCTCGGTCAGCGCGTAGATCACCAGCGCCGCGATGCCAAGAACGATGATCTCGCCGAAGGTGTCGAAGCCGCGGAAGTCGACGAGAATGACATTCACCACATTGGTGCCGCCGCCGCCGGGCTTGGAATTTGCGAGATGGTATGCCGAGATGCTGGCTTGCGAGAAATCCGTTACCTGTATCGCGTAAGTCAGCAGGCCGGCGCCCAACCCGACGAGCACGGCGAGGGTGGCGTCGCGCATTCGCCGTGCCTGGCCGCTCTCGCGCGGAGTTTCCTTGGGCAGGAAATTCAGCGCGAGCAGCAACAGGATAATCGTCACCACCTCGACCGAAGCCTGTGTCAACGCAAGATCGGGCGCGGAGAGGTAGGCGAATGCAATGGATACGATCAGGCCGTTTATGCCCATGAATATCAACGCCACCAGCCGGTTGCGGTGGAAGGCGACCATGCCGGCCGTCGCCACTGCCACAAGCAGCCAGGCTGTCGCGGGGACGAACCCGGCGGGCAGGAACCGGCGTATGGCGGGGCCGGACGTGCCGCTGACCCAGGCTGCCGCTCCGCACAACCCCGCCGTCAGGAAGAAAACCGCCGCATAGCGCGTCATCGCACCGTTGTGCAGGACTTCTGTGAATGCCTGCGACCATGCCACACATCGCCTGATGACCGCATCGAAAATTGTCTTGGCCTCAGGTCTCGGCAGGCGCTGCCATATCGGATCAAGGGCCCCGTGCGTGGCGAGCAGCAGCAGGCCGCCGATCATCGCGATTCCCGAAAGGTAAAGCGCCGGCGTGAAGCCGTGCCAGATCTTCAAACCGTAGTAGGGGAGGCTCCCGCCGGTTACGGCGCCCGCGGCAAGCGCCACGACACCGCCTGCCGCGGCGGCGGGCACGATGCCGATCACGATAACGAGCGCAACCAGAAATGCGGGCGCTGCCCAGAGGCCGAAAGGCGGGTCGTGTGGTATGGCGGGATAATCATGCCGCTGCGGCCCCATGAAAACATGCGCGATGAAGCGGAAGGAATAGGCTGCCGACAGCGCCGAGCCGGCAGTCGCCAGCGCCGGAACCAGCCACGGCCATTCGAGCCACGGCGTGCGCGCGGCTTCTTCCAGCATCATTTCCTTGGACAGGAAACCGTTCAGCAGCGGAACGCCCGCCATCGAGAGCGATCCGAGCGTTGCCAGCAGGAACGTCAAGGGCATGAGCCTCATGAGGCCGCCGAGGCGCTTGATGTCGCGGGTATGGGCTTCATGGTCGATGATGCCGGCCACCATGAACAGCGCGGCCTTGAATGTCGCATGATTGATGATGTGGAACACCGCAGCCACTGCGGCAAATGGCGAGCCGAACCCGAGGAGCATGGTGATTAGGCCGAGGTGACTGACGGTTGAAAACGCCAGCAATGCCTTCAGATCGTCCTTGAACAGCGCGATGAGCGCGCCCAGAACCATGGTGACAAGTCCGGTGGTGGCGACGATGTAGAACCATTCGGGTGTGCCGGCCAGCACCGGCCATAGCCGCGCCATCAAAAACAGCCCTGCCTTCACCATCGTGGCCGAATGCAGATAGGCGGAAACGGGCGTGGGAGCCGCCATGGCGTGCGGCAGCCAGAAATGAAACGGAAACTGTGCCGACTTGGTGAAGCAGCCGATCAGAATGAGGAGCAGCGCCGGCAGATAGAGCGGACTTGCCTGTATCAGATCCTTTTCCTGAAGAATGACCGACAGATCGTAGCTTCCGGCGATTTCGCCGAGGATCAGCATGCCGCCAACAAGGGCAAGTCCTCCCGTTCCGGTGACGGCAAGCGCCATCCGCGCGCCTTGCCGCCCTTGCGGCAAATGATTCCAGTAACCGATCAGCAGAAAGGAGGAGAGCGAGGTGAGTTCCCAGAAAACCAGCAGGATCAGGATGTTGTCTGACAGCACGATGCCCACCATCGCGCCCTGGAACAGCAGCAGATAGGTGTAGAACTGCCCCATCGGGTCTTCGCGGCCCAGATAGAAGCGCGCATACAGTATGATCAGCAGCCCCATGCCGAGAATGAGGCTGGCGAACAGGAAGCCGAGCCCGTCGAGAAACAGGTTGAAGTTCATGCCGATCAAGGGAAGCCAGTCCATCCGCCACTCGATCACGCCCCCGGCAAAGACGAAGGGAGCATGAACGAGCAGGCCGACAAACGCGGCGCCGGTGATGGTGGCGGCTGACCACGCAGAGGAATTGCGCCCGGCCTTGTTCATCAACCCCGGCAAAAGCGCGCCCAGAAATGGAAGGAGAACAATCAGTATCAGTGGCAACAGGATGTCCTTCCGGCGGGCGGAGCAATACAAAACCGGCGTATACCACAACCTGTTCTGCAGGCGACTTTTTTGCTCACGCTTCCCCAGCCATATGACAGCGCGAAACTTGTCACCACAAGCCCTGTGCACGAGGCCGGTCTTTAACCCTTCCTAATTGGTCCTTGGGTTATGACAAGGCTCATTCAACGCTTTGCAGGCAGAATAAATTATGGAAGATCAGAATGTGTGGAATCCGGCTCCGGCTGCAATCGGTGTTTCCGGAGCGATTTCACAAGGGCTTGCCGGCCAGCACGCCGGGGCGGCTGCCTGTGCGCCATATGACCATGTCCGGGTGTTGACCGGCGAGCTTGCGCCTTTGTTGCGCGAGCAGATGGCGTCCTTTGCCGCGTCTGCCGTACGCACGCCGTTCCAGTCTCATGCGTGGACATCCGCTTTCCGCGAGGCGGAAAGTGGCGAGCGGTGCGTTCCGGTAGAGGCGATCGCCTATTGCGACGGAGAACCGGTGGTAATGTTGCCGCTGCTTGCCTGCAAGGCTCAGGCCTTTCGTTATCTGACATGGCAGGCCCATACGCCTTCCGACTACTGCGCGCCGCTCGTCGCGCCGCATTTCCTGTCCCGTTTCGAGGTGTCGGACGCTGCAGCGCTGATGCGCACTGTCGCGCACGAGATCGGCGGGATCGACCTGGTATATCTGCCCAAGATGCAGGACCGTCTGGATGGCGCCGCCAATCCGCTGGTGACAAAGGATTCCTGGCGCTTCTACGCCGGCTCCCATGCAATAGCGATCGAGGGAAACTGGGAAAACTTCTATGCATCCATCCGTTCGCCGCGCACGCGCCATTCGCTGAAGCGCAAGGAAAAGGCATTGCGCAAGATGGGTGAAGTTACCTTCACCATCATGCACGATCCCGAGCAGGTGGTACGTGTCGCGCAGGAGTGCGTTACCCTGAAGGCTCGTCAACTGGGCCGGGAAGGGCACGGCAACCTGTTCGCGGACGAGCGAATGCACCAGGCCCTGTTAGAGGCGATGCGGGGAGCTTGCCCGCATGGCGCATGGGCGGCGACAGTCGAACTCGACGGGAAATCCGTCGCCGCGGCATTCGGGATGATCCAGGGCGATGCGTGGCTGATGTACCAGTTTGCCATGACCGGCGGTCCGGAAAGCAAGTGTTCTCCAGGCCAGTTGCTTCTCGTCCATTTGTTGAAGGAGTGTCTCGGACGCGGCGTCAGGCTGCTCGATTTCGCGCTCGGCGACGAGGCCTACAAATTCGACTGGTGCAACACCCACAACCAGTTGCACACGACAGCCATTGCGCTGACCCCGACCGGTCATTTGGTGACGCTGGGACTGCGAATGCGCGAACACGTCCGCATCCGACTGGCGCGCAATCCCTCGATGCTGCGATTGGCGAAGCGGATCAAACCGATCTTGCAGCGGGCAGGGGTGAAGGTTTGACAGCCTGCCGGGCGCGAAGTTGCGTCCGCATGTTTGCGGTTAATACGGCGAATCCTGCGGCGGCAACGGAAAGCCACCGCTGGCGAACGTCCCTAGCATTTCCCGTTTTCCAGCGCAGATACCACAGAATAACTCATGCGGTTTCCGGCATTGCCGGACGCGGCGTGCAGCAGCGGGTGAACATCGTGTCTGCATGTCATCAAAACTTCATTGGACGGGCATCCATAATTCGAATATTCGGGATTTATGGAACAAAATCGTGCTGCCCATGCCTTTGCAACGCTGGGCCATCCGGGCCGGTTGGCCATCTATCGCCTGCTGATGCGTTTTGCCCCGCAGGGTGTGCGGCCGACGGAGATCGCAGAAGCAATCGGCCTGAAGCAGAATACACTGTCTCATCACCTGGCTGATCTGACCGCGTCCGGCCTTGTTCAGGTCGAACGGCAGGGCCGGTCACTGTATTACGCGGTCGATCTCGACACGGCCGAGGGGCTGATCGGATACCTCGCGCTTGATCTCGGCCGCGCTCGCCCCGATCTCCTCGCACCCCTCTTTGCAGCTCAAAAGGACAAACCCATGCGCGACAAGAAATACAACGTGCTGTTCATTTGCTCCGGCAACTCGGCCCGCTCGATCTTCGCCGAAGCTCTGCTGCGCGATCTGGGCAAAGGCAGGTTCCAGGCATTCTCGGCGGGGACCCAACCCAATACCGAGCTAAACCCGTTCGCAATTGAAGTTCTGAAGCGCAATCTGCATGACGTATCGGAATTGCATTCCAAGCATATCTCCGTGTTCCAGCACCCGGGGTCCGAGGTCATGGATTTCGTCTTCACGGTCTGCGACACCGCGGCGGCCGAGGAATGCCCGCCTTGGCCCGGCCAGCCGATCACGGGGCATTGGGGGCTGCCTGATCCGGTCAAGGCTACCGGTACGGAAGCCGAAAAGGCGCTGGTCTTCGCGCGCACCTACGCCGGACTGCGCCAGCGCATCATGGCCTTCGTCGAATTGCCGTTCGAAAGCCTGAACCGGATCTCACTGCAGTCGCGCGTCGATGCCATCGGCGCTGATGCCGCCGCCCAGCGAAAAGGCTGAACGCCATGCCGCGGATTGCATTGAACGGGTTGGGCCGGATAGGGAAGCTCGTCCTGCGGGACCTCGTCGATACCGGCGCGAGCGGCGAGATCGTCCTGCTCAACGACCCTGTGGGCGATGCCGAACAACACGCGCTCCTGATGGAATTCGACAGCGTCCACGGCCGGTGGCGTACGCCGGTCAGCCACCGGGAAGACGCGTTGGTTCTCAACGGCCAGACGATCCGGCTGACGCACGAAAAATCCATCGAAGCGTTGCCGTTGTCGGAAATGGGAGTCGACCTGGTCATTGACTGCACGGGCGTATTCAAGACCGCGGCAAAGGTGGCTCCTTACTACAATGCCGGTGCGAAGAAGGTGGTAGTCAGTGCGCCGGTCAAGGACGGCGGTGCGCTGAACCTCGTCTATGGTGTGAACCATCATCTTTACGACGGTTCGCAGAGCCTTGTCACGGCAGCCTCCTGCACGACGAATTGCCTTGCTCCCGTGGTAAAGGTTATTCATGAGAACATTGGAATAAGACATGGATCGATAACGACAATCCATGACGTCACCAACACGCAGACAATCGTCGACCGGCCGGCCAAGGACATGCGGCGCGCGCGCTCGGCGCTGTTGAACCTCATTCCCACGACCACGGGCAGCGCGACGGCAATCACGCTGATCTACCCCGAACTCAAGGGACGCCTGAACGGTCATGCTGTTCGCGTGCCGCTCCTCAACGCCTCGCTCACCGATTGCGTGTTCGAGGTGGAGCGCGCGACCACCGCGGAAGAGGTGAATGCACTGTTCGCGGCTGCAGCCGAAGGAGAGTTGAAGGGCATCCTCGGCTACGAGACGCGACCGCTTGTTTCCAGCGATTTCACCAATGATCCCCGTTCTTCAATCGTCGATGGCCCGTCCACCATGGTCGTCAACGGAACACAAGTGAAGATCTATGCATGGTACGATAATGAGTGGGGCTATGCCTGCCGTCTCGCAGACATTGCCCGCATGGTCGCGAGGTCGATGTGACCGTTTCCTCGCCAGCCAAAAACCCGGCGCCCAATCCGCTGCGCGCCTATGCTGCCGTTACCGCGGCATATTGGGCCTTCATGCTGTCCGACGGCGCGTTGCGCATGCTGGTGCTGCTGCATTTCAACAGCCTCGGCTTTTCGCCGGTCCAGCTTGCCTGGCTGTTCCTGCTCTATGAAGTCGCCGGCATAGTGACGAACCTTGGCGCGGGATGGCTAGCCGCGCGCTTCGGCCTTGCTTCCACGCTTATTGGCGGGCTTGTCCTGCAGATCGTTGCACTCGTGGCGCTTGCGCAGCTTGATCCGGCCTGGAGCATTCCCGCGTCGGTCGCGTTTGTCATGGCGGTTCAGGGTGTGTCGGGCGTGGCCAAGGATCTGGCCAAGATGTCGTCGAAGTCCGCCGTAAAGCTTTTGGCCCCGCAGCAGGATGGCGGACTGTTCCGGTGGGTCGCCTATCTGACCGGCTCGAAGAACGCCGTCAAAGGGGCGGGCTTCTTCCTTGGTGCCGCACTGCTTGGCCTTGCAGGGTTCGAAACGGCGGTCTGGGCCATGGCGGGCGTGCTGACCGCCATCCTGATCGCCGTCGTCCTGTTCCTGCCTGCAGGCCTGCCCGGAAGGATGAAGTCCGAAGAGGCATGGGGCGGCTGGAGGTCGAAGGATGTGCGCGTCAACCGCCTGTCGCTTGCCCGCATGTTCCTGTTCGGCGCGCGCGACGTGTGGTTCGTGGTGGGTATTCCGGTCTACTTCCAGGCAATCCTTTCCGACGGAACGGCTGAGGGACGGCGCGAGGCCTTCTTCCTCGTCGGCGGCTTCATGGCGTTGTGGATCATTGCCTATGGCGCCGTTCAGGCGTTTGCGCCGCGCATGCTGGGCGCAAAGGCGCAGCCGGAAGCGGCGATTGTCCGCAAGGCGATTTTCTGGGCAGGGCTTCTGGTGCCCATTCCCTTCGCACTGGCGCTTGCCGCTTACGTCGAGTTGCCGGCTCCCTGGCTGACTGTGGCGCTCGTTGTCGGCCTGCTGCTGTTCGGCTTTGTCTTCGCGATCAATTCATCGGTTCACTCCTACCTGATCCTTGCCTTCGGATCTGCCGACCGGATCACGCGGGACGTGGGTTTCTACTACATGGCAAATGCGGTAGGCCGTCTCACCGGGACGCTTCTTTCCGGCGTCAGCTACCAGATTGGCGGCCTTTCGCTGTGCCTTGCCACGGCAGGGGTCATGGCGCTTGCAAGCTGGCTCGCCGCGCGCAGGCTGGATGCTGCCGGAACAAAACCGCCGGTCGCCTGACAATACGCTTTGGGTTAACTATGCCACATTGGCCAGGCAGATGACCTGCGCTACGCTTCCGGCGTCTCGTAGCCGAACATGCGTCACCTGGCGCGAAATGGATTACGCCCTGAACAATGACGTGGAAGCTGACCGATCCTCACGCTAAATCCACGAACGCCTGCCTTTCCGCATTGAAAGCTCATCCTGATGGCCTGTCCGCCGCAGAGGCAGCGCAGCGGCTGGTTCAATGCGGGCCGAACCGGTTGCCCGAAACGCAGGGGCGCGGGCCCGTAATCAGGTTCCTGGCGCAGTTCAACAATGTTCTCATCTATGTGTTGATCGGAGCGGCCGCGATAACCGGGGCCATGCAGCATTGGGTCGATACCGGCGTGATACTGGCGGTGGTGCTGGCAAATGCCGTCATCGGTTTTTTTCAGGAGGGCAAGGCCGAGGCGGCCATGGCCGCGATCCACGGCATGCTTGCCCCGCGGGCAGCAGTGCTGCGAGACGGACGCCGGGTTTCGATAGATGGCGCCGAACTGGCGCCGGGCGACATCGTACTTCTTGAAGCCGGCGACAAGGTGCCGGCCGACCTGCGCCTGCTGGAGGCGAGGGGACTTGCTGCACAGGAGGCGATCCTGACCGGCGAGTCCGTTCCGGTGGACAAGGCCGTGAAGCAGGTGGCGCAGGACGCTCCCCTCGGGGACCGGCGGTCTATGCTGTGGTCCGGTACGCTGGTCACGCAAGGCACGGCGCGGGGACTGGTGGTCGCGACCGGGCAGGCCACCGAGATCGGCCGCATCGGCGGACTGCTGGCGGGCGTCGAGCAACTGACCACGCCGATGGTCGAACAGATGGATCATTTTGCGCGCTGGCTGTCATTCCTGATCCTGCTCGCCTCTGGCCTGTTGCTCGCCTACGGGTACTTCGTCGGTCATCACGATTTTTCGGAATTGTTCATGGCGGTGGTGGGGATAGCGGTGGCGGCAATCCCGGAGGGCCTGCCCGCAGTCATGACGATCACGCTGGCCATCGGGGTGCAGGCCATGGCGCGGCGCAATGCGATCGTCCGCCGCCTGCCGGCTATCGAGGCGATCGGTTCGGTGTCCGTCATTTGCACCGACAAGACAGGCACGCTGACCCGCAATGAAATGATGGTCGTGGCTGCCGAGACGCCGGATGGGTCTTTCGAGATCACCGGAGAAGGCTATGCCCCGGAAGGCAGTATCACGCCCGCCGCCGACCTCAGCGGACTTTCGGGGGCCGCAGCGCTCTGCAACGATGCCGCTTTGCACCACCGCGACGGGCAATGGTTCGCGGAAGGCGACCCGATGGAGGGAGCGCTGCTGGCATTTGCCCGCAAGACGGGAGGAGACATTTCGGCGAGGCGTCTCGATGCCATTCCCTTCGACAGCCGCCATCGCTTCATGGCCGTGCTCGCGGAAAATGCACATGGCCGCCTTGCCTATGTAAAAGGCGCGCCGGAGCAGGTACTGCAAATGTGCGCCGATATCGACCGGCGACACTGGCACAATCGCGCCGAAGCCATGGCGCGGCGGGGGTTGCGGGTTCTGGCATTCGCGGAACGGACGGAGCAGGACGCGAACATCGAACCGGCGTCGCTGGCAACCGGGCTGACCTTTCTCGGCATAGTGGGCCTGATCGATCCACCGCGCGCCGAAGCCGTGGCCGCCGTGGCCGAATGCCGTGCCGCAGGCATCCGCGTCAAGATGATCACCGGCGATCACGCCGGCACCGCTACGGCAATAGCGCAGCAGATCGGATTGCAGAATTGCAACCGCGTCCTGGCAGGTGTCGATCTCGACAAAATGGACGATGCACAACTGGCGCTTGAGGTGGCCACCGTCGACATTTTCGCGCGCACCAGTCCCGAACACAAGCTGCGCCTCGTCACGGCGCTCCAGGCAAATGGTTTGTCCGTCGCCATGACCGGCGATGGCGTGAACGACGCGCCTGCGCTGAAGCGGGCTGATGCGGGCATCGCCATGGGAAGAAAGGGATCCGAGGCAGCGAAGGAGGCGGCCATCCTGGTGCTGGCCGATGACAATTTTGCCTCGATCGCCGCGGCTGTCCGTGAAGGGCGCACGGTTTACGACAACCTCAAGAAAGTGATCAGCTTCGAGTTGCCCACCAATGCGGGTGAGGCGATGACCGTTGTACTTGCCTTGCTGCTCGGACTTGCGCTTCCGGTGACCGCCGTTCAGATCCTGTGGGTCAACCTGATCACCGGCATCACGCTCGGCATTGCGCTTGCTTTCGAACCCACGGAGGCAGGCACCATGGCCCGTCCACCCCGCCCGCGAAACACGCCGATCCTGTCTGGCACGTTGGTGTGGCATGTGGTTCTGGTGGCGTTCTTGTTCCTCGCCGCCGTGTTCGGCATTTTCACCTACGCGATCGACAAGGGCTATTCCCTGCCGATGGCGCAGACCATGGCGATGAACATGCTTGTGGTGCTGGAGATCTTCCACCTCTTCTTCATCCGCAACATCCATGGAACGTCGCTGACCTGGGAGGCCGTACGGGGGACGCGCGTGGTGTGGATCGTCGTCATGGCAATCACCGTGGCGCAGTTCGCCGTTACCTATATGCCGCCGCTGCAGTCGATCCTGGGGACGGAACCCGTATCGCTGGCGGACGGATTGCTTATCATTGCCACGGGCGCTGCCTTCTTCGCGCTGATCGAGATCGAAAAGCAGATCAGGCTTGGATTGAGTCGATGATTGAAGGTCAGCCGGTGGCTATCGGCCGGGTTGATGGCTGAATGAAGTTTTGCGCGGGATGGTGGGTGCCATAACCTTCCCGCTGCAGGCGATGATGCTCCGAACCCATTTCGTTCAGAAGATGCTCCAGCCTTCGGAGTCGCTCCGTTTCGGAGCCCGCATTTCCCGCTGACCGGATCTCGCTGCGAACCATTGCCGAAAGCTTTGCCAGCTGATTTCCGACCCGATGATTGAGCTCGACAAGCATGGCGTCCTTTTCCCGCGTCGCCAAATCCACCGCTGCCTCCAGTTCACGGCGCTGCTTTTGCGGGGATGGCAGCAGGTTGAGCTTTGGCAGCACGAGCGTCAGTGAAATGGCGGTGGCAATGGAAATCGCCGCGGTGGCCATGTGGATGGTGGCCCGATAGCCAAACAACGGAGAGTTCGACACATAACTGGCAACGTGAATGAAATGCGTCATGCCACAAGCAAAAATGAACAGAACGAATGAAATCCAAAGGCTCGGGTAGGGCAGGTCGTCCCGCCTGTTGCGAAACACGTTGAGCATCGAGAACGGTATGGAAAAATAGGCGATTGCGATCAGGAGATCGGCCACAACCGTCAATCCGGTCAGGCCTGGCGCTGTCGTGCACAAACGAACGAGATATTCGAACATGCTTATGTTTCCCCAGCCTCTGGATTCTGCACGGGAAATGCACTTCGTGTGACGTTATAGGGCGCTGAATTCTATCTTGGAATGGCTGCCGCGTCATAATCCGGCTACATCGACGGGAAGCCACGACGGATCCATTCGCTGCGCGGAACGGCAGTGCCGATTGCAAACTCAAGCGCGACCACTTCTGTTGCAGCATCGTCCACCTTGCAACGGAACTCCAGATTGAACCAAATGGCATTTGCCCGGAAAGCGCCACGGCGCACCTGCAGAACATTGCCCTGGTCCAGCCGATAGGCCGGCAGCAGATCCGGCCAGTATGGCGGGTTGGAATTGTTCAACTTTTTGCGCAGTTCTGTTGCGCAAAGCTGCCCGGCACGGATTGCGCGTGGCAGGTCACCTTTCGCAGTCGTTGCAACCTCGCTCTCATTTCTTTCCTGCAAACGTGCCTGCCTGTTCGCTTCAGGCGGCGAGGGGGGCGCCGAAACGCCAGGCGAATCCGGTGCGGATGCGGATGCGGCGTCTTCATTCTTTGGCATTGAAACGTGAGGCTGCGGAGTGTTTTGGGGCGGCAGAGCCTGTCTTTCCGATCGTGCCTCTTGCGTCTTCGCGCCGGAGCTATTCGTGTCTCGCGGGGCATCGCCACCCTGCGGCCTGGTCGACCCCGCGTCTTTCTCGGCGAACTTGACGACCGGACGCAACACCTGCGGCGGTTTGGGTTTTGCTTCAGGCGTTTTCGGCTCCGGTGCGGGCAGGGGTTTTTCCTGCGCGGCCGCCAATTCCACTTCGACAGCCTTGGGTTCTTCGGGTTTCAGCGTCAAATTCGGAAAGCCGAATACCAAGGGGCCAAGGATCAGCGCGTGCGCAAGGATCGAGGCGAGGGCGCCTGCGTTGAAGACGAACGCGAACCTTTTAAACATCTGCGGCATGGCCACCTTATAGGGCGTGCCCGGGCGCAATGCGAAGGTGTCGCGGCCCTTGCCGAGGTCGCCTGCCACCGTCTGCCTCACCCAGCCGCGAATGCAGATCCCGGAACGGTTTCCTTCTCTATGGCCTTGTCATCCCAGGCAATGCCAAGGCCGGGTGCATCCGAAGGAATCGCATGGCCGTCTTCGATCCGCATCGGCTCGGTTGTCAGCATGTCGATCTGCGGGATGTACTCGACCCATCGCGCATTGGGCACCGCTGCGCTGAGCGAGACGTGAAGCTCCATCAGGAAATGCGGGCAAACGGGCACGTTGAAGCACTCTGCCAAATGCGCCACCTTGAGCCATGGCGTTATTCCGCCGACGCGGGCAACATCGGCCTGAACGATGGAGCAGGCGCCGCGCTCAAGATACTCGCGGAAATGCAAATGGCTGTAGAGGCTCTCGCCGACTGCTATGGGAACCGTGGTGCTTTGCGACAGCCTCACATGGCCGCTGATGTCGTCCGCGGTGAGCGGTTCCTCCAACCAAGCGATGTCGAGCGGCGTGAGATAGCGCGCGCGGCGGATCGCCTCGTCGATGGTGAAGCGCTGGTTGGCGTCGGTCATGATCTCGAAAGTGGGACCAACCGCCTCGCGGACGGCCTGCAACCTCGAAAAATCCTCTGATACATGGGGGCGGCCGACCTTGATCTTCGACCCGCCAAAGCCCTTTTCCTTGGCCTGCAAGGCGTCCTCCACCAGCGCCGGAGTGTCGATGTGAAGCCATCCGCCCTCGGTGGTATAAAGCGGAACGCGCGCCTGTGCGCCGCCAGCCATGCGGTGCAGCGGCTCGCCGTGGCGGCGGCATTTGAGATCCCAAAGGGCGGTGTCGATCGCGGCGAGCGCCAGCGACGTGATGGCGCCCACGGTCGTCGCATGGGTGAGGAAATAGAGGTCTCGCCAGATGCGTTCGATCTCCAGCGACTCGCGGCCGATGAGCGCGGGGGCAAGTGTGCGGCGGATCAGTTCCATCACCGAAGGACCGCCGGTGCCGATCGTGTAGCTGTATCCGGTTCCCACCGCCCCGTCTGCATCATAGATGCGAATAATGGGCGTTTCCTGGCTGACGAAGGACTGGATGGCATCGGTTCGCCTGACCTTCGGCTTCAGGTCCACCATCAGCCCTTCAACGCGGGTGATCCTTGCCATTCGACTTCTCCCCGGTTCAGGCGAATATTGCGCAGGTTTCAGGCATTGGCATCCCGGGCGAAAGCCGCCTCATGCAACTGGCTCCCTACCGTGGATGAAACCCATTATGGCGGTGCTGACCCGTTCATAATTGCGGTCGTTTTCCACCATTCCCTCGATCCTGTAATCGTCCATGACCGCCACACGGTCGGCGACATCCACCATCTCCGTGAGATCGGAAGTTATGAGCAGGATCGCCGTGCCGCTTTCCGCCAATTCGTGGATGAGGTCATGCAAATAGGCCTTGGTCTTGATGTCGATGCCGACGGAAGGTTCGTCGATGATGAGCAGCTTGACGCCGGCTGCGATCCATTTCGCGACAGAAACCTTTTGCTGGTTCCCGCCGGAGAGATTGCCGATCACCTGTTCCAGCGATGGCGTCTTGACCTCCAGCCTGCCAAGGATAGGCGCAACCTTTGCGGCAACGGTGGCATCGCGCAGGAAGCCGAGCCGATTTGCGATCTTCTTCCAGACGGTGATGCCCGCATTGGCAAGCACGGAGTGGAGAAGGATCAGTCCCTCGCCCTTGCGGTCCTCGCTCACATAGCCAATGCCCAGGTCCGGCGCTTCGGCGACCGAGCCGATCTTCACGGTCTTGCCACCGACACGGACCTCGCCGCCGGTCTGCATCGACAGCCCCAGAACGGCCTTCGCCAATTCGCTGCGACCCGCGCCGACCAGGCCGTACAATCCCAGGATTTCGCCGGGCCGCACGGAAAGAGAGACTTTCTCGTGGCCGGCTGCCGACGAATAATCCTTCAGTTCAAAGAACGGTGGCTGCACCGGTTGCGGACGCGGCGCACGCCGTGAAATCCGTTCGGCGCGCCCGATCATCATCTTCACCACGTCATCGCGGTTCAACGCCGGAAGGCCGGTGCTGTCGCAGGCGTTTCTCCCGTCGCGCAACACCGTAACGGTGTCGCAAATGTCGAAAACTTCCTCGAGCTTGTGACTGACGAAGCCGATGGCGACACCTTCGTCCCGCAATTTGCGCAGCAGGCGGAACAGCACCTGCGCTTCGCTTGGCGTCAGCGATGCGGTGGGCTCGTCCAGCAGCAGCACCCGTGATTGGAGGGAAAGCGCCTTGCCGATCTCCACAAGCTGCATCTGGGCGACGCTCAGCCGCGCGACCGGCGTCGCCGGATCGACATCGAGGTCGAGTTGCCTGAGCCAGCGCCGCGCCTCGTCGGCCAGAGCCTTGTAGTCCACGGTGGAAAGCGAATGGGCGCCCAACTTGTCGAGCATGATGTTTTCGGCGACCGAAAAACGGGACACAAGATTCCGCTCCTGGTGCACGACGCCGACACCGCCCGCGGCCGCCTGGCGTGGATTGGCAAACCGCACCGGCCGGCCTTCGACCCTTACTTCTCCGCGGTCGGCAAAATAGATGCCGGTCATGATCTTGATGAGCGTGGACTTGCCGGCTCCGTTTTCTCCCAGAAGGGCGTGGATCGACCCGCCTTTCAGCGTCATCGACACGTTGTCCAGCGCCCGTACGCCGGGGAAGGACTTGCTGACTTCGTGAACCTCCAGCGCAGCCATTTCAACGCTGCTCGTTGAATTTTGCGATGCGCACCTCGCGGAAGCGGTTGACGCCGACGGCCCAAAGGATCAGCGCCCCCAGCACAATCTGTACGACGAAAGGATCGATCGCGAACAGGACCAGCGCCTGCGTGATGATCGCGATGATGACGACGCCGAAGAAGGTTCCCCCCACGCTGACATGCCCGCCATTCAGCATCGCCCCGCCGATCACGGGAGCGGCGAAAGAGGAAATCAGCCAGTCGTCGCCGATGGTTGGTTGGCCGATCTGCAGCCGCGCCACCAGCATCATTCCGGCAATCGCGGCAAGCAGGCCCGAAATCGCGTGCGCCCAAATGATCGTCGCCGGAACGTTGATGCCCGACAGTTCCGCCGCGGTGCGGTTGCCGCCGACAGCAAGAATGTAGCGGCCGATGCGCAGGCGGTTGAACAGGTACCACATGCCGAGGGAGGCGAAGACCATGGGCAGGACCAGCCACGGCACGGGACCGAAAATCTCGAGATTGCCGAAATCCTTCACGCTTTGCGGGATGGCATAGAAGGGTTGCGCCTCGGTGATGCCCAGATTGATCCCCTTGAAGATCTGCAGTCCCGCAAGCGTGATGATGAATGCCGAAATCCCGGTCCGGGCGATCACGAAACCGGTAGCGGCGCCTGCTCCCGTGCCGATCCCCAGACCGATCAGCATCGCGATTGCCGGCGGCACGCCGTAGACCTCCATGATGCCGGCGAAGCTGATCGCGACCAGCCCGCCAAAGGCGCCGAGCGCAAGGTTCATCTGGCCGATGGCGATGATTACGAGCTGCCCGAGCGCGACGACCATGTTGACCGAAATCGCCGATAGCAGCACCAGGATGTTGAACGGCGACAGGAAGCTCGGCTGGAAGGCCGAGATCGTGGCAACCGCCACCAGGCACACGGCAGCCGGGCCAACCCAGTCATTGTCGAGAAGCTTGTGCGAAGCGCCCATCAGATCAGCCCCCGAGCGCGCAGCATGCCCTGGCGCAGCCGGTCCGTCAGGACCGCCAGAAGCAGGATGAGGCCAAGACTGGCGAGTATCCAGAATTCGCCGACACGCATGAGCAGCAGCCCGCTCGTCATGATCGTGACGAATGCGGCGCCGAGCAGCGTGCCGACAACCGAGACGCGGCCGCCCGACAGGAGGGTGCCGCCCAAAACCGGGGCAAGGAAGGCGGGCAGCAGCCAGTCCTGGCCCAGATGGCCCGCCATTGACGGAACCGCCGCCCCGGTGCGGGCGGTAAGCATCAGTCCGGCAAGAGCCGCGAGGCCGCCCGCCAGCGCATGGCATGCGGTAATGGCGCGGTCCGTGCGGACGCCAGAAAGTTCCGCGGCGCGCCGGTTAGCGCCTGCGGCCAGCATCTGCCGGCCCAGCGTGGTGAAGCGGTAGAAAATCACGAGGATCGCGCAAACGAACAGCGTCACGAAGAGCAGAACCGATACCTTGCCGAACAGGCGCATCTTGCCCAGTGCGGTGACTTCGGGCGGCAAGGCGTTGAACGCCTGCGCCTTTGAAAGGAAGATCATCACGCCGAAGAAGATGCTCATGCTGGCAAGCGTGATGATGAAGCTGTGGACGCCGGTTCGTACGACTGCATAGCCGTTGATCGCGCCCAGCAACGCGCCGAAAAGGATTGCCGCCGGCACAGCCATGAACAGTGGCAGCCCCAGAACCTGCGCGCCATAGCCAAACAGCATGGCCGCGCAAACGCCGATCGCGCCGACCGAAAGGTCAAGCCCGCCGGTAACGATGACCGCCATCATGGCAAGACCGATCATGGTGTCGATGCCGATCTGCCGCCCGATGGTGAAAAGGCTGAAGGGCGAAGTGAAGCCGGGAAGCGACACGGCGAAGGCTGTGAAGGCGATGAGGATCAGCACGGCGAGGCCGAACTCGTTGCTCATGACGAGCCGCAGCAGCCGCGATCCGGCCTGCCGGTCCGGAGCCCGGTTTTCGCGCATGTTGAGTTCAGGTGAAATGGCTTGTGTCATGGCCCTGCTCGCAAGATGCCCCCACCCTTTTTTCAAGGGAAGGGGCAAGGCTGTGCAGCCGTTACTGGCAGGTCATGTAGTCCTTTTCGAAGTTCGCCAGTATCTCCTTGGTTATGCCGCGCATCGCATCGACATAGGTGTCGACCTGTGCGGCATCCACGAACACCGTACCGGAGTCCACGAACTTCGCGGTAAGGGCGTTCGACTTCCAGGGAGCATCGTCCTTCAACGTGCAACCGGTACGGAGCTTGTCGAGCACGTAGGAGCCGATATAGCCTTGGCCGTAGGGGTTCTGCAGCATTGTGCCGTCGACAAAGCCGTCCTTGATGGCTTGCAGGACAACCTCGTCATGGTCGATGCCGACCATCTTGATGCGCTTGTCGCCGATCTTGCGCAGCGAATTGGCTGCGGTCACGGCGGGAACCCATGCGGAGGTGATGATGCCGTCCACATTGGCGGCATTGGCCGCGAGGTAAGCGTTGATCTTTTCTTCCGCCGGCTGCGGAGCGTCGATGTCCGCAATCACCTGCACCACCTCGACCGCGCCATTGGTTTCCGCTGCAGCCTTGTTCACGGCGTCGATGCGAAGCTGTGTGTTCGGATCGACCAGAAAGCCGGTGAAATGCGCGATGCGGCCTTTGCCGCCCATCGCCTTGATGAGTTCATTGGTGCCCAGATAAGCCGAGTTGCCGGTGTCGGTGCCCATGCAGAACAGGGCAGGGGTGGGATCCTTGAGGCATCCTGCTGTAGCGATCGCCTGTCCGCCGTTCTCCGTGATTTCCTGGACCACGGCATTGGTGCCCACGGCGTCGCCGGGGAAGATGAGGAATGCGTTGTAGCCCTGTGTGAGGAGGCTTTCGAGCAATTGGCTCTGCTGTGCGAGTTCCCACTTCTGCGGTACGCGGTAGTCGCCGGCGCCGAGGCCGAAATCCTTCATCGCATCCTGCCCGGCCTGTTCCCAAGCCGCGAAATACGGGTGAGGACCGCCGGGAACGAGCGCCACCTTGGTGGCGGAATCTGCGAGGGCAGGCGATATGGCCGCTGAGCAAAGACCGATTGCCGCAACCAGCTTAACAACTGATTTCATGACATTTTCTCCCATAGCGGCGGCAAAATTGATTTGATCTTTGGTGCCGCTCTATTGCATGCTAGTATACAAGTTTGGACCAAACAAGGCTTATTCCGCATGGCCGCGCCCGCAACAAGACAGATTCTCGAACCGGTTGAGAACGCTCCGCTGCACCTCCTCGACAAGCGGTTGCCGGCCGCCGAGCAGATTTACGGACACTTGCGCGAAGAGATCATCACCTGCCGGCTGGCGCCGAACGAAGCCTTGAGCGAAAACCGCATTTGCGGCATGTTCGCCGTCTCCCGCTCGCCGGTGCGCATCGCATTGACGCGCCTTGCAGAAGACGGCCTCATCGACATTTTCCCCCAGCGGGGCAGTTTCGTCGCCCCGATCCGCATGAAGCAGGTGCAGGAAAGCCAGTTCGCCCGCACGGCCCTCGAGATCGCCCTTGTTGAAGTGGCAGCGAGAAGATGGACACCCGAGGACTCTGCCGAGGCGCATGCGAACATTGACGACCAGAAGCGTCATGCGGGGCAGGGCGATGCCTGGGGGTTCTATCTCGACAATGAGCGTTTCCATCAACTCATCGCGCGCGCGGCCGACCTTGAGGGCGTCTGGAAAACCGTGCAGGGCGTGAAGATGCTTTGGGACCGGATCGGGCATCTGGCCAACCGCGTCTCCGGCCACAGGGAGGAAATCATCGCCGAGCATGTGGCAATCGTCACCGCATTGGATGCCCACGACCACAAGGCCGCGATGAAAGCGATGAAGCTGCATTTGCGATCGGTCTATAACGCAATCGCCCGGCTTCGCCCGCTTCACGAGGACTATTTCACAGATGCCTGATGTCTCGCGCGCTTGAAGTGGCAGTGGCGGGCACTACGGGTTATTGGTAGATGCATGATCACCGACTGGAACGACGCCTACGCCAACATTCCCTACATCGAGAATGCAGCGGATTATCCGCCGCGCTGGTCTGCCTCGGCCGCGGCGTTTCGCGCGGAGCTGGAAAACGAGGGGCGCGCGCGAACCGGCATTGCCTATGGCGACGCGCCACGCCAGCAACTGGACCTTTTCCTGCCAAACGGACGTTCCGCGGGAACGGTGATCTTCATTCACGGCGGCTACTGGCACAAATTCGACCGGTCCATGTGGTCGCATCTGGCAAATGGCCCGCTGGCGCGCGGTTGGGCAGTGGCGATGCCTTCCTACACGCTGGCGCCAGAGGCGAGCGTTGCCGCAATCACCATCGAAATCGGCAGGGCAATAGAGCGTGTCGCCGCACTGGCGGAAGGGCCGATCCGCGTCAGCGGACATTCCGCAGGCGGGCATCTGGCGGCCCGGATGGCCTGTGAAGGCGCACCGCTCGAACCGGCAATACAACAGAGGATCGAACGCATCGTCTCGATCAGCGGACTTCACGACCTTCGCCCGATCGAGAAGACCTCCATGGGGGATATCCTTTTCCGCGACGTATCAGAGGCCACGAATGAGAGCCCGGCGCTTAGGCGGCCGGTGGAGGGAACCGTGCTGACCTGCATCGTCGGCGGCAGCGAGCGCCCGGAATTCCTGCGCCAGAATGCCTTGCTTCCCAATGTCTGGTCCGGGCTTGGAGCCGAAACGGCGGAAATAGTCCATGAAGGCCATCACCATTTCAGCATCATCGAGGGACTGGCCGATCCCGGATCTATCCTGACTGAGGCTGTCGCGGGTCAAACCCCGAGATAGCGCGCACAAAGATCGTCGGTGAGATCACCGGGGTTGCCGGTCCATACCGTCGTACCGCGCTCGAGGATTGAGCAGCGGTCGGCGATCTTCCTCAGGGCCGGTATCGATTGGTCGACGACAAGGATCGACAGCCCGGTTTCCTTGAGTTGCGTGATAGCGGACCAGATTTCAGCGCGGACGACAGGAGCGAGTCCTTCGGTCGCCTCGTCGAACAAGAGCAGCCGGGGATTGGTCATCAGGGCGCGGCCAATGGCGAGCATCTGCTGCTCGCCGCCGGAAAGCGTCGTGGCGTTCTGGTCGCGCCGCTCCGCCAGCCGGGGAAAAAGCCGTGTGACAGCGGCGAAATCCCATGGTCCGGGGCGCGCGGCCACTATCAGGTTCTCTCGCACGCTGAGGCGGGCAAAGCAGCGCCGTCCTTCCGGCACCAGCGCAATGCCGCTTGCGGCCACCTTGTGCACTGGCAATTTTCCAGTGTCGGCTCCTGCAAGCATCACGCGCCCGCGCGTCGGCTTGAGGATCGACATGATGAGGCGCATGGTTGTCGTCTTCCCCATGCCGTTGCGGCCCAGCAGCGCCACGGCCTGGCCGGGCAGCACTTCCAGATCGACGCCGAACAACGCCTGCGAAACCCCGTAATGGGCCGTTGCGTTTTCCACCTGCAACAAGGCGCCGCTCATTCGCCATCCCCCAGGTAGCTTTTCTGGACCTCGGGGTTGGCGCGGATTTCATCGACGCTTCCCGTGGCGATGATCTCCCCGTTGACCAGCACCGAAATCCGGTCGGCGAGCGAGAAAACCGCATCCATGTCGTGCTCGACAAGAAGGATGGGAGCCTTGGCGCGCAGCGAAGACAGCAGCGGCGTCAGCGTGCGCGCGCCTTCCGGTCCCATGCCTGCCATGGGTTCGTCCATCAGGAATGCCTTGGGCCGCATCGCCAGCGCCAAGGCGATTTCCAGCCTGCGCCGCTCGCCGTGGGAAAGATCGGCGACGCGTGTCCTTGCCCGCTGGTCAAGCCCTACCTGGCGAAGGCACTCCAGCGCCGGGCCGGTGATGGCCGTATCGCTGTTGGCCGCCGGAAGGAAGCGAAACACTTGTCCTGCCGCTCCGGCTGCGGCCAGCATGGCATTGCGCAGCACTGAAAGTTCCATTGCGAGGCAGGATACCTGGAAGGTCCGCGCCATTCCAAGCCGTGCTCGCCCGACGGTATCGATGTTGTCAACAGGGCGGCCACAAAACCGCACCGACCCCGCGTCGGGTCTCAGTTCGCCCGCGATCTGCTTGACGAGGGTGGACTTGCCGGCGCCGTTGGGTCCGATCAGCGCGTGGATTTCGCCCTGCCGCAGATCGAGGCTGACATTGCGGCTTGCAGCAACTGCGCCGAAGTATTTCGAGATTCCATCGACTGCCAGAACCGGTTCAGCCATGGGCCGATCTCCTGCCGGCGGCAAGGCCCATCAGGCCGCCCCTTGCAAACAGCACGACGAGGATCAGGACGACCCCCAGCAGCACCTGCCAGAACTCGAACCTCCCTCCAAGCACTTCCTCCAGCAGGATGAATAGGCATGCGCCTGCAACGGGTCCGGCGAGGCGCGCGACGCCGCCGAGAATGACGAAAACCATGATCTCGCCCGACATGCTCCACGACAGCATTGAGGGACTGACGAACCGGTTCAGATCGGCGTAGAGCGCACCGGCCAATGCCGTGATCATCGCCGAAACGATGAATGCCGCCAGCCGCACGGTGAATGGCCGGATTCCGGAGCTGGCGAGGCGCTGTGGATTTTGCCGCGCCATTTCGAGCGCCAGTCCGAAGCGCGAGCGGACGAGCAGCGCGCAAAGCGCCATGACGCCGATCAGCATTGCAAGGCAGAGCAGAAAGAAGGTCCACGGATCCGACGCCGTCAGTCCGGGGAAATCGTTTCGCAAATAGAAGGACAGCCCGTCCTCGCCACCATAGGCCGGCCAGGTGAGGGCGAAGTAGTAGAGCATCTGCGCAAAGGCGAGCGTTATCATGATGAAATAGACGCCGCCGGTGCGAAGGCTGAGCGCGCCCATTGGAAGCGCGAAGAACATCGCTGCAAACACCGCGACGAGCCAGATCACCGGCATCGAGGTCGTGCCGGAAATTTCAATCGGCCAGGTTGCAAGCGGCTCGAAATTGCGGGTGTGCCAGGCGAGGATCCCCGCCGCGTATCCGCCGATACCGAAGAAAGCGGCGTGGCCGAAAGAAACAAGACCGCCATACCCCAGCGCCAGATTGAGGCCGACGCCTGCGATCGCGAAAATTGCCGCCTTGGCCGCCAGTGTAAGGATGAAGGGTTGGTCGAGCACGAAGCCGGCGAGGCCCGCGCCGAAGAGCAGGCCTGAAATGACAAAGCTGACAATTTGTTCGCGGTTCACGTCAGGCCTTCGCGCCGAAAAGGCCGGTCGGCTTTACCACGAGGACCAATGCCATCAGGATGTAGATGAGCATGGAGGCAATCGAGGAACCCACTGCATTTGCGGCGGAGGGTTCCATGAACGTGGCGAAGGCCTGGGGAAGCATCACGCGCCCCAACGTGTCGGTCAGCCCGACAAGCAGCGCCGCCGCAAGCGCGCCGCCGATGGAGCCGATACCGCCGATCACGATGACAACGAAGGCAAGGATCAGCACCGGTTCTCCCATTCCCACCTGCACCGACTGGATCGGGCCTATCATGGCGCCGGCAAGGCCGGCGAGCCCGGCCCCCAGGGCAAAGACGATCGTGTAGAGCTTGCCGATATCGACGCCCAGCGCCGCGATCATCTCGCGATCGGTTTCCCCCGCGCGGATGCGCATGCCGAGCCGCGTGCGGTTGACGAGCAGGAAGAGGCCGGCGGCCACGGCCAGGCCGACGCCTATGATCGCCAGGCGGTAAAGCGGGTAGGTGATGCCGCCGGGCAACGGCACCGATCCGGAAAGGACGGGAGGCACGTCGAGATAAAGCGGGAACGAGCCGAAAAGCCAGCGGGTTCCTTCCGAGAAGATGAGGATAAGGGCAAATGTTGCGATGACCTGGTCGAGGTGGTCGCGGTCGTAAAGGCGCCGGATGACGAGGCGCTCGACAAGCGCGCCGGCAACGGCCGCCGCCGCAATGCTTGCCGCAAGGCCCGCAAAGAACGAACCCGTTGCCTTGGCGACAGCCGCGCAGGCGAATGCCCCGGCCATGAAAAGCGAGCCGTGCGCGAGGTTGATCAGCCCCATCACGCCGAAGATCAGCGTCAATCCGGCAGAGATCAGGAACAGCGTCATGCCGAACTGCAATCCGTTCAGCACCTGTTCGAAGAATAACGTAGCCGACAATTTCCCGCCCCCGCCAAAAGGCAAGCGGGACGCCCGTGGACGTCCCGCATCACCCATTCAGGCTTGTCTACATCTTGCACTCGGCAGCATAGGCGTCGGCATGATCTTCAAGCGCAACGCCGATGATCTTGTTGGTGATGACGTCGCCGTCCTTCACCACCTCGCGAACATAAATGTCCTGGATCGGGTGGTGGTTGGGACCGAACTTGAAATCGCCGCGGGTTGACTTGAATTCGGCTGCGACGAGCGCTGCACGGAAAGCGTCCTGATCGGAAACGCCCGACTTTGCCAACGCCGACAAGATCAGGTTGGCGGTGTCGAAGCCCTGGCTGGCATATAGCGACGGCACGCGGCCATACTTGGCCTTGAAGCTTTCGACGAAAGCCTTGTTGGCCTCATTGTCGAGGTCGGGCGACCACTGCGCCGTGTTCCTGACGCCGAGCGCCGCATCGCCAACCGCGCCGAGGATATCCTGCGAGAAGGAGAAGCCCGGTCCGATCAGCGGAATTTCCGCCCCCGCCTGTGCATATTGCTTGGTGAAGGCAATGCCCATTCCGCCCGGAAGGAAGAAGAACATGCTGTCCGCGCCCGACGCCTTGATCTGCGCGATCTCGGCGGCATAGTCGGTCTGGCCGAGCTTGGTGTAGACTTCGCCGGCGACTTCGCCCTTGAAGAAGCGCTTGAAACCGTTGAGCGCGTCCTTCCCGGCCGGATAGTTCGGCGCAAGGATGTACGTCTTCTTGTAGCCCGCGCTATTGGCATAGGCCCCGGCAGCCTCGTGCAGATTGTCATTCTGCCAGGCGACGTTGAAATAGTTCTTGTCGCAGCCCTTGCCGGCCAGTTGCGAGGGGCCTGCATTTGGCGAAAGATAGAACTTGCCCTGCTGCAGCGCGGCAGGAACAACAGCCATCGCGATGTTGGAGAAGATAATGCCGGTGAGGATATCGACCTTCTCCGACTGGACCATCTTGTCGGCTTCCTGAACCGCGATGTCCGGCTTTTGCTGGTCGTCGGCAACGACGACCGCGATGTCGGTCTTGCCGGATTGCTCGATCGCGAGCATGAATCCGTCGCGCACATCTGTGCCAAGACCTGCTCCGCCGCCCGAAAGCGTCGTGATCATTCCGATTTTCACCGGTTCGGCGCTGGCGGCGCCTGCGCCGAGGATTGCGGCCAGTGCGGCCACGGCGAAGCTTGTCTTCATGTGTTTCATTTTCCCTCCCATGGGTGTGGCGTGAGCCGGTTGATGGATATCTGTTAGATCAGAATGCCTTGAATGTCATGGTCGTGAAGGAACGCGTGATCCCCTCGATATCGAGAATGTTGTCGTTGATGAACTTGCCGATCTCGGCGTCCTTGGGAACATAGATCTTCAGCAGCAGGTCGAATTCGCCGCTCGTGGAATAGATCTCCGATGCGATTTCGCGCTCATAGATCGCGTCGGCGACCGAATAGGCGGTGCCGGGCTTGCACCTGAGCTGAACGAAAATGCAATTCATGGCTTGTTCCCTTGCTGGCAAATGCGAGGGGCACGATAGTCGACGGTTTGCCGAACTTCCATCGCTTTTCCGGTTCCGGCATCAGCGGCTTGCATCCATGTTTTTCGGAAGCGTTTCGCGCCATTGCGCGAGCGGCCCGCCCGGCGCCAGCCAATTCGCCGGAACTTCAACCGGAAAATCCATCAGGATCTGCGCCATTGCCTTGCCCTGCGGATCGTGCCGCAGCGAAGCGATGCCGCCACCGCCCAGCCCCTCATGCAGGAGGAAGTTGAAGCCGCTAAGGCCCGGCCACTCGAACCGCTCGACCTTTCCGCGGGCAAAGTGCGCAAAATACCGCTTCACCGCCGCAGCGGTCAGCCTCTCCCGCAGAATGCCGGTGAATTCGGGCTGGCGCGCCAATACGCCGATATTGGCGATATCGCCCTTGTCGCCGCTGCGGCCATGCGCAAGGGCGATGAGCGGCACCTCGACCGTTTCGCCCGCAGCGTTGCCTGCCAAAGCCGCCACGCTGCGCGCTGCGCGCCTGCGTACTGGTTCGCCCGTTTGCGGGTGCGTCGCCGGCAACGAAATTTCGCGGTCATCGACCGAAACCGAAATCGCGATTTCCGCTTTCGGGACAAGGAAGGAAAAGAGCCGGATTACCGGCGCCGGTTCCGGCCTGCCTCCGGCAAAGCCCGTTAGTCCCTGCGCCATCGCCGTTGCCGCGGGATATATTTCGCGGGCGAAGATCGCCAGCGCCTCGCGCGAGGCGTGCCGGACAGCGATCTTGAGGATCACTTCTCGGGCCGCCTGCGCGCGTGATGATGCGCCGTAGGAAGATTCAGCGCCCAGCACTTCCAGCGAGGTTTCGGTGAAACCGGCGAAACCCGCCTTGCTCATCAGGCGTCCCGAGCGCTTGACGATTGCCTCGCCAACCGCACGCGCCTTGGCGGCGGCATCGCGCCCGGCAATCATCATGGTGACCGAGGCGCGAAAACCGTCAGCATATGTGGCGCTGACCTTGTAATTGGCTGTCGGCGGAAGGCCGCGTGCGCCGCTAACCTTGACGCGGTCCTTTCCGGCGTGTTCGACGCGAACCCCGGACCAGTCGCAAACGACATCGGGCAGGATATAACATGCCGGATCGCCGACCTCGTAGACGATCTGCTCGGCAACGGTTGCCGGACTGACCATCCCGCCCGTGCCCTTGGGCTTGGTCAGGCGGAACGTGCCGTCGCGGGAGCATTCGGCGATGGGAAAACCCATGTCGTCCCAGCCGCTCGCCACCAGACGCCAGTCGGTGAAAATGCCCCCCGTGGCCTGTGCGCCGCATTCCAGCACATGCCCGATGAGGCTTCCGGCGGAAAGCAGGTCATGGTCGCCAGCCAACCACCCGAATTCATGGATCAGCGGACCCAGCGCCAGCGCACTGTCGACGCACCGCCCGGTGATGACGATATCGGCGCCTTCCCTCAGCGCCGCGGCGATCGGAAACGCGCCAATATAGGCGTTCACGCTGGCGAGCCTTTCGGGCAGTGGCGCGCCGGAAAACATTTCGCGCACGCCGTCGCGCCGGAGTTTGTCCGCCATTGGCGAAAGGTCGTCGCCGGCGACCACCGCAATCTTCAGCGAAACACCGGCGTCGCCCAGTACCGCCTCGAGCGCGCGGCGGCAGGCATGCGGATTGACGCCGCCGGCATTGGTGACGACCTTGATCCTTTTCGCCGCGATGTCGCGCGCGAGTGGTTTCATCACCAGCGAGACGAAATCGGTCGCATAGCCAAGATCAGGGTTCTTGGCCCGCATGCGGGCGAGGATCGACATGGTGATCTCCGCCAGATAGTCGAGGATCAGGTAATCAACGCCCGCGTTCACCAGCTGGGCCGGCCCCTCGGGGCTGTCGCCCCAAAACCCCGCACCGCAGCCAATCCTGACAGTATCAACCATGAACGATCGTTCCCGCAACCCGTTGCCTGGCGATCAGGCCCCCCGGATGATGCCAGCCTTCTGCGGCCTTGTCTGCATTTCGAGCATGGCTTGGCCGTCCGCGCCGGAATGCCTGTGGTGCGCAAGGCACTACCAAGACCGCTCTAGGTGGTCACTACCTACGTTTTTGGCGACTTGTAAGTATTTAACCACAATGGAACAAGTATGACAGTTTGATGAAGCATTGCCCCTGCAGGTGCGAACCTCGCGCCAGAGCGACAGGGGTAATGGCAATGGCATTCAGCATTAC
>JBGSJA010000157.1:0-16197 GCA_041742235.1 Salaquimonas sp. | reverse complement strand
CCGGTCATGCCCAAGATGCGCGGGTATTTCAAGTGCAAAGAAAAAGGCCCGGCGCATGCCGGGCCTTTCCGTATCGAAACGCCGCTTACTGGGGCAGCTTGTCGTCGACGCCGAAGACGTAGAAGTTCATGCCTAGCAGCGTGCCGTCGTCGGACTTTTCGCCCTCCTTCAGCCATTCCGAGCCGTCCTGCTTCTTGATCGGGCCCGTGAAGGGCTCGAACGCGCCGGACTTGATCTTGGCCTCGGTCTCCGTTGCCAGCGCTTTCACGTCGTCGGGCATGTTGGTGTAGGGCGCCATGACGACCTCGCCGTCCTGGATGCCCTTCCAAACGTCCTGCTGCTTCCAGGTGCCGTCCATGACAGCCTTGACGCGCTCGATATAGTACGGCGCCCAGTTGTCGACGATGGAGGTCAGTTGAGTCTCGGGTCCGAACTTGATCATGTCGGACGCTTGGCCGAACGCTTTGATGCCGCGTTCCGCCGCAACCTGCATCGGCGCCGTGGAGTCGGTGTGCTGCGTGATGATGTCGACGCCCTGGTCTATCAGGGCCTTGGCGGCGTCGGCTTCCTTGCCGGGGTCAAACCAGGTGTTTGCCCACACGACCTTGACCTTGAAATCGGGATTGACCGACTGCGCCCCGATGATGAAGGCATTGATGCCCATCACGACTTCCGGAATCGGGAACGAGGCAATGTAGCCGGCAACGCCAACCTTGGACAATTTCGCTGCGATCTGGCCCTGGATATAGCGGCCCTGATAGAAGCGCGAATTGTAGGTGGCGACGTTCGGGTGCTCACGCTTGTAGCCGGTCGCATGCTCGAACTTGACATCCGGGAACTTGGCGGCAACGGCGTTGGTCGCATCCATGTAGCCGAACGAGGTGGTGAAGATGATGTTGCATCCGTCGCGGGCAAAGCGCTCAAGCGCGCGCTCTGCGTCGGGGCCTTCCGGTACGCTTTCCAGATAGGCAGTCTCGACCTGGTCGCCGAATTCCTTCTCGACCGCCAGGCGGCCCTGGTCGTGCTGGTACGACCATCCAAAGTCGCCGATCGGGCCGACATAGATGAAGCAGGCCTTCGTCTTGGCCTCGGCAGCGGAGGCGAATGCTGCGATCGAGACCGCGGCCGCCATTGTGAGGAGCATTTTCTTCATGTGTTTCCCTCTGTGATGCCTTACTTGGAAGGCGGTAGTGATTGCAGGACTTCCCGTCTTTTCTTCTTCAGCGATCTGGCACGAACGGCCGTCCCAGGGAAGCCGGTGTGTTGATGAGCGTCAATCGCCTGTTGCCGGAGATTACTACAAGAACAACGATTGTCGCCAGATAGGGAAGCGCAGAAAGGAACTGCGCCGGAATGCCGATACCAAGCGCCTGCGCATGGAGCTGGCCAATCGAAACGGCCCCGAAAAGATAGGCCCCTGCCAGCACCCGCAACGGCCGCCATGAAGCAAACACGACGAGCGCGAGCGCAATCCAGCCGCGGCCGGCAGTCATGTTCTCGATCCATTGCGGCGTGTAGACGAGCGTCAGGTGCGCGCCCGCAAGCCCCGCGCAGGCGCCGCCGAATGCTACCGCGAGATAGCGGATGCGCAGCACCTTGATGCCCAGTGCATGGGCGCTGTCGTGGTTGTCGCCAACCGAACGCAAGGTCAGTCCGGCGCGGGTCTTGAACAGGAACCACCAGACGGCGAACACCAATATCAGCGAAATGTAGAAGATCGGGTCCTGGCTGAAGACCAGCTTGCCGATGAAGGGAATGTCGCTCAGGCCTGGAATGTACAGCGTCGGCAG
The DNA here is from genome assembly GCA_041742235.1 of Salaquimonas sp. Classification (GTDB taxonomy): domain Bacteria; phylum Pseudomonadota; class Alphaproteobacteria; order Rhizobiales; family Rhizobiaceae; genus BOKV01. Next base: position 14,407 of record JBGSJA010000157.1, on the reverse strand, counting down.
CTTGATGCCCGGCATGCCGACAAAGGCTTCGCCGATCATGCCGGACAGGCCAAGGCCGAGCAGCGTCAGCGATAGTCCTGTGGCGACCTGGTTGGTCGCGACGCTCAGCACCAGGAAGGCGAAAAGCTGAGAGAACAACGCGCCGACAAGGGTTCCGGCCAGCATGCCGATCCAGGGATTTCCGGTGGTCAACGCAACGCCGAAGCCGGTCACGGCGCCCATGACCATCATGCCTTCCACGCCCAGATTGAGGACGCCGGACCGCTCCACCACGAGTTCGCCCATGGCGGCGATCAACAAGGGCGTCGCGGCCGTTGCGATGGTGATGAGAATATTGGCCCACATGTCCATCAGCTACGCGCCTCCGCACCGGCGCCGGGCACGACCCGGATGCGATAGAGTATCAGCGTGTCGCAGGCGAGAACGAAGAACAGCAGCATGCCCTGGAACACCCGCACGGCCCGCAGCGACACGCCAAGCGATTGCTGTGCGGCCTCCCCGCCCAGGTAGGTGAGCGCCAGCAGCAGGCCCGCGGCTATTGCGCCCAACGGGTTGAGCCGCCCCAGGAAGGCGACAATGATCGCTGTGAAGCCGTAGCCGGGCGATATGGTTTCGCGCAATTGCCCGATCGCGCCGGATACCTCGGCGATGCCGGCAAGCCCGGCGAGCGCGCCGGACAGCATGAAGGAGAAGAAAACCATGCCGGCGGCGCTGAAGCCGGCGAAGCGCCCTGCCCTCGGACTAAGGCCCAGCACCTTGACCTCGAAGCCCTTGAGCGTGCGCGTCAGGAAGAACCAGACCAGCACGGCGGCAACCAGCGCCAGCACGAAACCGTAATGCGCCGCGCCTTGCGAAGGCATGATCTCCGGTATGGTCGCGGCTTCGGAAAAGCGGATGGAGCCGGGAAACGAAAATCCCTTGGGGTCGCGCCATACGCCACGCACCAGCCAGTCGAGCAGGAGCTGCGCGACATAGACGAGCATCAGGCTGGTCAGGATTTCATTGGCATTGAACCGCACCTTCAAAAGCGCAGGAATGGCGCCATAGAGCGCGCCGCCAAGCATGCCCAGCAGCAGCATCAAAGGCAGCGTCAGTGCGTTCTGGAAACCCGGCATCAAGATCGGCACGGTCGAGGCGAGGATCGCACCGGCGATGAATTGGCCTTCGGCGCCGATGTTCCAGTTGTTGGACCGGTAGCAGACGCAAAGGCCGACCGCGATCAGGATCAGCGGGCCGGCCTTGACGGTCAGTTCGTGCAGCGACCAGACTTCGGTGAGCGGATCGACGAAATAATAGTAAATGCCGAGGAACGGGTTCTTGCCGAGCAGTGCGAAGATCAGCCCGCCGGCGACCAAGGTCAGCGCAATCGCCAGGAATGGCGAGGCAAGCTGGTAGAAAAACGATTGCTGCGGCCGCCTGACGAGTTCAATGCGCATGTGAAGTTCCTTCGCCATGCGCAAGGTCGGGCGCCTGCGGCAGGGCGTGGCCGGGATTTGCCCCGCCCATCAACAGGCCGATCGTCTCCAGCGTCGCCTCGGCGGCCGGCATGGGTTCGGAAAGCCGCCCGTCATGGATGACGGCGATGCTGTCGGAGACTTCGAAGATTTCGTCGAGGTCCTGGCTGATAACGAGCACGGCGGAGCCGGTTCGGGCCAGATCGACCAGCGCCTGCCGGATGCGGGAGGACGCGCCGGCATCGACGCCCCAAGTCGGCTGGTTGACGACAAAGACACGCGGCTGGCGGTCTAGTTCTCGCCCCATGATGAACTTCTGCAGATTGCCGCCGGACAACGACGACGCGTCGGGATCATCGCCGCTCTTGCGCACATCCATGGCGGCGCTGACGCGCTTGGTTGCGTCAAGCGTCACGTCGGTGCGGATGAGGCCGAGCGCCCCGAAGCGAATGAAGGCGGCGCGGTCGGAAGCGTGCCGCGAAAGCAGCATGTTCTGCGACAGGCTCATCGCCGGGATGGCGCCATGGCCGAGCCGCTCTTCCGGCACGAAGGCCGCGCCCATGCGGCGGCGTTGGTTGATGCCGAGATTGGCGGCAGGCTTGCCGGCAATCTTGATCGCGGCAGGATCGGCAAGCGTCGCCTCGCCGCTCACCATCTTGAAGAACTCGCTCTGGCCGTTTCCGGCAACGCCTGCAATTCCCACGACTTCGCCGCCCTTCACCGCCAGCGAAATGCGCTCCAGCGAAACCGCGAACGGGCTTGAAGCGGGCATGGTGGCATTCACGAGTTCCAGGAGCGGTGCGCTCTTTTGCTCGCCGCTGTCGCGCTTCACAGCCGCAACGCTGGAGCCGACCATCATGGTCGCAAGCGAAGATGCCGTTTCATTGCGCGGATCGCATTCGCCGACCACCTTGCCATGACGCAAGATCGTGGCGCGGTCGCACAGGCGCTTCACCTCGTCCAACCGGTGGCTGATGTAGAGGATCGAGCGCCCCTCCCCCTTCAGCCGTTCCAGCGTCACGAACAGATTGTCGGCTTCTTGCGGTGTCAGCACCGAAGTCGGTTCATCCAGGATGATCAGGCTCGGATCCTGCAACAGGCAGCGCACGATCTCCACGCGCTGGCGCTCGCCGACGGAAAGATCGCCCACGATGGACGCAGGGTTCAGCGGAAGTCCGTAGTCGGCCGACACCGATCGCGCACGTTCCGCCACGTCGCCGCGCCCGAACTCGCTATCGAGGGAGAGGATGATGTTGTCGGCGACCGATAGCGAATCGAACAGGGAAAAGTGCTGGAAAACCATGCCAATGCCGATCTTGCGCGCGGCAAACGGGCTGGCGATGGTGACAGGATTGCCGCGCCACAGGATTTCGCCGGCGTCCGGCTGCAGCGAGCCGTACAGCATCTTGACGAGTGTCGACTTGCCGGCACCGTTTTCGCCCAGCAGTGCATGGATTTCGCCCTCGCCGATCGACAGGCTGACATTGTCGTTTGCTTTCAGTTGGCCGAAAGTCTTGACGATGCCCCTGACCTCAAGCATCGGCCGGTCACCGCTCGCATCTTCCAACTCGTTCGACACGCCCTGCGCCCCCGTTCTACCGCTCTCGCGGTCCGGAGCATTCAAGGCATGTAACGCGCAAAAATCCAGTGCAAATCAGGCCTTGAGCGCGCCGGACGGGTGTTTTCCACCGCCCGGCCGCAGTTTTGGGCGGGTTCCGGCATCAGTGCGCCGGCGGTGCGCCATTCGTTTTCGACCGCCGGCTCCGTACGAAAATGTTGAAGACCTCGACGATGGTGGAAAATGCCATCGCGAAATAGATGTAGCCGCGCGGAATATGGAAGCCGATGCTGTCAGCCACCAGCGACACGCCAATCAGCAACAGGAAAGACAGCGCCAGCATCTTCACGGTCGGGTGGCGATGGACGAAGTCGGAAATCGGCCCCGAGGCTATGTACATCACGCCCACGGCAACGACGACGGCAGCGACCATCACTTCGATGTCCTCGGCCATGCCGATCGCCGTGATGATGGAATCCACTGAAAAGATGATGTCGATCAGCACAATCTGGCTGATGACGAAGCTGTAGGAATTCTTCGCCTTGCGCTCGGCTTCCTCTTCGTTGGTTTCGCCTTCGATCTGTTCGTGGATTTCGGCGGTCGCCTTGTAGAGCAGGAAAAGGCCGCCCACGAGCAGGATGAGGTCGCGCCAGGAAAAGGGGTGGTCGAAAACCGTGAAGAGCGGCGTTGTCAGCGCGATCAGCCAGGTCAGGACGCTCAGCAGCGCGATGCGGAAGATCAGCGCAAGCGCCAGGCCGATCTGGCGGGCCCGCTTGGCCTGTTCGGGCGGCAGGCGGGAAACGACAATCGAGATGAAGATAATGTTGTCGATGCCAAGCACGACCTCCATCACGGTGAGCGTGGCGAATGCAATCCACACGTTAGGATCCGACAGGAGTTCAAGCATGAAATTGTTCCGGAATGAGGCCGGCAGCTATTTGAGCTTGCCCAGCAATTGCAGGATGAAACCGATGGAGAACAGATACAATCCGCTTACGGCAATGACAACATCCACCCACACCGGACTTGCCAGCGTTTGCGGCGTATTCACGTTCAATGCCAGTGCGGTCATGCCGCCGAAGGCCCAAAGTGCGAAAACCGCCAGCGAGAGGTTGCGCAGGATTTTCACCCGCACCGGATGAATGAAAATGACAGGCACGAAAGTCAGCACGGCGGTAACCAGGACGAAGGCAAAGGAAAGCAGTTCGGACGGCGAGACGATGAACAAGGTGAAGACGATCATGTTCCAGCAGACCGGGAATCCCTTGAAGCCATAATCCTCCGTCTTCATGCGTGTATCAGCATAATATATCGCGCTGGTGATGACGATGATCGCGCCTGCGGTGAAGGAGAAATACCGCCCCATCAATCCGCTCTGGTAGAGCGCAAAGGCTGGGATGAGCACGTAGGTGGAGTAGTCGACGACAGAATCGATCATGTCGCCCGACCAGTGCGGCCACCACCGCTTGACCTCGAGGCGGCGCGCAAGCGGCCCGTCGACGCCATCAATGATCAGCGCAACGCCAAGCCAGAAGAAGCATTTGACAAAGTCATGCTCCGCCGCCGCCACCAGGGACAAAAACGCAAGGAATGCACCCGAAGCGGTGAGAATATGGACGCCGAATGCCCAAAGTGCGCTTTTTGAAATTCCGAACAATGCGATCCCTTCCCCAAGGGAGTTGATTCATCCTGCGCCGTCACGCGTTTGTTGCATTTAGCGCTTGGGCGCACAACTCCCCGAATGGACGGATCACGCGGGCTAAGCAGTACTGGCCAATTGCCGCAGCCCCTTTCTGGCCTGATGGTAACGCCGTATCTTCCGATCGCATCAAAGCAAGAGGCACTGTCATGCAGGACAATTTCGCGGTGATCGTCGCAGGCGGAGGCCTTGCCGGCAACACGACAGCGCTTGCGCTTGCCCGCGCAGGCTTTCAAGTCGCCGCGGTGGCTCCCAGGCCTGCCAGGGACGACGGCAGGACAACCGCGCTTTTGGCCAGTTCCGTTGCCTTTCTGAGGGAACTCGGGGTTTGGGATGAAGTTGCGCCGCATGCCTCGCCGCTCGCGACCATGCGAATCATCGATGCCACCGGGCGGCTGCTGCGCGCGCCGGAACTGGCATTCCATGCGAGCGAAATCGGCCTCGAAGCGTTCGGTTACAATGTCGCGAACACCGATTTGCTCGGCGCGCTTGCCAAGGCCTGCACGTCAACCGGCCGCGTCACCTTTATCGAGGGCGCCGTGGAAACGGCGATTTTCGGCGATGGTTTGCAGCAGGTGACGCTGGACAGCGGGCGCAGCCTGATGGCCAACCTCGTCATCGGAGCCGACGGCCGCAACTCGGCGATACGCCGTCTATCCGGCGCAGGCGAGCGCGAGTGGTCCTATCCGCAAACCGCGCTGGTTCTGGATTTCCGCCATACCCATCCCCATCACGACGCCAGCACGGAATTCCACGCGGCCGAGGGGCCATTTACTGTCGTCCCGCTCGGGCCGGACCGGTGCGGGCTCGTCTGGGTCCAACGGCCCGAAAAGGCAGAGGACCGGATGAAATGGCGCACGGCAACGCTCGAACGCGAGATTGAGCGGCAGATGGGCTCCATGCTGGGGAAAATCACCATCAACTCGCCTGTCCAGGCCTGGAAGCTTTCCGGCCTCGTTGCAAAGGCGTTCGGCGGGCCGGGCTGGGTGCTGGCGGGCGAAGCCGCGCATGTGTTTCCGCCGATCGGGGCGCAGGGCTTCAACCTCGGTATCCGCGACGTGGAACTGATCGCGGAAATGGCGCGCGGCATGGAGGCTTCGCGCCTCGCCTCGCTCGGCCCGCGCTACAATCTGCGCCGCTTCGCCGATGTGACGAGCCGCACGGCGTCGGTCGACATCCTTAACCGCTCGCTGCTGTCCGGGTTTTTGCCGGTACAGCTGGCGCGCATAGTCGGCATGCACACAATCAACATGGTCGGGCCGCTTCGCCGCCTGCTGATGCGCGAAGGCGTTTCACCCGGCGGCCAGTTCCAGTCATTTGCCTCGCGTTTTCGGCGCACCGGTTGATCTTCAGCCGGTGAGCGCTTCAAACATCGCGGCGACTTGGCCGCCCTTGGCAAGGAAGAGATAGGCCGTCACCGTAAACACCGACAGCGCAGTGCTGATGACGACGGCGCTGGACGCGCGTTCCTGCCAAACATGATATTGCTGGGCGATCACGAAAACATTGGTGGCTGAGGGCAATGCCGCGAGCAGCACCGCCGCTTCCACCCATTCAAGCGAGGTGCGCGGCGCAAATAACGCCAGCAAAACGAGCAGCAGCGCGGGTTGGAACACCAGCTTCAGCGGCATGAGATAGGCGAGTTCCGGCGGAATGCGCTTGAGTGGACGCAGCGCGGCGGTCACCCCCATCGCAAACAGGGCGCATGGCGCAGCCGCGAGCGACAGGGTCTCGAGCAGCTTGTCGGCCGCGGCCGGCAATTGCACGGAAAATGCAGCGCCCGCCACCCCTGCAATGGTGGCAATGATGAAGGGATGGGTGAAGATCCGCCGCAGGATCTGTAAAATGAGAACCGCAGCCTTGGTGCCATCGTGGTTGTGCAAGGCCATCAGCAGCGGCGCCATGGTGAAATGCAGCGCGTTGTCGAAGCAGAACACCAAGGCGACCGCCACGCCCGCTTCCGGGCCGAAGGCTGCGAAGGCGAGCGGCGGGCCCATGTAGCCGATATTGCCATAGGCGCCGGCAAATCCCTGTATGGTTGATTCGCCGACATTGCCGCGATTGCGCAACCATGCGATGCCGAAACCCAACGCGAACACGATAAACGTGTTCGCTGTCGTCGTTGCGATGAACGCAAAATTGGAAAACTCGGAGACCGGGGTTCGCGACAACAGGCGGAAAAACATCGCCGGCAGCGCGCAATAGACAACGAAGAAATTGAGCCAGGCCAGCCCTTCCACGGGAAGCTTGATGATGCGGCCTGAGAGGTAGCCGAGCAGCACCAGCCCGAAGAGCGGCAACACCAGATTAAGAACTTCCAACATGTGCCCTTATGACAATATTGCGAAAACGCCCGCATTCGGTATCTTCAAGGACACAGCGGGTGCAAGCATTCATTTGGCGGGTTTGGACAGCATATCGAAAAACCGGCCCGGGCCGGTGATTTGCCGCACAGGGGTGGGAAACGGCAGAGCATGATCAGGACAGCGAAATATCGAATAGGCCAAGTGGTTCGTCACCGGATCTTTCCGTTCCGCGGCGTTATTTTCGATGTCGATCCGGAATTCGGAAACACCGAGGAATGGTACGAGTCGATCCCTGCGGATATCAGGCCGCGAAAGGACCAGCCTTTCTATCACCTGTTCGCGGAAAACGCGGAATCGGAATACATCGCCTACGTTTCCGAGCAGAACCTGCTCGCCGACGAGAGCAACGAACCGGTTCGCCATCCACAGGTGAGAGAAGTGTTCGAGCGCAGCGCTGACGGGAACTACACCACCCGGGCCATTCTCAAGCACTAGGGCTGACCGCCCAGCAAAAACGAAATGCCCGCCGGTGGGCGGGCGTCCGTGTCATTCACATCAGTTGGCAGGGGCGCTGGTCTTGGCCTTGTCCTGCTCTTCCTGGAGCTTCTTGCGCTGCTCTTCGGCCTTCTTGCGAAGCTCGTCCTGAAGCTGGCGCTGCCGCGATTCCAGCTCGTCGCGCTTAAGCGGTTCGCCGTCAAATGCGCCGGTAAAGCCTTCCAGCGTTATCTGGACCGGGTTCGGCTTGCTCTGGAAGTTGGTCGAGGTGACGGTCATGCCCTTGCCGCTTTTCAGTAGGCTCACGAGATTGTCGTCGAGCGCCACTTCGGCCATGCAGTTCTGCGGGAAGCAGTAGGCATACGGAATGGCGACTTCCTTCTTGTCGTCGACCTTGATCTTGATGCCGGCCGGCAGCAGGCGGCCCGTTGGAACCGTGATCTGGAAGACGCGGCGGTTGATCTTGCCCTTGATTTCGGCAAGCGAAACGGCCGTCACGACCTGACCGTTGGAAGCAACCGACTGGAACTGCACATTGCAGATTTCATTCTCTTCCTGCTTGGAGCAGACCTTGAACCAGCCATTGGCCGGCGGTCCTTCCTGGGCGAAGGCAGGGGAAGCGATCACGGTTGCCAGAGCCGCGCCCCCAAGCATTGCGGTCAGGACAGGGGTTCGCATTTTCATGGTCATTGGAAAAACGCCCTTTGCGTTCATGGCTGTTGGTACAGCCTGCCGGCTTTCTGGAATTGTGTCAGCCCGGCTCACCGGACCCGCTGTTGCAGACGCGACCTTCGATACCACAATTTTGGCAGCAACGTGGCCACACGCAGCGTGCCTCCCCTTTGCACAATGGCCGTGGTTTTTCCAGCCGGAGACGCAAAAAAGTGCGCTTGTGTGCTAACAAGGCGAAGAATCGCGCAATGGGCGCGCGAATGGAGCCGACAATGCTGGATTTCCCGCTGCTTCGTGGAATTTCGTGGGTCTGGCCGCGTACCATGGTGCTGCTTGTCGCCTTCATGGTCCTGGCGCCGGGAAAAATCCACGCACAAGATCAGCCGGCAGCGCCTGCCCACGGAATTGCAATGCTGGGCCAGCCCGCGCTACCGGCGGACTTTGGCCACCTTCCCTACGCCAATCCCGACGCACCCAAGGGCGGCAAGATCACCTACGGCGTCACCGGCACCTTCGATTCCCTCAATCCGTTCGTGCTCAATCCCATGCGAACCACGGCGCGCGGCATGTGGGACCCCGAATATGGCAAGCTCGTATTCGAATCGCTGATGGCGCGCAGCGCCGATGAACCCTTCACGCTCTACGGACTGCTGGCGCAAGGCGTGACCATGCCGGACGACCGTTCATGGATCGAATTCACGATCGATCCGGCCGCGAAATGGGCGGACGGCAAGCCGGTGACGCCGCAGGACGTCATCTTCACCTATGAGCTTCTGACAGAAAAAGGCCGCCCGCCCTTCAATGCCCGAATGGCGAAGATCGCCAGTATCGAGGAGACCGGCCCCGGCAAGGTCAAGTTCACCTTCAACGACCAATCGGACCGCGAATTTCCCCTGATCGTCGCCGGTTTCATGCCGGTGCTACCCAAACATGCCACCCCTGTCGAAGGGTTCGAGAATTCGACGCTGACGCCCATGCTGGGCAGCGGGCCCTATGTTGTGGAGACCGTGGAGCCGGGAAGCCGCATCGTCTACAGGCGGCGCGATGACTATTGGGGCAAGGATATCCCCGTCAATCGCGGACTGAACAATTTCGATGTCATCGAGGTCGACTATTTCGGCTCGGCTCAGGCCCGTTTCGAAGCCTTCAAGAAAGGTCTTTTCGACGTCTATCCGGAGGGCGATCCGGCGCAATGGGAACGGGCCTATAACTTTCCCGCGGTTGCGCAGGGCAAGGTGAAGAAGGCCGCTTTCAAGACCGGCACGCCGGCCAACATGTTCGGATTCGTCTTCAACACCCGCAAGCCGGTCTTTGCCGACCGGACGGTGCGCAAGGCGTTGTCCATGATCTTCGACTTCGAATGGGCCAACAAGAACCTGTTCTTCGACGCATACAAGCGTACCGGCAGCTTCTGGCAGGGCTCGGCGCTGTCGTCGCTGGGCGTCGCCGCCAGCGAAAAGGAGAAGGCTCTGCTTGCCGCGTTTCCCGGTTCGGTCAACCCCGAGGCGCTGGCAGGCTCCGAACTGCCGCCGGTGACGGACGGTTCCGGACGCGACCGCAAGGTATTGCGCGCAGCTCTGGCGCTGCTCAAGGATGCTGGCTACACGACCGCCGACGGCAAGCTGATCGGACCGGACGGAACGCCACTCGCCTTCGAGATCATGACCAAGAGCGAAAGCGAGGAGAGGCTGGCGATCGCCTACAAGCGCACGCTCGACATTCTCGGCATCGAGGTATCGATCCGCTCGGTCGACGACGCGCAATACCAGCGCCGGATACAGAATTTCGACTACGACATGATCATCGCAACCTATGCCTCCTCGCTGTCGCCGGGCGCCGAACAGGAATTGCGCTGGGCTTCGCCATCGCGTGATGTTCCAGGCAGCTTCAACTATGCGGGCGCAGCCGATCCGGCGATCGACGCGATGATTTCAGCGTTGCTGCGCGCCCGCGATCCGGACGAGTTCACCGCCGCGGTGCGGGCGCTCGACCGGGTGCTGATCTCGGGGCACTACATCGTGCCGCTGTTTCACCTCGATGAACAGCGCGTCGCCCATTGGGACAGGGTGTCCCATCCGGAAAAGACGCCTATATTCGGGGCGCAGTATCCCGCGTGGTGGGCAAGCGGCGCCACCCGCTGAACCGAGAAGGAAGGGCGAGAGCCATGGCCGGCGAAGCTGACATTCATATCGACGTCGTCTCGGATGTGGTTTGCCCATGGTGCTACATCGGCAAGCGCAATCTTGAGGCGGCGCTGGGCCAACTGGACGGCCTCGACGTATCCGTTGCCTGGCGGCCCTACCAGCTCGATCCGACGATCCCGCCGCAAGGTCATGACCGGCGCAAATACATGGAAGCCAAGTTCGGCGGCGGCGAGAAATTGAAGATCGCCCATCAACGTGTGGCCGAGGCCGGGCGCGGCGCGGGCATCAACTTTGCATTCGACGCCATCGAAGTGTCGCCCAACACGCTCGATGCGCACCGCGTGATCCGCTGGGCCGGCGGTGTGGGGTCGCCAGGGCAGGAAGCCCTGGTGAGCCGTCTTTTCGAACTATATTTCGAGCAGGGCGCCAATATTGGCGATCACGATGTTCTGGCGCGCGCCGCGGGCGAAGTCGGGCTTGATGAAAATCTGGTTCGCCAGCTTCTGGCGGGAGATGCTGACCGGCAAAATGTCGAGCGCGAAATCGAACACGCCAGGCAGATGGGCGTGACCGGCGTTCCCTGCTTCATTATAGACAATAAATATGCGGTGACTGGCGCGCAGCCGCCGGAAGTCATCGCCGATGCTTTGCGACAGATCGTTGCCGAAAAGCGCGCAACACCGGTGGCAGGCGAAGCCTAGGCTGCTTTCGCCATGTCGGCCAGTTTGGTCATGATGACGGCTGCGCCCTTGAGCCGCTTTTCCGGCGTCTCCCATTCGCGCTGCAATACCAGCGATTGATCGGGCCTGATTTTGGCCAGGCTTGGTTGCTCGCTGATCCAACGGATCAGCGCTGCTGGATTGGCGAAATTGCGATTGCGGAAGGCAATGACGCAGCCTTTGGGGCCCGCGTCCAGCTTCTCGACATTGGCGCGCAGGCACAGCCCCTTGACGTAGACGATCTTCAACAGGTGATCGACTTCGGTCGGCAGCGGGCCGAAGCGGTCGATCAGTTCCGCGCCGAAAGAGTCGATTTCCTGCGGATCGCGCAAGGATGCAAGGCGACGGTACAGGCCGAGCCGGACCGAAAGATCGGGGACGTATTCTTCCGGAATGAGCACCGGCGTTCCGACGGCGATTTGCGGCGACCATTCATGATCGACGACTTCCGCCTCGCCGTGGCGCAACTCGGCAACGGCCTCCTCCAGCATCTGCTGGTAGAGTTCGTAGCCGACTTCCTTGATATGACCTGATTGCTCCTCGCCAAGCAGGTTGCCGGAACCGCGGATGTCGAGGTCGTGGCTCGCCAGCTCAAACCCAGCGCCGATCGATTCCAGCGACTGCAACACTTTCAGGCGGCGCTCTGCATTGGCAGTCACGGTCTGGCGCACCGGCAGGGTGAACAGCGCATAGGCGCGGGTCTTGGACCGCCCTACCCGTCCGCGAAGCTGGTAGAGCTGGGCAAGGCCGAACATGTCGGCGCGGTGGACGATCAGCGTGTTTGCGGTCGGGATATCCAGTCCCGATTCCACGATGGTCGTGGACAGCAGCACGTCGTACTGGCCGTCGTAGAAGGCGTTCATGATGTCGTCGAGTTCGCCAGGCGGCATCTGCCCGTGGGCGACGGCGACCTTCAACTCCGGCACATGCGTTTCGAGGAATTCCTTGCGGTCGGCAAGGTCCGAAATTCGCGGACAGACATAGAAGCTCTGGCCGCCGCGATAGCGTTCCCGCAACAACGCCTCGCGTACCGTCAGCGCATCGAAGGGCGAGATGAAGGTACGCACCGCCAGCCGGTCAACCGGCGCGGTGGTGATCAGAGACAATTCGCGTACGCCCGTCAGCGCCAGTTGCAGCGTGCGCGGGATCGGCGTTGCCGAGAGCGTCAGCACGTGAACGTCGGCCTTGAGCTCCTTCAGCTTCTCCTTGTGCTTGACGCCGAAACGTTGCTCCTCGTCGATGATGAGCAGTCCAAGGCGGTCGAACCGGATCGAGTCGGCCAGCAGTGCGTGGGTGCCGACGACGATGTCCACCGTGCCGTCGGCAAGGCCCTTGCGCGTCTCGGCGGCGTCCTTCGCGTTGACGAGCCGAGACATATGCCGAACCGTGACCGGCAGGCCGCGAAAGCGCTCCGAGAAGGTCTTGAAGTGCTGGCGGGCCAACAGCGTCGTCGGCACGACCACCGCCACTTGCCGGCCATTGAGGGCTGCGACGAACGCGGCGCGCAGGGCGACTTCCGTCTTGCCAAACCCGACATCGCCGCAGATCAGCCGGTCCATCGGCGTGCCGGCGCCAAGGTCGTCAATCGTGGCTTCGATTGCCGAGAGTTGGTCCTCCGTCTCGTCATAGGGAAAGCGCGCGACGAACTCGTCGTATATGCCCTCGGGCGGCAGCAGGCGCTGCGACGTCTTCATGGCGCGCTCGGCCGCGATGCGAATGAGCTGGCCGGCCATTTCAAGGATGCGCTTCTTCATTCGCGCCTTGCGCGCCTGCCAGGCTACCCCGCCAAGCTTGTCGAGTTGCACCTCGGCATCGGACGAGCCGTAGCGCGAGAGGAGTTCGATATTCTCGACGGGAAGGAAAAGCTTGTCGTCGCCGGCATAGCGCAGTTCAAGGCAATCATGCGGCGCACCGGCTGCGGTAATGGTCTTGAGGCCGACAAAGCGGGCAATGCCGTGCTGCACGTGGACGACGATGTCGCCTTCCGACAGAGCCGCCGCCTCGGCAATGACGTCGCTTGCCTTGCGCTTGCGGGCGGCGCGGCGCACCAGCCGGTCACCAAGGATGTCCTGTTCGGCGATGAAGGTGAGGCCCGGCAGCGAGAAGCCTTCCTCCATCGGCAGGATGGCAAGCGCGGTACGGCCTTTCTCCAGCGTTCCGATCTGCGAGAAGCTTTCGACCGGCGAAAGGCGGTCCATGCCATGCTCGGCCAACACCTGCCGCATGCGGTCGCGCGCGCCGGCGGTCCACGATGCTATGACGACGCGCTGGCCCTTTTCCCGTTCGTCCGCCGAATGGTTCGCGACCGCTTCGAAAATATTGGCGCCGGACGCGCGTTCGTTGGCGAAGCTGCGGCCCTTGCGGCCCAGCAGGTCAATAACGCGGTGGCCGGGCGCGGCGGGCGGCACAAAGGGCGAAACGACTGTCGCCTGGAGCGCCGACAACGCGGCTGCGAGTTCGCGCGGCGGCAAATACAGCGTCTCCGGTTCGACCGGCTTGTACGGCGTGCCGCCGTCGGATGGCTGGCCAAGCGCCGACTTGCGGGCCTCGTAGTGATCGCAGACCTGGTCGTAGCGCGCCGTCGCGGCTTCCTCCAGGTGATAATCCACTGCCAGATGGTAATCGGCGAACAAATGGAACACCGGCTCGAGACGCTCGTGGAACAGCGGCAGCCAATGCTCCATGCCGGCGAAGCGCCTGCCCTCGCTGACCGCCTGGTACAGTGCATCTTCACGGGTCGCCGCACCGAACTGCGTGATATACGCCTTGCGGAAACGGCTGATCGCGTCCGGCGTCAGCACCACTTCGCTCATCGGCGACAACGAGATCGACTTGATCTGCGAGAGCGTGCGCTGCGTCGCCGGATCGAATGTGCGGATCGTCTCCAGCGTGTCGCCGAAGAAATCGAGCCTCACCGGATCGCCCCTGCCCGGCGCGAAGAGATCGAGAATGCCGCCGCGCACCGCAAACTCGCCGCGCTCGCGCACGGTTGCCACGCGCTCGAAGCCGTTGGCGGAAAGCCAACCGGCAAGGTGGTCCATAGTGGCGCGATTGCCCGGCGCAAGGTGCGTTGCCATCGCGCCAAGCGATCCCGACGGCGCATTGCGCTGTGTCAGCGCGTTTGCGGTGGTGAGCACAATGCGCGGGCGCGATTCATCGCGCGGCATTGCCAGTTGGCCGAAAGCGTCGATGCGGCGCGCCACGACATCCGGGCTTGGCGACACGCGGTCATAGGGAAGGCAATCCCACCCCGGCAGGGTGATTGCCTCAAGCCCCGGCGCGTGAAAGGCCAGCGCCGATTCCAGCACCGAGAGCTCCTGCCCATCGCTTGCCGCGTAGACGAGACCCTTGCGGCCGGCA
>JBGSJA010000156.1:0-2033 GCA_041742235.1 Salaquimonas sp. | reverse complement strand
GACATGCTGGGGCGGAAGTTCTTCGAGGAAGCGCGAGGGGATCGACGATTGCCACATGCCGTGGATGCGCCGGTTCGAGGTGAACCAGATGTAGAGCCGCTCGCGTGCGCGGGTGATGCCGACATAGGCGAGGCGGCGCTCTTCCTCCAGGCCCGAGCGGCCGCCCTCGTCGAGCGCGCGCTGGTGGGGAAACAGCCCTTCCTCCCAGCCGGGCAGGAAGACGGTCTCGAATTCCAGCCCCTTGGCCGAATGCAGCGTCATCAGCGAGACGGCGTCGAGCGAGGCGTTGTTGTCAGCATCCATGACGAGGCTGACATGTTCGAGGAAGCCGGCAAGGCCCTCGAAGCCTTCCATCGAGCGGATGAGTTCCTTGAGGTTCTCGAGCCGCCCCGGCGCTTCGGCGGAGCGGTCGGCCTGCCACATTTCGGTGTAGCCCGACTCCTCCAGGATCGTCTCGCCAAGCTCGGTGTGCGGGGTGGTGTCGAGCAGTGACGACCAGCGGGCGAAATCGGCAACCAGCGCCTTCAGCGTGGAGCGGACCTTGGGCTTCAGCTCTTCCGTGTCGGTGAGTTCGCGCGTGGCTTCGAGCAGCGGGATGCGCCGCGCCCGCGCAAGGTCGTGGATCTGGCGCACGGTCGCCTCGCCGATGCCCCGCTTTGGCGTGTTGACGATGCGCTCGAAGGCGAGGTCGTCGGCCGGCTGGCACACGACGCGGAAATAGGCCATCGCGTCGCGGATCTCGAGCCGCTCGTAGAAGCGCGGGCCGCCGATGACGCGGTAGTTGAGCCCCAGCGTGACGAAACGGTCTTCGAACTCGCGCATCTGGAACGAGGCGCGCATCAGGATGGCGATGTCGTTGAGGCGATGGCCCTTGCGTTGCAGGGACTCGATCTCCTCGCCGATGGCGCGGGCTTCTTCGGTCGAATCCCAGGAGGCGGCAACCACAACGCGGGCCGCGTCCGGGTCGTTCGCCTCTGTGAAAAGCGTCTTGCCGAGCCGGCCTTCATTGTGGGCGATGAGGTGCGAGGCCGCGCCAAGGATGTGTCCGGTGGAGCGGTAGTTGCGTTCGAGGCGGATCACCTTGGCGCCGGGGAAATCCTTCTCGAAACGCAGGATATTGTCCACCTCCGCGCCGCGCCAGCCATAGATCGACTGGTCGTCGTCGCCCACGCAGCAGATGTTCGGTGCAATTCTTTCGCTCACGCCGGATGCTTGCGCATCGGCTCCGCGAGGGCGGCCTGACCGGCCGGCCGCCTCTTCGGCGGCTGGATTGCCCGCGTTCACGCGCAAAGCTTCGCCACCGGCGCGTCCCGACAACAGGCGCAGCCACATATACTGCGCGATGTTGGTGTCCTGGTACTCGTCGACGAGCATGTAGCGGAAGCGGCTGCGGTAGTCGGCCAGCACGTCCGGCTGCTCGCGGAACAGGCGGATCGATTCGGTCAGCAGATCGCCGAAATCGACCGCGTTGAGCGACTTAAGCCGCTGCTGGTATTCGGCATACATCTTGCGGCCGCGCCCGTCGGCATAGGCGCGGTTGTCGCCTTCGGGGATGTTTTCCGGCGACAGGCCCTTGTTCTTCCAGCCGTCGATCATTCCGGTCAAAAGGCGCGCAGGCCAGCGCTTGTCGTCTATGCCCTCGGCGCGGATGAGCTGCTTCAGCAGCCTTATCTGGTCGTCGGTGTCGAGGATGGTGAAGTTGGATTTCAGCCCGACGAGTTCGGCGTGGCGGCGCAATATCTTCGCGCCGATGGAATGGAAGGTGCCGAGCCAGGGCATGCCTTCGACCTCCGGCCCCATGAAACGGCCGACGCGCTCCTTCATCTCGCGCGCCGCCTTGTTGGTGAAGGTCACCGCGAGGATCTGCGAAGGCCAGGCCTTGCCGGTCGCCAGGATGTGGGCGATGCGGGCCACAAGCACGCGGGTCTTGCCGGTACCCGCGCCCGCCAGCACCAGCAACGGGCCTTCGGTCGTCTCGACGGCGTCGCGCTGTTCAGGGTTGAGGCCGTCGAGCCAGGGCATTTGCGGCTCCG
>JBGSJA010000155.1:0-5950 GCA_041742235.1 Salaquimonas sp. | reverse complement strand
GAGCCTTGCCGGCTGCGGTATCCAGAACCATTCCGGAATCGATTGCTCGTCGGTGACGCGCACTGCAGGCGGGGAGGCCCTCAAGGTGACGGTGAGATCAGGCTCGACGATCCTGGCAATGCCGGCAGCCTCCATGGCTTCCAGCGCCAGCGCCCGCTTCTTCTCGGCGCGCGCCGCAATCCGCTCCAGCCTTGCCTTCATCTCCTCGATGCGCGCCTTGAGGCCCGTCAGATATGCCCCATCCAGGAGCGCCGAGCGCACCAGTTCGCCGATCGCCGCATTGAGGTCCGTCGCACCCTCGAGCGTATCCAGCAGCGTCTGCTCATCGAGATCGGGCTCCGCCTCGAGCAGCCGCCGGCGCAGTTCGGTGTGGAGGGTGAGGGTATGGGACAGATCAGACATCACAAAAGCCTCCGATTAAATATACATCATGATTGATTTATTATACATCAAACATGATGGATGTCAAGGAGCTATTTCGAGACTGGAGCTCATACCTTGATAAGCGGCAGTCAAATCAAAGCGGCTCGAAGCCTAATAAAATGGAGCCAGCAAAGATTGGCCGACGAAGCTGGATTGGGTTTTGCAACCATCCAAAGGGCGGAACGCGCCGAAGAAGCGTCCGGTTTGGCTGCGACGGCTCAGCGAATTCAAAAGACACTGGAAGAAGCCGGCATCGTCTTCATCAATGCGGGCCCCGACGGCGGACCGGGCGTCAGGCTGGCTAAGTAGCCCCCGCTAAAGGAAGGCGACGATTGTGGGCAAGTTTGGCTGGGGGTTCTGCGGGAGCGATGCATTCTTCCGCATGGGGCTCGCCACGGCACTGTCCACCATCAGCGCGGCGCTCGCGCAAGAGCCGAAGGCGCTCACCGTCGATCCGGTCGCCCTGCAGGCGACGCTCGACACGATGGCGGCGGAGATGCTGGTCCCCGGCGCAGCGATGCTACTGCGCACGCCGCAGGGCGAATTCACCGCGACCTTCGGCGTCAGGGGTCTCAATGATCCGACGCCCGTCACCATCGATGATCACATCCGCATCGGATCAAACACCAAGACCTGGACGGGGACGGTGATCCTGCAACTGGTGGAAGAGGGCCGCATCGCCCTTGATGATAAGGTGTCCAAGTACCGGGCGGATGTTCCTAACGGCGACAACATCACCATCGAGATGCTTCTCAATATGCGCAGCGGATTATTCAGTTATTCGTCGACGTTCGCGCTCAACGACGCCCTCGACAGGACCCCCGACCGCGTCTGGGACCCGGAAGAGCTGCTCGCCATTGCCTTTGCACGCCGCCCTATTTCAAGCCGGGCGAAGGCTGCACCTACTCCAACACCAACACGGTGCTACTAGGCCTGATCGCCGAAGCGCTTGACGGCAAGCCGCTCGAGGAGATCTTCCACGACCGCATCTTCAAGCCGCTGGGCTTGAGCGAGACGCTGCTTCCGGCGCGGACCTCCGACGCGATCACGCAGCCCCACCCGCGCGGCTACATGTACACCAACAATGTGATCACGCTGGCGACTAACGCCATCCCTCCCGACCTGCAGTTCCAGGCAACAAATGGCAGGCTGCTGCCGAACGACCAGACCAATGCCAACCCGTCTTGGGGCTGGGCGGCAGGCGCCGGCATCTCGACCGCGCCGAACCTTGCCGACTATGTCGAGGCGTTGACCAGCGGCCGGCTGCTCGGCCCGAAGATGCAGGAACTGCGGATGCAAAG
This sequence comes from Salaquimonas sp., assembly GCA_041742235.1. GTDB lineage: Bacteria > Pseudomonadota > Alphaproteobacteria > Rhizobiales > Rhizobiaceae > BOKV01. The sequence goes on along the minus strand of JBGSJA010000155.1, from coordinate 4,226 downwards.
CCCGCGTCCGCAAAGTGCCGACAATCCGGAAGGGGCGCTCTACGGGCTCGCCATTGCCAAGTTCGGCCCCTTCTACGGCCATACTGGCGAATTGCCAGGGTTCAATACATTCATGGGCAGCGACCCTGAGAGAGGTGCCACGCTGATCGTATGGACAAACCTAGCGCCCGCCGCCGACGGACGCGATCCAGCCACCACGATTGCGCGGGCCGTCATCAGCCAGATCTACCCGGCGACGAGGTAGGGGACAGACCGCAATCGTCCGAGAAGTGCTACCAAGCTGCTCGCTGTCACCAATCATCAGACTGGATGAGAACGGAATGAATCGCCTTAGCTGCTGACTAGATGCTTTGTGGCCCAGTTGGGCTAGTTGCCAAGTAGGGCCAGTAAGGCAAGGTCTACAGAACAGGCACTAACATGCGCCACTGCGACGCAACCAAAAAGGTTAATCATACAGGCAATTGGATAAACATTCGTCGATACCTAAGGGTGCGAGCCGAATTAACGTCAATACGTCCTCACTTCGCATCACTATGACTTTCTACTGCTCCGTCCAGTTCTTGCTTTGCTGGAAGACTTCTCGGACAGGTCGCGTAGTGCCTCCGGGTCGAAATCAAGGGCTGGTGTGGTGGGGGACATGCCGCTGCGGATATCGGCCTTTCGTAGAGGCGCGCCGAAGTTGAGGCCGGTCAGGTTCTCGATCTCCTTCACGGTTGATAGGAATTCACTGACGCGTGCGAGTTCCTCGCTGTCCGCAAACGCCTCCGGGCTAACCGTCTCGGGCATGATTTCAAGGACCGGACGCTGATCGGCAAGTAGAGCAATTGCACGCAGGACCGTACCGTCGCTCCACAGCGCAATCTTCCAGAAGCGCATCGGGATGCGGCTTTCGAAGCGGTAGATCGGATCGTTGGCGTCGTCGAACACTGGCCCCGCAAACACCGTAACGCGCCTTCGCATCGCAACGGCGTTGCGCAGCACATAGCTTTCGACCGCACGCCAGCGCAGCTTGCCCTTCGAGCCAGGCCGGTTGAGGTCGCTGCCCTGGTTGAAGAAGCCGATCTGCGGAGCGGCGTTGGTGTAGAAGAAGGTGTCGCGCTCTGCCGCCAGCGCCTCTTCCTGCGTCGCACCCCATGCCGGATCGCCGCGCAGTACGATGTGTCCCTTTTGAAAGATTCGGGCGATGCGGGCCGGCGATTGGGGATCTGGGAAACCGGCAACTATCTGCTTTTCATAGAACGGCCGGTTCATCTGCTCCTCGGGAAGGATGCGCCGGTCGGGGCGGAAATCATCGCTCGCCTCGGCGCCTTCGTCCTGGAGCGATTCAACGCCAAGGTCGGAAAGCGTTGGGTCGTCGATGACTTTCTTGGTATCGCGGATGATGGCCTTGGTGCGGGCCCCGTCGATGTTGACGGCGGTGAAGCCGCAAAGGCGCCGGTCGGCGTTCATGACGATTGAGAAGTGGTTGTAGCGCAGCTCGTGCCGGTCGTCGCCCTCTACCGCCAATTGGTTCACCGCAGGACGCCAGGAGACTTTGGCAAGACTGGGCAGCAGAATGACGAAGCCGTGGATGAAGCCCGGCTCATATCCGCCGCGGTTGCTGAAATCCTCGGTCTTCCAGGTCCCGGCCTCCGCACCAGCAGTGGTCTTGACTGCGACCGTACGATCCTTGCCGATGGTTGGTTCGACAAGCGCGGTCGACCTGCCGCCGATCAGGGGCGCCGCAACGCTGATCTCGATCGGAAAGGTCCAGGTTACCGAACCGTCCGGATTGTTGCGACTGGCTGTGGCGGCGCCCTTGGCGGCATCCCTGCTCTCAGAAATGCCTCCAAAATGCGATTGGGTGTTTTTCGCGCTGCCGTCGGGACGAATGCCGCTGTCCCACAGCGCCAATGCCTGCGACATTACTGGCGAGGACGATCCCTCTCGCAGGCCGCGTAAAGCACCGACGATGGCGCTGATGCGGATGCCTTCGTTGACTTCGCGCGATAGCGGCTGACCATCGACACCCATGACTTCTCGCCATGGGCCGCCCCAGTGGTGGAGCGCAATCGCCTGCCACTCGTTGTTGAACACAGGCGATCCCGAAGAGCCCTGCTCGGTGTCGGCGACGTAGTGCAGAACCTGCGCAGTCTCGTCACGCGATACGAGGTGGTTTTCGCGCAGAACCAGTTCCTTGTAGCGGCCGTCCGGGTGCTGGATGAGATTGGCGATTTCTCCCAATGCGTGCTTGTCGTTGGCATCCGACAGCGGCAGGAAGCCGAACTCTTCGAGCGTCCGGTTACCCGACCGGCGGGCGCCGATTCCGATGAGTGTGAAATCCAGACCCTCGATGCCATCTGTGACGAAGCAGTAGTCGGGGTCAAAGAAAAACGAGGTTAGGTCCCGCTCCCGATCGAAGTAGTCATATTCGTAATCGAATTGCACCTGCATCCGCCCGGCGGCCAAGGCGCTCTCGATGACATGGTGATTGGTCAGGAAAAGCCGCGGTGCGACCATGAACCCGGTTCCCTGCGGCCGTCCGTCGCGAAAAGCAACGCGCCCGACGGCATCGGCGGCGCGTCGGCCGCGCTCCAGGAACGCCACCCCGACGAAATCCAGCGTCGAACCCCGGATTGCCTCCGGACCAGCAACCTTCTCGCCCATTGCGGTGCGCGCCGCGGGTTCGGCAGCGGCCCTGATTGCCGCCGTCATCATCGTTGCGGCCGCCGGACTGACGCCGGTCTTGGCCTCGATGCGGCGCGCTAGGCGGGCAGGCTGCGGCTCCGCCGCCAGGGGGTTGCCGCTGGCGATGAATTCGAGAGATGCCTTGATTTCGGGGGCGGCCTTCTTCAGGCGATCGCGCACGATATTTTCAACGTTGCCGTAGAGCTGGATATCAACCAAGGCCAAGCCTCCCCATCGTTGCGCCCCGCCTACTACACCCGAATCTATCCCGCCGGATGATCCAAGAATACTGTCGCCCTGTCACAGTGAGCCAGTACACTTAACACTGATGGATGATGCTAATGTAGCAGCGATCTTGAACCGGTCAGTCAGAGCGGCTTGGCACGCAACCGAACACCAGTAGAAGCAACCGGGTCTCCGAAAAATCCATTCCCGTGGCTTCAAGTGCCTATTGGACGCAATCGAGCGTGCCCATTCGGCTGTCTGGAACGGTATTCAAAGATTCGTATTGCTGCACAGTTCTGAGTGTCGCCGGCAGCCAAAATCCCAAACAAAGCTCAATCAGTAGTTCGATCAATGGGGACTGTCCCTGAATGTCTTGACGTTGCCGCCACGCCTTAACCGCACCCCCCGGCGTGGCGGCAATCAATGGACTGCATCGGTAAAGGGCCTCGATCTTGCATTGAAATCGCAAGCGGGAGGTTGGTGCAATAAATGGCACCCCCCTCGACTTCGGCAGGCAAATAAGTCCGCTACAAATTTGGTAAATCGGGCGTTAACACTATATTTAGTATTTGCGTGTAGTGTTTCCACCATATATGGGTTCATCCGAAGGGATACTTCGGAAGGAACGATTTGTCATGGAACCGTTGCTGCGCAGACGAAGGACAGTGCCATCGAACTGGCAATACTTGATACCGCGACCGGACTTTCTTCCCGGAGAGGACCCGATGGAGTATGAGGCCCTCAAGCACGCCCTGATGGCGGAACACGATCCCCAGACGCCCTACGAGACCATCCATGTCGCCGATCTGGTGTTGCTGGAATGGGACATGCGGCGGCACCGCCGTCTTTACAACGACGTCCTGATGGCTGCCTATCGCGACGAGGCGGCGAAGTTGATCGTCGGACCCGAGAGCATCGATCCAAGAGTACACCTGCGGGACCTGGAAGAGCGGGAACAGGCAGAGGCGGCGGCCCGGTTAACCACCGGAGCGTTGGTTGGATCTGACCCTCAGGAACGGCGGCAGGCTGAGGAAATCCTGGCGAAGGCCGGCTATCGACGCCGCGAGGTTGTGGGGCGCGCCGCCGTCAATGCCGCTGACCGACTGGAACGGCACGAAGACCGGATAGCAGAACTTGAACAGCGACGACGAAGGCTGCGCGATGATCTTGATCGCATGAAGCGCGGCCGTTCGTTGCGAAGCGATGCCGAGACGATCGAGGCGGCATGACCACCGAAAAGCAGCGGCAGGCAAACCGGCGAAACGCCGCCAAAAGCACCGGCCCCAAGACGGCTAAAGGCAAGGCACGTTCTTCAAAGAATGCGACGGTTCATG
>JBGSJA010000154.1:0-11267 GCA_041742235.1 Salaquimonas sp. | reverse complement strand
GGCCGATATCTGGCGCGAGCAGTACGCAAAGGCGGGCGGCGTGGTCTGGCTGTCGGCGGCGGGTCAGGACCCGTGCCACTTCAACACCAAGAAGCCGATCCGCTCCGTTGCGGATCTGTCGGGCCTCAAGCTCTACACCTTCCCGACCGCCGGCCGTTTCCTGGCGCAGTTCGGTGTGGTGCCGGTTTCGATCCCCTATGAAGACGCGGAAGTGGCGGTGCAGACGGGCGAACTCGACGGCATGTCGTGGTCCGGCATCACCGAGGACTACACGGTGGGTTGGGCGGACGTGACCGACTATTTCACCACAAACAACATATCGGGCGCGTGGATCGGTTCCTGGTTTGCCAACGAGAAGAAATGGGCCGAACTGCCGGAGCATCTCAAGGCGCTCTACATGGCAGCCATGGAGTCGAGCCACACCTTCCGCAACCAGTGGTACTGGGGCGGTGAAGCCAAGCTGCGCGCCACCGGCGACAAGCTTGAACTGACGACCGTTCCCGCATCGGAATGGAAGGAAGTTGAAGCTGCGGCCCTCAAGTTCTGGGACGAGATTGCCGCCGAAAGCGAAATCAAGGCCAAGGTGATCGAGATTTTCAAGCAGTACCATGCGGTGATCGACAAGGCCGGCTTCCCCTATGCCGTAGGCTGACAATAGCCTTTGCGGACATTTGTCCGGCCAATGAAAGCCCGGTCGCCGCAATGGCGGCCGGGCAAATTTCAGCAAGAAACTTCAGAAGAGTTCGAAAATGGCGGGAATGCTCACACTTGAGACCTTGGGGCGCGCAGTTGAAAACGGCGAGATCGACACAGTTCTCGCTTGCGCGACGGACATGCAGGGCCGGCTGATTGGCAAGCGGTTCCTTGCGAAGTTCTTCGTCGAATCGGCCCATGACGAGACGCATGGCTGCAACTACCTGCTGGCCAACGACATCGACATGGAGCCGGTGCCGGGCTACGTCGCCGCAAGCTGGAACAAGGGTTATGGCGATTTCGTCATGCGCCCCGACATGAAAACGCTGCGCCACGTGCCATGGCTCGAAAAGACGGCGCTGGTGCTATGCGACATCGAGGACCATCACCATCACGAGGATCTGCCACACAGCCCGCGCGCCATCTTGAAGCGCCAGGTAAAGCGGCTTACCGACCGCGGCTATCTCGCCTATTTCGCTTCCGAACTGGAGTTCTACCTGTTCGACGAGACCTTCGCCACGGCACGCGCCAAGCACTGGCAAAACCTTTCGACTGCGTCCCCCTATATCCAGGACTACGTCATCCCCCTCACCACCAAGGAAGAAGGGGTGATGCGCGCCATCCGCAACGGCATGGAAGCTGCGGGCATTCCCGTGGAAAATTCCAAGGGCGAATGGGGGCCGGGCCAGGAAGAAATCAACGTGCGCTATGCCGAGGTGCTGGAAATGGCCGACCGGCACGTGATCCTGAAGAACGGTTGCAAGGAAATCGCCAATGCCCACGGCAAGGCGATCACCTTCATGGCCAAGTACAATTACGGCCTCGCCGGCAGCTCCAGCCACGTCCACAATTCGCTCTGGTCCGCCGATGGCAAGACACCGCTTTTCCTCGACAAGCAGTCGGAGTTCGGCATGTCGGAACTGATGCGGGCCTGGGTGGCAGGCCAGCTCAAATATGCGCGCGACGTCACCTGGTTCCTCGCGCCCTACATCAACTCCTACAAGCGCTTCCAGGTCGGTACCTTCGCGCCGACGCGCATCACCTGGAGCCGCGACAACCGCACGGCAGGGTTCCGGCTGTGCGGGGAGGGAACCAAGGGCATCCGCATCGAGTGCCGCATCGGCGGAGCGGACCTCAATCCTTATCTCGCATTCGCCGCGCTGATCGCCTCGGGCCTTGCCGGTATCGACGAGAAGCTGGAACTTGCCAAGCCTTTCGAGGGCGACGCTTATGCCAGCGCCAAACTGCCGGAAATCCCCAAGACCTTGCGCGACGCCACATCATGGCTTGCCAAGTCGCGGATGCTGCGAGAGGCGTTCGGCCCCGAGGTGGTGGAGCACTATGTCCACACCGCCAATTGGGAGCAGATGGAATACGACCGCCGCGTTACCGATTGGGAACTTCATCGCGGTTTCGAGCGGTATTGAGTTCAGCAGGTGGTAATTTACTTTCTTCACTTGATGGGCAGGTCCAATTGACCGTATGTGGCCGCCGCGCGACTGCATGACCTGACCATACTCACCCGCGACCGTGCGATACTTGCCTACGGGGCGGAAGGTCACGTAAGAACGATGGCCTGCTGATTTGCCGGCAGGCTTTCCGGAGCGTTCTCGTGTCCACACTCAAATGCATTTCACCCATCGACGGATCGGTCTTCGCCGAACGTCCGGTCATGCCCCTCGATGAAGCGCGCAAGGCGCTGGGCGATGCCCGAGCGGCCCAGAAGCGATGGGCGGCACTGCCGCTCGCCGAGCGCATCGCGCTGGTTAGGGCGGGCGTAGCGCGGCTCAACGAAATGAAGGACGACGTTGTCGTCGAACTCGCCCACATGATGGGCCGTCCCGTTCGTTATGGCGGCGAGTTCGGCGGCGTCAACGAGCGCAGCGACTACATGGCGCACATTGCCGCCAAGGCGCTTGCGCCAATGGTGATCGAGGAAAGCGGGCAATTCGAGCGCCGGATCGAATGGGAGCCGCATGGCATTGTTTTCGTCATCGCGCCCTGGAATTATCCGTATCTCACCGCGATCAACACGGTCGCGCCTGCGCTGATTGCCGGCAACGCGGTCGTCATCAAGCACGCGACGCAGACGCTGCTGGTCGGCGAGCGGATGGTGCGCGCCTTTACCGAGGCGGGCGTTCCGGCGGATGTCTTCCAGAATTACTTCCTCGACCACGCCACGACCGAGACGCTCATCGGCGAAGGCGTTTTCGATTTCATCAACTTCACCGGATCCGTGAATGGCGGGCGCGCCATAGAGCGGGCGGCAGCGGGCACCTTCACAGGACTTGGCCTTGAACTCGGCGGCAAGGATCCCGGCTATGTAATGGAGGACGCCGATCTCGACTGGGCGGTCGACGTACTCATGGACGGGGCGATGTACAATTCCGGCCAGTGCTGCTGCGGCATCGAGCGCATCTACGTTGTGGATCCCTTGTTTGACGCCTTCGTCGAAAAGGCGGTGGCCTGGACCAACAACCTGACGCTCGGCGACCCGCTTGATCCGTCAACTACGCTCGGACCCATGGCGAATGTCCGCTTTGCCGACGAGGCGCGCGCGCAGACTTCAGAAGCGGTTCGGGACGGGGCGAAGGCGCTCATAGACCCTTCTCGATTCTTGCAGGACAAGGGTTCGGGCACCTATTTGATGCCCCAGGTGCTGGTGAACGTGAACCACCAGATGCGCGTCATGCGCGAAGAGAGCTTCGGGCCTGTCGTCGGTATCATGGCGGTCAAGGACGACGAGGAAGCGCTGCGGCTGATGAACGACTGTGAGTTCGGCCTTACCGCTTCGCTATGGACCAACGATCCCGAACGCGCTGCGTCGCTCGGCGCGCGCATCGAAACCGGCACCGTCTTCATGAACCGGGCGGACTATCTCGATCCCGGTCTGTGCTGGACCGGCTGCAAGAATACCGGGCGCGGCGGCGCGCTATCGGAAGTCGGCTTTCACAATCTGACACGTCCCAAATCCTACCACCTGAGGAAACGCAAGGCATGAGCCACACGGCCAAATGGAATTATCCCACCACCGTCCGTTTCGGCGCGGGGCGCATCAGCGAACTGGCGGAAGCCTGTGCCGCGTCCGGGATCAAGAACCCGCTATTCGTCACCGACCCGGTGATGGCCAAGATGCCGGTCACGGCAAAGGCGCTCAAGGAGCTGGACGAAGCGGGCGTCAAATACGGCCTGTTCCATGACGTGCAGCCCAATCCGGTGGCGGCCAATGTCGAAGCGGGCATCAAGGTCGTGCGCGAGGGCAAACATGACGGCGTCATCGCCTTTGGCGGCGGCTCGGCACTCGACGCCGGAAAGGTGATCGCCTTCATGGCCGGCCAGACCCGGCCGATGTGGGATTTCGAGGACATTGGCGACTGGTGGACCCGTGCCGACCCGAACGGGATACTGCCGGTCATCGCCGTGCCGACGACGGCGGGAACCGGATCGGAAGTGGGGCGCGCCGGTGTCATCACCAATGAGGAGACCGCCACAAAGAAGGTCATCTTTCATCCGAAGATGATGCCGGTGATCGTGATCTGCGATCCGGAACTGACCGTCGGCATGCCGCCCTTCATCACGGCAGGCACCGGCATGGATGCGCTGGCGCATTGCCTTGAGGCCTATTGCGCGCCGGGTTACCACCCGATGGCGGACGGTATTGCGCTGGAGGGCATGCGCCTTGTCTTCGAAAACCTGCCGAAGGCCTATGCCAACGGCAAGGATATCAAGGCCCGCGCCAACATGATGTCGGCAGCGGCAATGGGCGCTACTGCATTCCAGAAGGGTCTCGGCGCGATCCATTCGCTGTCGCACCCGATCGGCTCGCTGTACCACACGCATCACGGCATGACGAATGCGGTGTTCATGCCGTACGTGCTCGACTTCAACCGCAAGGCAATCGAGGGCAGGATCGAGGCTGCGGCGCGCTATCTCGGCATCAAGGGCGGGTTCGACGGGTTCCGCAAGGCGGTGATGAAGCTGCGCAAGGAGATCGGTGTACCGAACAAGCTTGGCGGTCTGATCAAGAACCTCGACATGGACAAGAAGCGCAGGGGGCTGATCGCCGACATGGCCATTGTCGATCCGACGGCCGGCGGCAATCCGGTGAAACTCACTCGCAAGGGTGCGCTTTCAATCCTGGATGCCGCGCTGGACGGCTGATCGTCGGACAATTGAGATGGGGATGACGCCGCCGGCGACTATGCTGGCGGCTATAAGCCGCCTACGGCCATTCCTTGAACGCCGTCTTCAGGGCGCGGTCGACCGAACCTTTCACCAGCGCATTCCACAGGGCTGCAGCACCGCCGCGCCGTGGATGAGGGCCAGCGCTGCGGGTGCGATCGAAAGTGTCATTGCCGGGCGGCTTTCATGGATTGGCCGTTCGTCTGCGGAGGCTCGCACCGATAACGTGCCACCTCGCGGCTTGACATGCAAATTACGGGTGGGGTGCGGCAACATCGACGTTTTGCGGTCGCCTGCAGCCTTTTCCTTTGCCTCTCACAGGTCTAGTTTCACCGGACAAGGAGAACAGCGATGAATGTGCACGAAAAGCCCCTGACAAAGGCCGCGTTCCAGTGGGACGACCCTTTCCTTCTCGAGGAACAGCTTGGCGAAGAGGAGCGGATGATCCGAGATGCTGCGCGTGCCTTCGCCGACGCCGAGCTCGCCCCGCGTGTCGAGGCTGCGTATCTTGAGGAAAAAACCGATCCGGAGCTGTTCAGGCTGATGGGCAGGGCAGGGCTGCTCGGCGTAACCATACCGGCCGAATATGGCGCGGCGGGCGCGAACTACGTTTCCTACGGGCTTGTCGCACGTGAAGTGGAGCGGGTCGATTCGGGCTATCGCTCGATGATGAGCGTACAGTCATCGCTGGTGATGTACCCGATCTTTGCCTATGGCACGGAAGCGCAGCGCAAGAAGTTCCTGCCGGGGCTTGCGTCCGGCGATCTCATCGGCTGCTTCGGCCTTACCGAACCAGATGCGGGATCTGATCCGGCGGGCATGAAGACCCGCGCCGTCAGGACCGCGAACGGCTACCGCATCTCCGGATCCAAGATGTGGATTTCGAACGCCCCGATCGCCGATGTCTTTGTCGTGTGGGCAAAGTCCGAAGCCCATGACAACGCCATTCGCGGCTTCGTGCTGGAGAAGGGCATGAAGGGCCTTTCCGCGCCGAAGATCGGCGGCAAGCTGTCGTTGCGCGCCTCGATCACAGGCGAGATCGTGATGGAAGGCGTCGAGGTTTCGGAAGATGCGCTGCTGCCCAATGTCAGCGGATTGAAGGGGCCTTTCGGTTGTCTCAATCGCGCGCGCTACGGGATTTCCTGGGGTGTGATGGGCGCGGCGGAAGATTGCTGGCATCGCGCACGCCAGTACGGCCTCGATCGCAAGCAGTTTGGCAAGCCGCTGGCCGCCACTCAGCTTTTCCAGAAAAAACTCGCCGACATGCAGACGGAAATTGCGCTCGGCCTGCAAGGCTCGCTGCGTGTAGGCCGGCTGATGGACGAGCATGGCGAAACGCCGGAAATGATCTCGCTCGTCAAGCGGAACAATTGCGGCAAGGCGCTCGACATCGCCCGGCAGTCTCGCGACATGCATGGCGGCAATGGCATCCAGATCGGGTACCATGTGATGCGCCACGCACAGAACCTCGAAACCGTGAACACCTATGAGGGAACGCATGACGTGCATGCGCTGATCCTTGGGCGCGCGCAAACCGGCATCCAGGCATTTTTCTGATGCAGCCTGCTCAATCGGGGCCGGCGCCCCTCAAGGGCATCCGCGTCATCGAACTCGCGCGAATCCTGGCCGGGCCGTGGATCGGACAGACTCTGGCCGACCTCGGCGCCGAGGTGATCAAGGTCGAAAGTCCGCAGGGCGACGACACGCGCAAATGGGGACCGCCCTGGATCGATGTCGATGGCGAGCGATCCGCGGCATATTTCCATGCCTGCAACCGCGGGAAGCGGTCGGTGGTGGTGGATTTTTCAACGCCCGAAGGAGCAGGCGCCGTGCGCCGGATGATCGCCTCGGCCGACGTTCTGATCGAGAATTTCAAGGTTGGCGGCCTTGCGAAGCATGGTCTCGACCACGCTGCACTGTCGAAGGAAAACCCGCGCCTGATCACTTGTTCGATTACCGGTTTCGGGCAGGACGGGCCGTATTCGCACCGCGCCGGCTACGACTTCATGATACAGGGCATGGGCGGCATCATGGACCTGACCGGCGATCCGGCGGGCGAGCCGCAAAAGATCGGCGTTGCCTTCGCCGATATCTTTGCCGGCCTGTACGGCGTCATTGCCATCCAGGCGGCGCTGCGGGAACGCGACGCCTCCGGCAAAGGTACTCACATCGACATGGCTTTGTTCGATGCCATGACCGGAGTGCTTGCCAACCAGGCAATGAACTTTCTTGCCTCCGGAGTTTCGCCCAAGCGCATGGGCAATGCCCACCCCAACATTGCACCGTACCAGGCGTTTGCGGTGGCAGATGGGCATATCATCATCGCTGTCGGAAATGACGGCCAGTTTGCGAGGCTTTGCCGCGTACTTGGCCTCGATGAAGCCGATCCACGCTTCGCAACGAATGGATTGCGCGTCGCCGGCGGGGCGTTGCTTGCGCCGATCATCGAGGAAAAGACGCGGCAATGGCGTCGCGACGACTTGTTGTCCGCACTCGAGGAGGCCGTGGTGCCGGCCGGGCCGATCAATGCAGTGTCGGACGTCTTTTCCGATCCGCAGTTCATTCACCGCAACATGCGGATCGAGCGCGACGGGGTGCCCGGGCTGCGTACCCCGATCGTTTTCGACGGATGTCCTGTCGCTGCGGAACTGCGTGCACCAAGGCTCGGCGAACACACAAAGGAGATTCTGTCGCAGGTTGGCGTTCCACCGAAAAGCTAGTTTTTTCAAATGTGTAGCATAAAACAGGGCGCTCTTGAAATGCATCTGCGCGGGTTGGCAAAGAAATCAAATAGATTATAGTGAAGTCCTCGATGCCGTTTTTTCGTGCATATGCGACACGGGTCTGACGAATGCTCAAGAACCTCGACCGCAAGGATGTCCACAATTCGGAAGTGCCTGTCGTTTGCCGGTCCTGTGAAGCCCGGCATCGCGGAATTTGTGGTGCGCTCAGTTCAGAGCAACTCGTTTATTTGAGCAAACACACTTCCAAACATGTGTTCGCCAGCGAGCAGGAACTGGTGGCCGCGGGCGAAGACATCCACCGTTACTCGAACATCCTGTCCGGCGTCGTGAAGCTGACCAAGATGATGTCGGATGGCCGGCAGCAGATTGTCGGCCTGCAGTTCGCGCCCGATTTCCTCGGCCGGCCTTTCCGGCGGCAAAGCGACGTGGTGGCCGAGGCAGCGACGGACGTTCGCGTATGTTCATTCCCGCGCGTGGTACTGGAGGAATTGACCCGCCAGTCGCCGGAAATGGAGCACCGGCTTCACGAGCAGACACTCAAGGAGCTGGACGAGGCGCGCGAATGGATGCTCACGCTCGGCCGCAAGAGCGCAAATGAAAAGGTGGCGAGCTTCTTGTTGCTGATTGCGACACATCATGATCCCGAGGCTCACGAGCCGCACGCGGAAATCAGCTTCGACCTTCCGCTGAAGCGCTCGGACATTGCCGATTTTCTTGGGCTGACAATTGAAACGGTCAGTCGCCAGCTCACCAAGCTGCGAAAGGCGGGCCTCATCCAGATCGAGAACACGCGCACGGTAATCGTTCGCGATGTCGATGCGCTCAGGGACGCCAGCGAAGCTTCGGGCGATTGACCGGATCAGACCGCCTTCGAATAACGGACATTTCCCTTGCCGAGCCAAGCGTCGAACTTCGACGCGATGATGCGGGTGAAGGGCCGCCCTTGTGGCGTTATGATGAAGCGATCGCCCTCGATTGCGCACCAGCCATGTTCATCAAGCGCCACGACATCGCGGGCGTCCTGCAACACAGGTTCGAACCAGTCGCCGTGGCGTGCGCGCATGTCGTCGAATGCAAAGCTGAAATCGCACATCAACCGCTCGATCACGTCTCCGCGCGCCTTGTCGTCCGCGGTCCGAACGCAGCCGCGGGCGTGGGGGAGGCGGCCTTGCGCGACAGCCGCCTCGTATTGGCCGGTCGGAACGATGTTCTGCACGAAGCCGCCGTCGAAACCGTGGATGGACGAAGCGCCGATGCCGATCAGCGCCGCACAGTCATCGGTGGTGTAGCCCTGGAAATTGCGACGCAGGCGTCCTTCGAGCGACGCTACAGCCAGTGAATCGCCGGGCCGCGCGAAATGATCTATGCCTATCGCAATCATTCCGGCATCGGCCAGCTGCGCAGCGGCCGCGTTCGACTGGCGGAAACGCTCCGCCGGGCCTGGCAGGTCTTCGGCGCGGATCATGTTCTGGTGCTTCTTCATCCACGGAACGTGGGCGTAGCCGAACAACGCGACGCGGTCGGGCTCTAGCCCGATCACCTGTTCGATTGTCGCGGCAAGCGTGTCCATCGTCTGCAAGGGCAGGCCGTATAGTGCGTCGATGTTCACCGAGGCGACACCGCTGTCGCGCAGCGCCGCTACCACGTCGCGCGTCAGTTCGTAGCCTTGGGGGCGGTTGATCGCCGCCTGTACGCGCTCGTTGAAATCCTGAACTCCGATGCTGGCGCGATTGACGCCCAGTGCCTTGAGGCCTTCAAGGAATGCCCCGTTTGAATCGGACGGATCGATCTCGACGGCAATTTCAGCGTCGGGCGCAATGTCGAATGCTTTTTCCAGCGCTTCGCGGATCGCGGCGAATTCGGACGGGCGCAAGAGGCTGGGGGAGCCGCCGCCCAGATGCAGATTGGCCAGCCTCGGCCTGCGGCCGATATGTTCGCCTACCAGCGCGATCTCGGCGAGCACATGCCTCACATAGTTTTCCACCGGCTCATAGCGCTGCGTGTGCTTGGTGTGGCAGCCGCAGAACCAGCACAGGCGGTCGCAAAACGGGATGTGGATGTAGACCGAAACCGGCGTTTCATGCGCCAGTCCGGCAATCATCGTCTCGAACACCTGCGGACCAAGCCCTTCGGCGAAATGCGGCGCGGTGGGATAGCTCGTATAGCGGGGCACCGATTCGCCGATCCTGGCGATCAGCGCGGCATCTGCCACGGCGTTCATGATGCCGGCCTTGCGAGCATTGGCATGACGTGCTCGCGCTCGAACGCGATGTGCCGGCGCAGGCCCTCGAAGAATCCGCGCAGCATCCATGCCAGCGTTTCGACGCGCCCTGCCTCGCGGCCGGTCACGAATCCGCACAGCGTTTCCTGAAGTTCGGCGGCGAAGCTCTCGTCTTCCCAGTGCTCGAAACGAAGCCGCTCGAGCGTATCATCGATGCCAGGGTCGCCCGCGGTAATTCTCAAGAGCGGAAAAACGACCCCCTCCTCGAATTTGTGCGCGCTGACGATGGTGGGGTAGATGGTACGGGCGAGCGCCATGCAATCCTGCCGGTCGACATTTTCCGGCAGGCCGTCGGCGATCTTCTCCAGCTTGGCGCAGATTTGGCTGAGATCGTTGAGAAGTGTTCCCAACCTGTCGCGAACTGATTCAGGATCGCGGCTTTCCTTTTCCATCTTCCGCTCCCGCAGCGAATGCATGTCCGGCTCCTGGCCTCTAATGGCTTGCGAACAGTTATGCCAAAGTCGACAGGCCGTTCCTTGATCCAAATCAAGGCGGCATTGGCCGTGAAGCGCGATTGGTCCGTTGTCGCAATCTCCGGCGCCGGCGGGCATTTGGGGATTCGCGCGTGCCCAAGGCGGGAAAGGACCACGCATGAAACACGCAACCGAAGCCATCCTCGTGGGAGTGGCTGCATTCGCCGCGCTTATGGGCGCCGCGTTCGCGCAAGACTCACTATTCAAGGTACACGCCTACATCTTGTTCGCGGTGCTGCTCATCTCTACGATCCTGCTGCTTCGCAGGGTCCAGTTTGCGCCGGCCGCGCCGGTTGCTGCGGACAGCGAAGGATACATGGACGGTGTCGTGCGCTACGGCGTCATCGCCACCATGTTCTGGGGCATCGTCGGTTTCCTCGTCGGCGTGGTGGTTGCATCGCAGCTTGCATGGCCCGACCTCAACATCGAGCCCTGGTTCAATTTCGGCCGCATGCGCCCGCTGCATACTTCGGCGGTGGTCTTTGCGTTTGGCGGAAACGCGCTGATCGCGACGTCATTCTACGTCGTGCAACGCACGACGCGCGCACGCCTGTTTGGCGGCAATCTCGCCTGGTTCGTGTTCTGGGGCTATCAGCTCTTCATCGTGATGGCCGCCACCGGCTACCTGCTCGGCATCACCGAGTCGCGCGAATATGCCGAGCCTGAGTGGTATGTCGACCTTTGGCTCACGGTGGTCTGGGTCGCCTATTTGCTGGTCTTCCTCGGCACGCTCCTGAAGCGCAAGGAACCGCACATCTACGTGGCGAACTGGTTCTATCTCAGCTTCATCATCACCATCGCGATGCTGCATGTCGTCAACAACCTGGCGATGCCGGTGTCGCTGCTTGGAACCAAGAGCTACTCGGCATTCTCGGGCGTGCAGGATGCACTGAC
>JBGSJA010000153.1:0-8830 GCA_041742235.1 Salaquimonas sp. | reverse complement strand
GCAGTCGATCATGGAACTGGGCGGTGGTTCCCGACATGAGAAGTTGGCGACCGTCGCGATCCAACTCCTCATCCTGCTTCCCCTATTCGCTTTCAGATCACTTGCCGATGTCGTTGGCTATGAAACGCTGTTCCGTGCCTATTTCGAACCAAGGCGGGCAAAGTAAGGCAGGGGATTTGCCTGATCGATCGACAATGTCCGCTTTTCCGACGAGGAAAGCTGATTTTAACGACCGGACTGGGGCGCAAAGCGGCCCACCAATATGGCGAGGCCTCTTCGGTCAGACCTCCGTCGCCTCGGCGAGCTCGAGGGTATCTTCCATATCGACACCAAGGGTAACGCACGGTGTTTTCGATCTTGGTATGTCCGAGCAGGATCTGAACCGCGCGGAGATTACCCCTGGCCTTGTAGATGATCGATGCCTTGGTTCGGCGAAGCGAGTGCGTTCCATAGTCTTCGCGTCGCAGGCCGATTGCCGAAACCCATTCGGCACCAGTTGCGCATACTGCCTTGTGCTCAAGTGGCTGCAGGTATTGGCGCGACTTTGAAAAGCGTGGTCATCCACCGTTCCACCGCGCTCGCGCATCTGCCGTGATCTCGAACTGGACCGGCCTGCCGGTCTTCTGCTGGATCACCATTGAGCGGGACCGTATGCTCGCACCGGCGACGAGCGTGCCGATCTTGATCTTCACGAGATCGCAACCCCGCAGTTTGCTGTCTAGCGCGAGATCGAATAGGGCACGATCGCGCATGCGTTTTTCGCGATCGAGGAAGAAACGGATTGCCCAAATCTGCCGCGGCTTGAGAGCTCGCTTGGCTCCGACCTGTCGCCCCACGTTCCATGCCGCCTGTCCTTTGGCTGAAATTGTGAAACACCCATCTTCGTTCTCCTTTGGCCAACATTGGCCAATAGGAAAACGACGAGCGCGTTGGGTCGCCGCGCGGTCGGTAGCTGCTTTTCAGCATTAGACGCTCGCGTCGCAAATTGACCGGCAGCTTTGCGCCCTTTGTCATCGAAGCAGGAACTGCACGCTCGCAAAAGCAGACATTGCCTTCTTGAAGAATCACGTTGCTGGCAGGCCATTTTCTGCCAACCGGCAGCAGGCCCGGTACGCGACACTCTCAAGACCGCATTCCAGAATGCCGGACTGCGCTATTGCCATCCGCACGTTCTCCGCCACCTGCTGTCTTCGCTGGCAAAACAGCATTGCAAATCGCTGCAGGAGTTCGAAGCCTGGGGCCACAACATTGCTCACAAGAACCTCGGCACCATTATGCAGACTTACGGGTATGTGTCGCGCGAAGTACAGCGGGATGTGATCCGGGCGGCGGCGCGTGAACCAGCACAGGAGTGTGATTGGCGCTTTGAAAACCCGGATTGGATGATACGAGTAGCGCAACCGCGTCATGCCCTTACTGGGCAAATCTGGTCAAACACCCTCGGAGATATATACCCTTTGTTAACAATGGCAGTGCGATAAACTTCCGTTGCATCCCGGGGGGGATTGATCATGCGTAACGCGTCGGCGTCGCCTTGGGTTTTGGCGGGCGGTCTTCTACTTTCCAGTTGTCAGGCAGCGTCCATCAATGATTCCGACATGATAGCGCTGCCAGCGTCTGCCGCCGCAAGCACGAACGCAGTTGACGCCGCCGTGGATACCAAGGTCACGGCATCAGTCAAACCTTCGACGAACGCTGTCGAAAACTATGTTCCTCCGAAGCCGGGCACCATCCTGACCTGGCGCAACAACTGGTCTACTTTGCCGCCAGTCATCAGCTACAAGGTGGCAGGGTTGGTAAAGGCGGGCAACAAGGAGTATGTCAGGCTCACTTCGGTTTCAGGACTAAGTGAAACTGTTAATGCATACTACGACACGACGAACTTCGCTTTGAAAGGATACCGGGACGGCGGCGACAGGGCGATGCTCACGTTCAAACCGGTGGAAGAACGCTACCGCTTTCCCTTGAAACCGGGAGCTAAATGGATAAGCCAGTGGAAGTCCTACGATCACCGCAAGAAGGTCGAGGTCGCGGGCGGAGGCGTAGTCGAGGTGGTTGGCTTTGAAGAGCTGGATTTGCCCGCCGGCACTTTCAAGACGGTAAAGGTAAAGATGCCGACCCCGCCTGGCATGCCGGCCGGCGCGCGGCATTTTCTTTGGTTTTCGCCCGAACTCGGCGTGACGGTGAAGGAGCAGATCGGCAATGGATCTCTCAACTGGAGTCAAATTCTGGAAAAGGTTCAGTATCCGGAAGGCTGAGCCTATTCGCAGCGTACGGTAGTCAGCGCGGTGTACTCGCCCCCGGGAAAATTGTCCGGCCTGTTCGCGACGAGATTGATGGTCACCCGCGTTACCGAAGGGCCGCCTCGCAGCCTGACCGCGTTGTTTCCCGGCTGCTCGGCAAAGCTTCGGCCGCGAAAGATGCTGGTGCCCGAATAAGTAGTCGCAAAGCTTACGCCGCTGTTGCCATTGCCTGGCGCGGTCAAGAAGAAGGATGGGCCATCTACTGAGATCCAATAGTTTCGAAGTGAAGCAATCTCGGCGATGCCGGGACGCCCTCCTGCGAGCTTCGAGCTCAGTTGCTTCGAGTCCGCGCTGACACCGAGTTGGCCTGACTGGATAAGGGTGATTACGCAGGCATTGTTTTCGGTGATGTTTCCCAAGAAATTGACACTATCTTGCACCGCGAGTGCCGGCTCGCTCCACGCGAGCGCGCAGATTGATAGTGCTGCTATTGTCCTTCCTTTTCGGGATGCAACTGTTCGAGACGGTGCCACCATTCTTTTTTCCCGGGCCATCTCATTCACAACGCAAGGTCACGTTCGCCCGGTAGTCACCGGCGGGAAATGCATCGGATGTTTTGATCGCCACCATGTTGGCGGAGACGGTTGTCGATCCCCTTTTAAGGCGGATCGGGACATTGCCGGAGGTGGTGGAGAAACTGGTGGCACCGAAACCGGAATAAGATGTTCGGACCATAATGGAATCATTGCCACCCACAGGCGCCAGCGAAAAGCCGAGGGGAGTCTCCATTGTCAGAGTGTAAGAACTATTGGAGGCGACGATTTCGGCCTGGCCGGGTCGGCCGCCAAAGCTGGTCGAGCTCAGCTCATTGCCCCCGGGGACTGCGGAGAGGTGGCCGTCGCTGGTGATGATGATAGCGCAGAACTGATTGCCGCCCCTGCCGGGATGGGCGCCCGAGAGGGCCTCAATTATTGCCTCGTTCTCCTCGTTCCCGGCACGGGTCTCACCAAGTGGGAGAGCTGTCACCGCTTCGACGTTCTTGGACTTCTTCGGCTTTGCCGAAGCGGGCCAGGCAAGAAAAAGTGCGAGCAGGACCGTAGCACCCGCGCGCAAAGGGGATGTGTCGATTATGCATCCCATTCGGATCATTTGTTCAGTCCTTTGGTCGACCAGCCCTCATCTTCCCAACTATCTTTTTCCACCTTCGCCTGAGCGACCTCGACATCCTTCGTCGACCACTTCTCCCCAGGCTTTGTCGGCGCAGCCTCTGCTGGCATGGCCTCAGTCAACTCGGCACCGCCGTCAGTTTCGACATCCGATACCGGCGAGATTCCGCGGGTCAATCCCATCTGTGCAAGCTTCAACTCCAACTCGAGGCGTTGCACCTCGAGATTGTAGAGTCTGCCGCAATCGATACGGCTAGGTAGCCTTCCGAGCGGAACCACGATGCGGCCATAGGCCGACATGCTGGATTCTCCGTCGTAATCCTGTTCCGGATTCCCGATCACTCCGACATCCATATAGGCTCCGGACCCGCCGACCGCAGAACGGCATGTGGTGCCGTCCGCCGCGCGAACCTCATCGTGGCCCTGAGAAAGTGTCACGCCCGGCAGATTGAAGCCGGAGATGTTCTGGTTGATGTAGTTGGTCTGTGCGGCGGCCTCTTCGCCGACTAGGAGCAAGGTAGACAGCAATACTGCTGCTACTGGACACGCTCCCCTAAGAACTTTCCACATATCTGAGCCTTTATGGTTGTTGTTTTTGATTGGCCGGGAAACGGTATGGATTCGGTGCAAATGCGGATCTTGCGGCTGGTCTGGCCCGCTGTGAATGGAATTATCACATTCACCGGTCGCGAGTTCCGGCCTGCCAGTGTGAAGTTTGCGGGCGAAACCTGTGCATCGATCGGATTGAAGTCTTGATCATAGACCTTAACTTCGATCCGGATGCGATGCTCGTATGGATTTGCGGGGTAAACCTTCAGGGCGAATGAGTCCGCGAAGCTTTTGACTTCCCCGCGCATCGGCGACATTGCCTGCGCTGCGGCCCCTAAGGGCAGCAGCGCAAGGGCGAAGGCACAGCCAAGAAACGAAAAGATTGCGAAGGTCTTGTTGGTTGCAGATTTCATATCGCGTCTGTGCCTTTCACGCATGTGGGTTATTCGCAGCGCAGTACGACGGTACCCGTGTAGCTGCCCGCTTCGAAGACGTCAGAACCGGACTTAACCGCCGACATGTTGACCGAAACGTTAGTCGTGCCATGGGCAAGGTCATTGGCCGCACTGCTGTTGGTGCCGCTGACTGAAGTTGCGCCCGTAGTCGAATAGGAAGCGCTGAGAGTTTCAACCGTGTTGTCGAAGGCTGGTTTGCTCAACGATGGCGCGTCAACACTGATGTCGAAGCCATTGCCGGAAGCTGCAATCGTCGCGGAACCGGCCGTGCCACTCGCTTGGTTCGAAGCAAGGGTCTTGAAGTCGGTGCTCACGCCGAGCGTGCCGGCGGAGTTTACGGTAATCGTGCAGGTGTGGGTTACGGTTGCGTTGAATTGAATGTCGCCAGTGGCGGAGAAGGCCTTGGCTGGTACAAGTGCGAACGACGCCGCGACTGTAAACTTGACGTACTTGTTCATAGCTAGCTCCTGTTAACCTGATCGTTCTTGTTATGGACGTGCCAGGTTTTACAGGGCCTTGCACAGTTATCTCCTGTGCTGTGACCGTTCCCCCGAACGTCACGTGTTGCTTACACTGCGGAAGTTTAAGAATTTGCCTAACCGGTTTGGTTGAGGATCAGTAAACTTGTCATAAAATCTGCAGGATCAGTGGAATTTTGCAATGTTTCTTCACGGCTTGCGTGGACTAGCGCCTGTCTGCCGCTTGCACGCTGAACCGTCAGCGACCCCGGCAAAGCAATTGAATGGCGGAGCGAATGATCAAGAATGCGCTATCCGCAAAGGAGTTCGCCAGGACCGCGCCGTTTTGG
The DNA here is from genome assembly GCA_041742235.1 of Salaquimonas sp. GTDB lineage: Bacteria > Pseudomonadota > Alphaproteobacteria > Rhizobiales > Rhizobiaceae > BOKV01. The sequence goes on along the minus strand of JBGSJA010000153.1, from coordinate 3,609 downwards.
TGCGATTGGGCCATGATGCCATACGGCACCTACAGCTAAATTCACTTGCTGGCGGCAGCAACCTTCAGCTTTTCGCGCGGGCGATCGGTATTGCAGACCCATCGTTCCGGGCAACAACCGAGCGAGCAGATCATTGAAGCAAATCCTACGCCTTAATCCTGCACAGCGCGAAGGTCACTGATGATGGCATAGGGTGCAGGGCGATTTTGCACAATTGGCGAAGTTACTGGCGTCCCGGTAATCGGCGTGAACCGTTGCCGTACCTCTGCCTCCCTGATCTGCGGTGACATGTGGCCGTAGGTCCGGCTCACTGTATTGGTGCTGACATGACCCAGCTGGTCCGAGATCACGATGAGCGGCGTCCCCGCCTGGATCAACTGGCTGGCATAGGTGTGCCGGAGGCTGTGGAACGAGAACTTGGATGACAGTCCGGCCCTGCCCACGGCCACTTTGAAGTGATGCCGGTAATCGTCCGACCAGCGCTTGCCATCGGCCCGGACAAACATTGGCGCGTCAGTCGCCTTTCCGGCGGTCAGTTGTTCGAAGAGTTCGCAGCCTTCGTCCGGCAGGAACACAAATCGCGGCCGTCTTGTCTTCACCAGCGGGACGTTGAGACCATAGCGCTCCGGGACATAGTCACCAGCCGTCATCAACAGCAGCTCGGAGATGCGGCAGCCGGTATACATCCCCGCAAGCACTAGGTCGCGAATATCCGGGGTGCAAGCATCCACCAGCCTTCGGCACTCATGCCGGTTGGCAAACACGATCCGGGGTCGATCCACATTGGGCAGATAGCGGATGCAGCGCCATGCCCTTTCGTTTTCCACATGGCCGTTTTCCCAGGCCATCAGCAGGGCCTGCCGAAGCCAGCCGATCAGGGCATTGAGCGTCTTCTTGCGCTTTCGCAGCTCTTCGGCGGACATCGCCGATACCGGTCGCCTTGGCTGGGCAGGCGAGTTTCCCGGCTGCGCCGGCGTTTCAAGGACATCGCGGATGAAGGTCTGCACATGCGTTCCCTTGAACTCCGAAAGCCTGATCGTCCCGAGCCGGGGAATGATGTGAAAGTTGATGTGGCTGATCATCGACTGGAAATGTGTGCGCGCGACAAACAGCCGTTTCCAATCGACAAGGTCGTGAATGGCGTGGGTGACGGTATATTCGTCCCCCCATGGGCAAACGAGCATCGACAACGTAGGCCCGCGTTTCGTCCGATCGCTGGCGATTGCCGACTGCTCGGGGTCTGAGAACCAGGCCTCCGCGAGCTTGCGTGCCTGATGGTAGTCGAAGTGGTTCTCCCCGTCGGCCGCCTCGCGATCATTCGTGTTGCCGAGGCGTTTCTGCCTGTAATTGCCCGAGCGCATCCTGATCCGGGCGAGCCAGTAGGCTTCGCCTTTCTTGCGCTGGTAGCCGAGCGCCCTTCCGTACTCGAGAACTTCCCAGTAGGGGCGCATGCGGTGCCGCAGCGCTCGCCTTGTGCGGATTTCAACAAGTTCATCGGCAAGCAGAACCATATCGCCACTCCCTGACCATCTGTCCAAGGATCAGGGGCAGGCGGCGGCAAAGTCCAAGCACTTCTGGAAACTTCCCCGGCATTCACAAGCACGGTTGCGATTTGGCTTCACGCGCGGTCACACTTTCGATCACTGTGGGTCATTGTTCCGACGAGTGCAAACTGCCGTGCTCTCGGGAAAGCCGTTGTATTCAATGTAAGCAGATTCCGTTGGCCATCAACCCGACGCGCCGTCAGTACTCAGTTTACCAGAAAACAGAAAACGAAGCCACTGCCTGCGAAAACGCAGGCGTTCATCATGACTATAATCGTATCTTAACCCAGAATGCGCATGGATAGCCACTTGCACAGAGCAAAAGCGCGCGACCGCGCTGCAAAGGCGGAAGTCATGAACGACTATGCAGAAGAGGCCAGACGGAAGGAAGAGGCGCTGAGAAAAGCGCTGCGCCTGCTTGGAGAGCTTGGCGAAGACACGCCGTCGGCGCGAAACGAAGCCATTGCCAACAATGAGATAGCATGGGAAGTCGGCAATTTCGGTGCAGGGGCTCAGGGCGGAAGAAAACTGTCCGAGAAGGAACTACACGGAATGGTTTTCCGCATGCGAAGCGACGCGCTCGCAGCAAAGCTGAACACCGCCCAGATTCTTGACCTGCTTTCAAGGAACTTGATTGAATAAATGATAGATTATTATTTTGGAAAACGCGCCTACAGATTTACATGATCTGGTCGGGAAATTTCATAGTGAGAATTTGAGCGAATTATAGTACTTCAATCGAACTAAATTTCGTGAAGCGAACATGGCGCTTTTAGCAGCGAATATTCTCTGACCTTGACGATGAGTTCAAGGCCCTGGGCGAGGAGTTCCCTGACCCGGTTTTCGCTCGCAGCCTCCGCGTAACAGCGCATTTCCGGCGCGTTGCCGGATGGACGAAAGTGAAGCACCTCGCCGCCTTCCAGGAAAAACCGAAGCCCGTCCGTACGGTCGACATTCTCGATTGCGCCAATCGTGGAAAGCAGCTTGCCGGCCTCGCCTTCATTGCCGAGGGCGGCCATCAGCGCTGCCGAGCGTTCCACTGGATAGTCGCTGATCCGGTTGCCAGCCGTTGCCCTGAAACCGCTGGCTTGCGCCAGTTCACCCGCGCGCAGGCCGCGAATACGCATTGCATTGAGCGCGGCGAGGATCGGCAAGGTGCTGTCGCGCGTCGGCAGCGCTCCGACGGGCATGGCGTTGATGATTGTGGCGCTGCCAAGAAGGAAGCCGCCATTGGCCTCGAAGCCGGCTGTGCATTTCGCCCCTTGTGCGATCGCATCCTCCATTGCCGCGATCACGTAGGGCGAGCCGACGCGGGTGCGGTGAACGGTCACGCCTTCGCCATCCACGATCGCGGAATTGGAAGTGACCGGCGTCGCGACCGCATCGGCGCCCGCCAAAAGCGCCGCCAGCCAGCCGATGAGGTCGCCCGGCGCCGGCTGCCCGTTCGCGGCCGCGAGCAGGGGCCGGTCCCCATCGGCGTCGGCGGAGATGATCGCATCGAGGCGGTGTGCGGCGGCTTCTTCGGCATAGAGGGCCAGGAATTCCGGCGCGACCGCTTCGGTATCGACCGGCGTGAATTCGGCGGTTCTGCCGAACCGGTGGATCGTGGCGCCGAAACCGGCCAGAAGGTCGCCAAGGAAATCCGTCGCAACGGACGAGTGCTCGTGAATGCCGATGCGCATGCCGGCCAGATGCCCATCCGGCAACAAATTCCGGTAACGCTCCCGCCAGCGCGCCATGACTTGGTCGCGGATATCCGCGCCAAGCGCGGGAATGGCTTGCGGCAGGGTAGGCGCGGCTTCGGCGCCGGCAATAATGCCGGCCTCGTCGGCCTTGCCGATCTCGGCCCCGGGCAAATAGAATTTGAGCCCGTTGCGGTCAGCCGGAATGTGCGATCCGGTGATCATGATCGCAGCCGCGCCTTTGCCGAAGGCGTACAGCGCGAGGGCAGGGGTCGGAACCTCGCCGCAATCCTGCGCGGCAAATCCTGCCAGCCGCACGGCCTGCGCTGTTTGCGCCGCCAGCAGCGGGCTCGACCGGCGCTTGTCGCGCGCGAGGAAAATGG
>JBGSJA010000152.1:0-14045 GCA_041742235.1 Salaquimonas sp. | reverse complement strand
GCCGTCATAATTGCCGATAACCTCGAAGAGCTTGTCCTTGTCCTTGCCGAGATCGGGCAGGTAATCGACCTCCACGCCATGGCGGCGGAAGATTTCGACTGCGGTTTCGGACAGTGCGTCGGATACGAGTACACGGGGCGCCATCATGGCCTCCTTGAAAGAAACGGGATGATTGGAAAGCCGGCGGCCAGCGCCGCCGGCAGGAAAGATCAGGCGGCCTGCTTGAACGCGGCCTTTTGCGCCTCGAACGCCCATTCGATCCAGGGCATCAGCGTCTCGACATCGGATTTCTCGATGGTCGCGCCGGTCCAGATGCGAAGGCCGGCAGGCGCATCGCGATAGTGGCCGATATCGAAGGCGACACCTTCCTTTTCGAGCGCGGCGACCACGCCCTTGGCGAAAGCGGCCTGGCCGTCCGCGTCAAGCGCGGCAACCGCCGGATCGGTGAAGGAGAGACAAACAGATGTGTTCGAGCGCGTTTCCGGCGACTGCGCGAGGAAGCCCAGCCACGGCTTTTGCGCCACGAATGCCTCGATCACGGCGAGATTGGCGTTTGCCCGAGCGATCAGCCCGTCGAGGCCGCCAACGGAAGCTGCCCAGTCCAGCGCGTCGATATAGTCCTCGACGCACAGCATGGAGGGGGTGTTGATCGTCTCTCCCTGGAAGATGCCTTCGATCAGCTTGCCCTTCGAGGTGAGCCGGAAGATCTTAGGCATCGGCCATGCCGGCATGTAGCTTTCCAGCCGCTCGACCGCCCGCGGAGACAGGATAAGCATCCCGTGCGCCGCCTCGCCGCCCAGCACCTTCTGCCAGGAGAAGGTGACGACATCGAGCTTGTCGAAGGGCAAGGCCTGCGCGAATGCCGCGGACGTCGCATCGCAGATCGTCAGGCCCTTGCGGTCAGCGGGAATGAAATCGCCGTTGGGCACGCGAACGCCCGAAGTGGTGCCGTTCCAGGTGAATACGACGTCGCGGTCGAAATCGACCTGAGAAAGATCGGGAAGCGCGCCGTAGGGCGCCTCGAAGGTGCGGGTATCGGGGAGCTTGAGTTCCTTTACCGCATCCGCAATCCAGCCCGCTCCGAAACTTTCCCAGGCGACCAGGTCCACGCCGCGTTCGCCCAGCAGCGACCACATTGCCATTTCAACCGCGCCGGTATCGGAACCCGGCACGATGCCGATGCGCCAGCCAGCGGGAACGCCAAGCACGGAGCGCGTCTTGTCGATCGCTTCCTGCAGCTTGGCCTTGCCGATCTTTGCTCGATGGGAGCGCCCGAGCGCCGCATTGCGGAGCTTGTCCAGCGACCAACCGGGCCGCTTGGCGCATGGACCAGACGAAAAGTTGGGATTTTCCGGGCGCACTGCCGGCTTGGCGATCTGTGTCATCGGTGGCTATCCTTCCAGATAGAAAGCCCCTCGTTGGGGAGGGGTGTCCCACCGCCGCGTTTACGTGAGCGCACATTCACAGTCAAGCGGGCAAACCACACACGGAAAACGGCGGGCTTTTGGCCCGCCGTTCCTTGTTTCCGGTAAGATTTGGAGGTCAGGCTTACCAGATTGCGTAGCGCAGGCCGACCCTGATCTGGTGCACGCTCATGCCCTCTTCCTCGCCGATACCGTCAGGCAGGTTCACGAGCTGGGTGGCGTTTGGCGAGGACAGGTAGCGGTAGCCCACGTCGACCGTGGTGTTCTCGGTGATCTGGTAGCCGAAGCCGGCGGCAACCGACCACAGGAAGCCAAGCCGGCTGTCGTCTATCGTTTCGCCTTCCTGGTCCGAGTCGCAGGTGAAGACGGTGGTGCCGGTTGCATCCGAAGTCGTGGAATCCTCGCATTCGCGATCGTCGCCAGCGCCATTGTAGCTGGACAGGACGAGGCCGATGCCGCCACCGATATAGGGCGTGAACCCGCCATAGTTTCCAAGATCGACATAGCCGTTGACGAGACCGTTCCACATCTCGTTGTCGCCATGGTCGCGGCCCTCGCAAGCGATGGTCGCGGGTCCGCTGACGACCGGGCCCACGATCGGCGTAAATGTGCTTGTGCCATCGCATATGGATGAACCGGTGTCGTCGAAGCTGGATGAGCCGAGATATCCGAATTCGACTTCGCCGCGAAGATGGTCACTGAAAGTGTATCCGACCGCAACGCTGGCATTGACCGGATAGACGTCGAGGTTGTCGCCGCTCGTGCCGCTGGTATCGAACGGTCCGTGCGAGGAGTAGCCAAGATCGCCGCGAAGATACCATCCGCTACCGAACTCGACCGGCGTTGTAACCGGTTCCTCGACATAGATGGGATCCATGTCCGCGCCGTAGGCGACCGGTATCGCGGCGAAGATCGCCAGCGCGATCACGGCTGAATTCGTGGTAAATGCTTTGTTTCGAGTGGCCATGAGACGCACCTTTGTACTTGCAAGGTTGTCCGCCGCACCGCTTGCGGTCGGTCATCGGCGGGAACCCGGCTGGCGGAATCCCGCATCGCTTGCGCCGCATGCGGCGCCTTTCGATCAATAAAGCTTGTAGCGAAGGCCGAACTTGAAATCGTGCGAAGTGATGTTCTCGAACGTCGTCGGGTTGTCGATGGCGTTCGTGCCGTCATAGGAAGTCACATCGCCGGTACGCCCGTCGCCAAGGTCAAGGTAGGAGTAGCCCAGGTCGATCGTGGCGCGATCCGTGATGTCCATCGCGAAGCCGGCATGCAGCGCCCAGGCAAACTCCCAGTGCGGGTCGCTCGAGGCATAAGCCACGCCTGCATTGGGTGTGTTGATGTCTTGGTAACCCGAAATGGTGTTGCGCGAGGCGCCGATGCCGCCGCCAACATAAGGCGTGATGCCCGCATAGGTGCCAAGGTCGATATAGCTGTTCATCATCACCAGCCACTCGGACTTTTCTGCCTCGTACTGGTTGGCGCCGTCCCAGATGCCGTCGCCTTCGGTGTCGTAGCGGTCGAGCGCATCGAAATCCGCCTTGCCGCGATATTGCACCACGCCGTCGACGCGGAACCATTCGTTGAACTCGTAGCCGACGCCGACCTGGTAGGTCGGAGCCGAAGAGAACGTGCCTTCGTTCTGCCAGTCGAGCGTTGCCGGATCGTCATTCAGCGCGTTGTGGAGGCCGTCGATCTGCTGGTTGCTCATGCCGATGTCGCCGCGCAGATACCACCCGCCATATACGACCGGTACGACTTCCGGGATAGGTTCTTCGATAATGTCGGCGGCAAGGCCGTTTGCCGTTGAAATCGCCATCAAGGCCGTCGCCAAACCAAGCTTGCGGATAATTCGCATGCGTTCATTCCCTTTCATCGCCCGAAATCCCGGGTTTCCGTGATTTGTTGGAACGATATTGGGGGAAATTGGTTAATCGGCGCTTAACCGTGAATGTTAACCTTAACATTATTGGTTAACGAATCATTTTTGTGTTTATTATTATATTATTTACAATGATTGACAGGACGTAAAGGCGGAGGCCGGACGGCCTCGGCGCGGTGGCATTCGCGACAGAGCGCTTGCGATCAGGCGGCGCGCGAAACCGCACCTGCAATATCCTCGACGATGCGCTCGATCAGAGGCTGGTCATCGCCCTCGGCCATGATGCGGATCAGCGGCTCGGTGCCGGAGGGGCGAATCACAAGGCGTCCGGAATTGCCGAGTTGCGACATGCCTTCGGCAATCGCCTGCTGAACTGTGGCGTTGTCGAGCGGCGTGCCATTGGCATAGCGCACATTGCGCAAAATCTGCGGCACGGGGTCGAAGCAGTGGCAGACCTCGCTGACCGGCTTGCCGGTGGAGCGCACCACGCAAAGTACTTGCAGCGCGGCGATCAGCCCGTCGCCGGTCGTCGAGAAATCGGAAAGCACCACATGACCGGACTGCTCGCCGCCGACATTGTAGCCATGCGCCCGCATGTGCTCGACCACGTAACGGTCGCCAACCTTGGTGCGGGCCAGATTGAGCCCGATGCCGCCGAGATACCGCTCCAGTCCCAGATTGGACATGACGGTAGCAACGATGCCGCCGCCCGTCAGCTTGTCCATCGATTTCCAGTACTGCGCTATGACGGCCATGATCTGGTCGCCGTCTACCGCGCGGGCCTGCTCGTCGACAATGATGACCCGGTCGGCATCGCCGTCGAGCGCAATGCCGATGTCGGCGCGCGTTTCGTGCACCTTGCGGCGAAGGGCCTGCGTGTCGGTGGAGCCGCAGTCGAGATTGATGTTGAAGCCGTTGGGTTCATTTCCGATTGCGATGACGTCGGCGCCCAGTTCCCAAAGGGCCTCCGGCGCCACCTTGTAGGCGGCCCCGTTGGCGCAATCGACGACGACCCGCAGGCCTTCCAGCGACAATTCGCGCGGCAGCGTCCGTTTGGCGGATTCCACGTACCGGTCACGCACGCCATCGACGCGGGTGGCGCGCCCGATCTGCGAGGCCGAGGCGAGTTCACGCGTCAGGTCGCGATCGATCAGCTCTTCGATGTGCAGCTCGATCTCGTCCGAAAGCTTGTAGCCGTCCGGCCCGAACAGCTTGATGCCGTTGTCCTCGAACGGATTGTGTGACGCCGAGATCATCACGCCGATGTCGGCGCGCATGGAACGCGTCAGCATGGCCACCGCAGGCGTCGGCACAGGGCCGAGCTGGAAGACATCCATCCCGGCGGCTGTGAAACCGGCGACCAGCGCATTTTCGATCATGTAACCCGAAAGCCGGGTATCCTTGCCGACCACGACACGGTGGCGATGGTTGCCGCGCTTGAAGGCGACGCCTGCCGCCATGCCGACCTTCATGGCGATTTCCGCCGTCATCGGCGCGGTATTGGCCTTTCCGCGGATTCCATCGGTTCCAAAATAGTGCCGTGCCATGAAGACGTCCCCGTACATTTCCCGCCGCGACCCATTTGCCACAACCGGCGAACCGCAACGATAACATTTAGTCGCGAAGTGTTACACAACGCTCAATCGCGGTGCGCACAAAGGCATCACCGCATTTGCGCTATCCAGTTGCGAAGCAGATCGACTGCCTGCTGGTCTTCAAGCGCGCGGCCAAGCTCGGGCATCATCACGCCCGGCTCGGTGCTTTCCACGCGCGACAACAGGATGGATTGCTCCGGATGCCCCGCGACGATGTCGAATTCATTCTCGCCCGCTCCCTTCCCCGCAGCCACCGGACGCTTGCCGATGCCAAGCGCGATCTTGTCGCTCTCCCCGGCCGTCAGGAACAGGCCGGAATTGCTGGCCGGACCCTCGCGGCGGTGGCAATGGGCGCAATTGACGTCGAGCCAGGTTCTGGCGCGCGCATCCAACGGCAGGCTTTCGTCAGTGACGGCAGCGGCCGCTTCGACGGTGGCCAATTCCGGAAGCCCTTCGAGAATTCCGGCGGCCTGCCAGACTTCAAGCTGGTTTGCCCTCTCGCCTTCGACCGGCGATGCCTTGTTGAGATTGCGCGCCTTCGGCCCGATCGGCACGATCTCACCATTGATTGAATGGCAGCCCTTGCACTGGTTCTTGTTCGGCACCGCATAGCTGAAGGAAACCTTGGCGCCGCTTTCGTCGATGAACTCGACCGGCAACCTTTTACCGGCAATCTTCAACTCGGCATCGGTCTGCGCCTCGTTCCACACATAGGCCACGGCGTGCCAGCCGTCAGCCTGGCGCAGCAGCACGCGCGTTTCGATCAGGCGCACACTCTTGTCCGGCTCGCGGAAGTCAGCCGGATAGGCAAAGGTCTTTACCAGCGCCGCGCCGACCGGAAATTCGAAGGCTTCGCTCTGGTTATAGGCGGCGCTGGCGCCCTTTGGCACATGCACGTGGCGAAACTTCAGCGCCTTGTCGGAAAAGAGCGGCGTGACCAGATCGTATGGCCGCACACCCGGCGCAGGATCGCTGACGCCTTTTTCGCCGAAGAAGCCGAATTCGCTGAGTAGCCTGGGTGGTTCGACAGACACTATCGCGGGAAATTCCTGCGCGGCCACGGCCTTGGAAATCAACAGGAAAAGGGCGAAGACGAACAGGCGCATGCGTGAAACTAGCTCGCCTTGTCCTGCGGCAGCACGACGGGCGCCGGCTCGGGCAGGCTGCCCTTGTACGCCCCGATGTCGCGGTCAGGCGTCGCGCCCCATGGCAGGATGAGCTGTGAGATCATCTTGAGGTTGATAAAGTTGGTGCCTTCAGCCTCGTCGACATAGATTTTGTCGCCGTCGTCCACCCAGCTCAGCCATTCGGGAATGCGGGTGACGCCATCCCACACGATGTCCGGCACCGGCGTACCCGACAGGTCGGAAATGATCTTGCCGACCTCGCCCGATGGTGCACTGCCGCCCTCACCATACTCATTGCCGTGCACGAACACGCCGCGCGGCACGAACATGTACTTCTCGTCCTCATATTCCTCCGGATAGGCGGCGATCAGCACATGCGCCGTGCCGTTGTTCGCAAGCCGGTTGCCGAAGACATGCACATTGCGGTTGGCCATCACCATGATGCCCATGCCCTTGGGCACCATCGCGACCGTATTGCCCTTCGGAGCGAAGTTTTCCGTGTCGTTGTCGGCGATGTCATTGTCGAAGACACGGATATCGTGCCCGCCCTGCTGCGGCAGGTTCGGCAGGTCGAAGATGAGAATTCCGCCGGTATTGTGCCGCGCGGTGTTGCCATGCACGTCGGCCCGGAAGGAATTTTCGATCTCGATGCCGGCGACGTTGTATTCGGCCAGCGAGTTGCGCACGACGATATCCTGGCTTTGGCCGACATAGATGCCCGCATCGGAGGCCCCGCGAACAATGACGCCCTCGATCAGCACGTTCTTCGACGACACGGGATAAACGCCATAGGCGCCGTTCTCGGCCTTCGGCCCGCCGGTCCATTCGACCCGCAGATTGCGAAAGGTGATCTCGTCGCTGTCCTTCGACTTCACCCCGTCTCCCTTGGGATTTTCCACTGCAAAATCGGCCAGGATCACCCGGTCGGAGGTGACCAGAAGCCCCTCGCCGCTGCCCTGCTGCCCGTCGAATGAGAGGATCGACTGGTCCGGACCCATGCCGCGCACCGACACGCCGTCCACATCGAGCGAAAGTCCGTCGGTCAGCTCATAGCGCCCGAAGCCCAGCCAGACAGTGTCGCCCTCCTTGGCGGAAATCAGCGCCTCGGCGAGCTTCTCGGCCGCATCCGGCCCGGGCGGCACGGCTATGTCGGCGGCAAGGACGGGTTGGGAAAGGAGGGCAAGGGTGAATGCAAAGATGGTCTTGCGCATGGTCGGATCCTGCGGGTTTTCACGTTTTTCCGAAAATCCTCCCCCGCCGGCACAAAGTCAATCACGGCACTGGCTGGTCCCACCGGTCATGTTGCGGCAGGCCGTCCTCGATCGCGTAGTAGTCTCCCTTATGCGAAACGAAGATGTGGAATTCAGCCTTCAGGCCTGTCGGCCGGTCGATGCTCCCGGCCATGACCGATGTCGTGGTGCTTCCATCCTGCTTCCAGAACAGACCCGACCCGCAGATCCTGCAAAAACCGCGTTGCGCGAAATCCGATGACCGGTACCAGGTGATGTCGCCATTGCCGGATGTGATCGTCAGCATCGCGTCATCGACCTCGCTCGAGGCAAGGAAGTGGCTGGACTGGCGGCGGCACTGGTCGCAATGGCAAAAGATGACCGGCCGCAAAGCCCCGCGCAGTTCGAACCGCACCGCCCCGCATCCGCATCCGCCCTTGTGCAAATCCTCTGGCATTTGCTTCCTCCCTTGCGAACCGCCTGCAGAACGTGACCCATCATAACGAAAAACCCCGGCACGTGGCCGGGGTTCTTGCTGTTTTTCGGCTGTGGCTCAGCCCGGCTGCGGCTCCATGCCACCGGTGTCCGGTTCCTCGCCGCCGCGCTTTTTCTTCGCGGCGCCTGCCGAAGGCACGGCCGAACCGCGCGAAGGTGGCGTGTCGTCGCCCGAATCGCGGCTGGGCTTCTTGCCGGCGATGAGGTCGGTGATCTCGTGGCCGGTCAGCGTCTCGTATTCGAGCAGGCCCTGCGCCAGCGTTTCCCAATCCTTTTTCTTTCGCGTCAGGATCTTGGTCGCCGTGTCGTAGGCTTCGTCGATCAGGCGGCGAATCTCGATATCGATCTTCTGCGCCGTGGCTTCCGACACGTTCTTCTGCTGTGCCACCGAGTGACCGAGGAAGACTTCCTGCTGGTTCTCGCCATAGGCAACGCGGCCAAGCTGGTCCGAGAAGCCCCATTGCGTGACCATGGCGCGGGCAAGCTTCGTCGCCTGCTCGATGTCGGAGGATGCGCCGGAGGTGATGTTCTCCTTGCCGAACTTGATTTCCTCGGCAACGCGGCCGCCCATCATGATGGCGAGGCGCGAGATCATCCACTTGTAGCTCATCGAGTAGCGGTCGCCTTCCGGCAACTGCATCACCATGCCCAGCGCACGGCCACGCGGAATGATCGTCGCCTTGTGCACCGGATCGGCCGACGGCACGTTGATCGCCACGATCGCGTGTCCTGCTTCGTGATAGGCGGTCAGCTCCTTCTCGGCCTGCGTCATCGCCGTGTTGCGGCGTTCCGCGCCCATCATCACCTTGTCCTTGGCGTCCTCGAACTCGGCCATGGTGACGAGCCGCTTGTTGCGGCGCGCGGCGAGCAAAGCAGCCTCGTTGACGAGGTTCATGAGATCGGCGCCCGAAAAGCCCGGCGTTCCGCGCGCAAGCACCTTGAGATCGACATTGGGCGCCAGCGGCACCTTGCGCACATGCACCTTGAGGATCTTCTCGCGCCCGATGATATCGGGATTCGGCACCACGACCTGGCGGTCGAAACGGCCCGGACGCAGCAGCGCCGGGTCGAGAACGTCCGGACGGTTGGTCGCCGCGATGAGGATGATGCCCTCGTTCGCCTCGAAGCCGTCCATCTCGACCAGAAGCTGGTTCAGCGTCTGCTCGCGCTCGTCATTGCCGCCGCCAAGGCCTGCGCCGCGATGGCGGCCGACCGCGTCGATTTCGTCGATGAAGATGATGCAGGGGGCATTTTTCTTCGCCTGTTCGAACATGTCGCGCACGCGGCTGGCACCGACGCCCACGAACATTTCGACGAAGTCGGAGCCCGAAATCGTGAAGAACGGCACGTTGGCTTCGCCTGCGACCGAACGGGCCAACAACGTCTTGCCGGTGCCCGGAGGGCCGACGAGCAGCACGCCGTGCGGAATCTTGCCGCCGAGCCGCTGGAACTTCTGCGGGTTGCGCAGGAATTCGACGATTTCCTCGAGATCCTGCTTGGCCTCGTCCACGCCGGCAACATCGTCAAAGGTGATGCGGCCCGAATGTTCGGTCAAAAGCTTGGCCTTCGACTTGCCGAAGCCCATGGCCTTGCCGGACGAGCCCTGCATCTGGCGCATGAAGAAGATCCAAACGCCAAGAATGATGAACATCGGCAGCCAGCTGATCAGGAAGGAGCCGAGCGCAGAGCCTTCAGACTGCGGCCGCGCTTCGATCGTCACGCCCTTTTCCTGCAGGCGCGGGACGAGTTGCGGGTCTTCCGGCGCATAGGTCTCAAACCGCCCGCCCTTGTCGGCGTAGGTGCCTGAAATCTGCGGTCCGGCGATCGTCACCGAGCGCACTGCGCCTGCATCGACATCGGCCAGGAATTTCGAATAGGGCACTTCCTGGACCCCGGTGCGCTGGACGGGACTTTGAAACAGGTTGAACAGCGCCACGAGCAGGACTGCGATGATCGCCCACAATGCGAGGTTTCGGAAGTTGGAATTCATCTGATGATCCCGGGAGGACGGACCGCCTCCCCCTTGTGGTGCCTGCCGGGGGCACGATTGCCCAAAGCCGCCTTCCCACACTCTTGTACTTTGAATTGAAGATAGGTCCTCATCAACACTATGCCAAGCTTGGCTTTCCCAGTTTTTAACGCAAGGTTGCGGCAAAATGTTGCGCAAGCCCGCCTTTGTCCGGCAAGCCATGCCCCGCAGGGGTCGAACGGCACGAAAAAGCTTCCTTTATCGACCCTTGCGCCCGTGGTCTGATCGTCACAATCGGCAACATCATTCTTCACCGGGAGTTTTCTCATGAGCCTGCGCATCAACGATCTGGCGCCCGATTTCACTGCAGAAACCACGCAAGGCGAAATCAGGTTCCACGACTGGATTGGAGACGGCTATGCCGTCCTGTTCAGCCATCCGAAGAATTTCACCCCGGTCTGCACCACGGAACTGGGCTACATGGCCGGTCTTGCGGGCGAGTTCGCCAATCGCGGCGCAAAAATCATCGGCATTTCCGTCGATCCGGTCGAGAGCCACGAGAAATGGAAGGCCGACATCGCCAAGGCGACCGGCCACAGCGTCGACTACCCGATGATCGGCGACCCGGAAATGACCGTTGCCAAGCTCTATGACATGCTGCCGGCATCGGCCAGCGGCGATCCGTCGATCCGCACGCCAGCCGACAACCAGACCGTCCGCTCAGTTTTCGTCATCGGCCCGGACAAGAAGATAAAGCTCGTCCTCACCTATCCGATGACCACGGGACGCAATTTCGAGGAAATCCTGCGTGCGATCGACTCGATCCAGCTCACTGCGCGTCATCAGGTGGCGACGCCTGCCGGCTGGAAGCAAGGCGATGATGTCATCATCACTGCGGCGGTGAACGACGAGGATGCGCAAAAGCGTTTCGGCGGCTTCGAGCGCGTGCTGCCATACCTGCGCAAGACCGCCCAACCACGCGCCTGAATTCCCGCTCGTGACCCGCTGGTGAAATGAGAGCCCCGGCCCATGCCGGGCTTCTTTGCCTACTGCCGCGGGCTGAGGCAGGCGCGCCGCGCCACCTCTATGCCGTGCAGCCACTCGATCAGCGGCTTGTCGGTCTGCGGGCAGAAATGTTCGATCGCCCTTGCGGTCAGCCGGGTGAGGACATGCGGCGGCTGCCCGCCGGCCTCGAGCATCGGCAGAAATGCCTTGCCGTCATGGTTGCGGATGACCGCGGAAGAATGTAGCGCCGCTCGCGGGCGGCCTGTCAGGCCGGCCTTGCGAACCTGCTCGATCTCCACCAGCCCTGCCCGGGTCAGCGGTCCGGCATGGATGCGGTTCTTGCCGCCATTGGTGATCTCCATGCGGCCGTCCCACACGACCGTTTCGCCCGGATCGACAAAGCACGAATCGATGTTGCGCAGCTCCCGATAGAAGCGGATGCCCGTTCCGTCGCGCTCGATCACGCTGCCCGCAAGGGTCATCCGGCCGGTTTCCCCGCCCGCAAATCCCTCGATCAGTCCCTCGACACGCATGCGCGGCGCAAGGTGCTCTGCCCCGCCACTCACCGCCAGCAAGACCTGAACGGCATGGACGAGTACCGGCTTTGGCGCGGCAAGCGCCACGGACAGGTCGAAACTGAGAACCGGGCCGGGCCGCACGGTCACGAGATGCTGGAGCAGGGCCGCTGTATCGCGCGACAAAAGCGCCCGCCAGCGGCCCATGACCCGCGAGAAATCGAGCAGATTGCGCCGCAGCGAAGGATTTGCCGCGAGATTTCGCCGGATCCGGACCCGCTCATAGGTGGGATCTTCGTTGGTCGGATCTTCCACCCAGCTTTGCGGAAAGGAAGCAAGATAGGACCGCAGGCGCGCCCGGGAAACGCCGAGCAGCGGCCTTGCCATGAGTGTGCCGCCGGGCAGGATGATGGTGCGTCCCATGCCGGCCAGCCCGCGGCCCAGCGATTCGCGCTGGCCACGCTCCACCCGCATCCAAACCGTTTCCGCCTGGTCGTCCGAGGTATGGCCTGCCAGCACCAGGTCCGAACCGATATCGATCGCAAATTCCTCGATCAACGCGTAGCGCGCACGCCGCGCGGCCTCCGCCAGGCCCGAAGGCGGCTTGACGCCTTCCCAGGCAAGAGTCGTGTGATCGATGCCGAGGCCGTCGCACAAAGCCGCGACGAAAGCCGCTTCCGCGGCAGCCTCCGGGCGCAGGCCGTGATCGATGGTAACGGCATGCAGCGTGGTTTCGCGCGTCTGCGCCCACGCATGGGCGAGCAACAACAGCGCAAGCGAATCGCTTCCGCCAGACACGGCAACAATCACGATCCCCCGTGACTCGAGCCCGGCAAACAGGCTGCCGGGGTCGAGCGGTTCATCGATCATGCCGGGGAAATGGTTCAGTTCGTCGTGCAGCTGATGGCTTTCTGCTCGGCCTGCAGCTTGGCGCGGACCGCATTGGAAAGTTTCGGATACTTGTTTGGTACTTCGGCAAAGGTGGCGCATGCAAGCTCGCGCTGGTTCATTCCGGCAAGCGATACGCCAAGCTTCAACAGGTTCTGCGCCCCAAGTGCGTTGTCGGGGTATTTCTTGTGGGCGTCGAGAAAGATTTTCGCCGCCTCCTCATAGCGCTGCTGCGCGAACACGCTTTCGCCAAGCCAGAAACTTGCCTCGCCCATGCGCGCGTCGTCCTGGTGGCGGGTGGTGAACTGCCGGAACGCCGCCTCGGCCTGCTTGTAGTCGCCCGCCTGCACATAGCCATAGCCAAGCTCGTAGAGCTGTGCCGGATCGTCCGGCATTGCGAGAGAGGCCATCCGGCCACCGCTTTCCACCGGCTCCGATGTCCCGGTCTCGACGCCGGGAAGCTGCGCTTCGCCAATACCGGGCGGCGGCGGAAGGTCGCCGGCTTCCACCGGCACCTCGCCCACGGGAGCGCTTGGCGGCGGATTGGACAAGTCTATCGGTTCGCCAGGCGCAGCCTCGATCACATTGCCGTTTTCGTCGAAGCGCAATGTGCCGAGAATTCGTGGCTCCAGCGCCGGAGCCGGGCCGGAAGGTCCGTCATAGACTTCCACGCCATCGATCATGCGCGGCGGCGTTCCCGGAGCGGAGGGTTCCGCTTCGATCAAGCCGGCTATTTCATCGCCGTCCGAGCGCTGCGCGCCCGCTTCCTGCTCAGACGGCTGCAATTTTCCCGGCGCTACATCCTCCGCAACGGTTTGGGGCGCGTCCTGCGAGCCGTCTGCCGGACGGACAGCGCCCTGCTTGCCGCTCTCCAATTCCTGAAAGCGGAACTCATTGTCTTCCTGCATCTTGCGCAGGGTTTCCTGCAACTGCAGAAGCTGAAAGGTGAGGTCTTCCACCTTGCCGTTGAGTGCGCGGACCTCTTCCTCGAGTTGCAGCGCGCGCGAGGCCGCGTCGGCGGCTTGCGCCAGCACGACATCCCTGCCGGCCTGTTTGCTCGCCAGCGGAAGCCTCAGGTCCCAAGCCCCTGCCGCGGCAGCGGATAGTCCGAGGCACAAGGCCGCGGCAGTGCCGGCGACCGCTTGCCTCTTGATGTTGAAACGCATGTGGTTCTCTTGTGTTTCGAGTTGTCCTGCCCGCCCCGACTGTCCGCCCGGGCGTGGTGTCCGGCGAATGGCCGGACCACAAGCATCAGGAGTTCGGCCAAATTTTGATGTCAAGCCTGTGACCGCAGATAGGGTTGCCGCGGAAAAAAGCAAAAAGGGCGGCTTTGCGCCACCCTTTTCACGATAAACAACCGGTCAAGCCTGCGCGATCAGCCCGTGGGGGCGGAAAGCGTGGTCACCGCGCGCCGGTTCTGCGACCAGCAAGAAATGTCGTTGCACACGGCTACCGGCCGTTCCTTGCCGTAGGAGATCGTGCGCATGCGCTTGGCCGGCACGCCGCGTGCCGCGAGATATTCGCGGGCCGCCGAGGCGCGGCGGGCGCCAAGCGCAATGTTGTATTCACGCGTGCCGCGTTCGTCGGCATGGCCTTCGATCGTGACCGGGAAGTTCGCATACTTCACCAGCCATGCGGCCTGCTTGTCGAGCGTCTGGCGCGCGGTGTCCGTCAAGGCCGAAGAATCGGTTTCGAAGAAAATGCGGTCGCCGACATTGACCGTGAAATCCTGTTGCGAACCTGGTGTAGCGCCGTTCAGCCCGAGGCCGTCCGCATTGTTGGGAAGCTTGTTCTTCGCGCAACCGGCAAGCGCCAGTCCCACGCCCAGCATGATGACAGCCGGTGATCTGAGCAAGGACCGCGTCCCTAGCATTGCCTTCTCCTTTATCGAATTTCTAAACGACCCAATAACCATG
>JBGSJA010000151.1:0-3459 GCA_041742235.1 Salaquimonas sp. | reverse complement strand
GGCATCGCGCTCGGCCTTGGCATCGACGTGTGCGGCGTGAGCGTGCTTGATGCGGCGGCGCAGGCCGCGCGCCAATCGTCCCGGTTTGATCCCGGCCGCCCACTGATGGTGGCGCTCGATGCAAAACGCGGCGAAGCCTATGGCCAGGCCTTTGACGCCCCCCCGGGCGGTCCGTTCGTCGCGGCCTACCATCATTTTCCGCGGTTGCTTGCGGATAGTCGCGACTGGCAGCTTTGCGGATCGGGCGCCACTCACGTCAATGCCGCGGCAGGCGCAGATTTTCCGGTGTTGCATGAATTGACGGCCATGCCGATCTCGATCATCGCCCGGCTTGGCGCATCGCGGGAAAAGTCGGCAACGCGCCCCGAGCCGCTCTATCTGCGCGCGCCGGATGCAAAGCCGCAACAGGCTTTCGTCCTGAACCGGGCCTGAAACAAAACGTTCACCATTGGGTGCGATGCTTACCCTTTGAATCTCTCTTTCGGGAATATGCGGCTGAACAATGGGCTGGTTCTTCAAGAGAAAGCCTGAACTGGTGGTGGTCCGGGCCGAAGGCGCGGACCTTCCCGCCATGGCCGACATCCATGCCCGCTCCTTCGCCAAATCATGGAACGAGGACGAGATAGCGCGGCTGATCTCGGGCAAGGGCGTGGACTGTTTCGTCGTGCGCACGCACGGCGCAGGCAATGGCGAACCATGCGGTTTCGTCATCCTGCGCGAGGCGGCGGACGAGGCGGAAATCATCACCATCGCCACCGATCCGGCAATGCGCAGGCTGGGCATCGGCCGCGCGCTGATGAGCCAAGTGATCCGTCACCTGCATGGCGACCGGATCGCGCGCCTGTTCCTCGAGGTAAGCGAAAACAACGCTGCGGCGGTTGCGCTTTACCGGACGCTGGGCTTCCGGCAGGTAGGCACGCGCAAGGGATACTACGCCTCGGCGGCGGCGACGGGCGAAGCTGCCAGCGCGCTTGTCATGGAACTTGATCTTCGATAGACGCTTCGCCGGTACTTCAAGGGTGTCCGGAGGCATCATGTCGCTAGAAGCGCTTTGCGCCGAAAAGGGCCTGCGGATGACCGAGCAGCGCAAGACCATAGCGCGTGTCATCGAGCAGTCCAGCGACCATCCCGATGTCGAGGAACTCTACCGCCGCGCCTCCGCGATAGATCCCAACATATCCATAGCCACGGTCTACAGGACCGTGAAACTGCTCGAGGATTTCAACATCATCGAGCGGCATGACTTCCGCTCCGACGGGCGCTCGCGCTACGAGGCGGCCTCGGAAGATCACCACGACCATCTCATCGACCTGAAGACCGGCGAAGTCATCGAATTTACCAGCAGCGAAATCGAACGGCTGCAGGAGGAGATAGCAGCGCGCCTCGGTTTTCGTCTCGTCGATCACCGGCTGGAGCTATATGGCGTCCCGCTGGGCCCCAAGGGGACCGGCGCCGCCAAGAAGGAAGACTGAATGGGTGCGTATCTGCGCCTGTTGCCGGTCCTGGCGATTCTCGTTCCGGTGACCCTTCTGCTTGCGCCGGTTCAACTATTGGCCATGCGGCTCAAACTGCCGGTGGCCCGGAAGATACCCGTGATCTGGCATCGGCTGGCGTTGTGGCTGGTCGGCGTGAAAGTCAGTGTGCGAGGCACGATCCCGGCGCAGCGGCCGCTGCTGATCGTCGCCAACCACATCTCGTGGGCAGACATTCTCGTGCTCGGATCGGTGATGCCGCTGTGTTTCATCGCCAAGTCGGAAATGATGGCGTGGCCGGTGATCAACTGGCTGGCCTTCATGCAGCGCACCGTCTTCGTGGAGCGCAACAACGGGCGCGATTCGCGCCGCCAGGCTGGCACGATCGCCTCCCGGCTGGTCGAAGGCGACGCCATGGTGCTGTTCGCCGAGGGCACGACGGGCGACGGCATCCGGCTGAGGCCGTTCAAGTCGGCGCTCTTCGGCGCGGTGCACGCCGCGTTGGAAACGGCGCATTTCAGCCATGTCACGGTGCAACCCGTGGCGCTGGCCTATACCCGCCTCAACGGCCTGCCGCTCGGGCGCTATCACCAGGCGCGCGCAGCCTGGCCCGGCGACGTGCCGCTCGCCCCGCATCTGCTGTCGTTCATCGCCAATGGCGCGTATGACGTTGAAGTGGTGTTCGCAGAACCCGGCGATTTCGCACTCGATACGCGCCGCAAGGAAATCGCCGCAATCACGCGCAGGCGGGTGCAAGCCTCCTTCGCCGCCGCCATGCGCATGCGGTGATCGGCGACCCGCTTGATAGAGCGCGGCCACGGCTATAGAACGCCGCTCATGAACGAGGTTCCAAAGCCCGAAAACCTTGCCGTCGCAGGTATCCAGCGCAAGGTCTTTATCAAGACCTATGGCTGCCAGATGAATGTCTACGATTCGCAGCGCATGGGCGATGCGCTGGCCGCGGAAGGCTATGCCGCCACCGGCGAGATCGGCGAGGCGGATCTTGTCGTCATCAATACCTGCCACATCCGCGAAAAGGCCGTGGAGAAGGTCTATTCCCAGCTGGGCCGCATCCGCAAGCTCAAGGACGAGCGCGCGCTGGCCGGGCTCGAAACCATGGTGGCGGTCACCGGCTGCGTGGCGCAGGCCGAGGGGCCGGAGATCCGGGCACGCGTGCCCATGGTCGATGTGGTCGCGGGTCCGCAATCCTATCACCGGATCGGCGAGTACCTGCGGCAGGCGCGGGCCGGCAAGCCAGTGGTCGCTACGGACTTCGAGATCGACGACAAGTTCGAGAGCCTTCCGCCGGCCACGCGCCGCCAGACGCTAGCGCGCGGCGTTGCCGCATTCCTTACCGTACAGGAAGGCTGCGACAAGTTCTGCAGCTTTTGCGTCGTGCCCTATACCCGCGGCGCGGAGGTTTCTCGTCCCGCCTCGCAAATCCTTGACGAGGCGCGGCGGCTTGCCGATGCCGGGGTGCGCGAGATCACGCTGCTCGGCCAGAACGTCAATGCATGGCACGCGCGCTCGGCAAACGGGGCGGCGATGCGCCTCGGCGATCTCCTGCACGAATTGTCCGCCATCAATGGCGTCGAGCGCTTGCGCTACACGACCAGCCATCCGATCGACATGGATGAGAGCCTCATCGGGGCGCACCGCGAGCTTCCCAAGCTGATGCCCTATCTGCACCTTCCCGTGCAGTCGGGATCGAACACCATCCTCAAGGCGATGAACCGCCGCCACGACCGCGGCCTTTACCTCGACATCATCGCGCGCATCCGCGCGGCGCGTCCGGGCATGGCGATCTCGGGCGACTTCATCGTCGGCTTTCCGGGCGAGAGCGAAGCCGATTTCGAGGCGACGCTGGACCTTGTGCGGCATGTGAACTACGCGCAGGCCTATTCCTTCAAATATTCGCAGCGCCCAGGCACGCCCGGCGCGGATTTGCCGAACCAGGTGCCGGAGGAGGCAAAGGCCGAACGACTTC
>JBGSJA010000150.1:0-8150 GCA_041742235.1 Salaquimonas sp. | reverse complement strand
ATCACACCAACTGCTTGCCCTTGGCGTCGATGGCGTTCGCGACCGCCTCGTCCGTGGCCTCGTCCGGAAGGAGCATCTCGTTATGCGCCTTGCCGGAAGGGATCATCGGGAAGCAGTTGGCCAGCGCGGCGACGCGACAGTCGAAAATCACCGGCCGCTTGACGTTGATCATTTCCATGATCGCGTCGTCCAGATCGTCCGGTTTGTCGCAGCGGATGCCGACGCCGCCATAGGCATCGGCCAGCTTGACGAAATCCGGCATCGCCTCCGTGTACGAATGCGACAGCCGGTTGCCATGCAGCAATTGCTGCCACTGGCGGACCATGCCCATGTACTGGTTGTTCAGAATGAAGATCTTGATCGGCGCGTCGTACTGGATCGCGGTCGACATTTCCTGCATGCACATCTGGATCGAGGCATCGCCCGCGATGTCGATGACCAGCGCATCGGGATAGGCGATCTGCACACCCAGCGCCGCCGGCAGGCCGTAGCCCATGGTGCCGAGGCCGCCCGAGGTCATCCAGCGGTTCGGCTTCTCGAAATGGTAGAACTGCGCCGCCCACATCTGGTGCTGGCCCACTTCCGTGGTGATGTAGGCATCGCGGTCCTTCGTCAGTTCATAGAGTCGCTGCACCGCATATTGCGGCATGATGACTTCCTTCGACGGGCGATAGGCCAGGCAGTTGCGGGCGCGCCACGAGACGATCTGGTCGTTCCACTTTGCCAGCGCGGCCTTGTCCGGCTTGGAAGCATGCGCGCGCCACAGCCGCACCATGTCCTCCAGCACATGCGCGACGTCGCCGATGATCGGCACGTCGACGCGGACATTCTTGTTGATCGACGACGGATCGATATCGATGTGGATCTTGCGCGAATGCGGCGAGAAGGCGTTGAGCCGCCCCGTGATGCGGTCGTCGAACCGCGCGCCGATGCAGATCATGACGTCGCAATCATGCATCGCCATGTTGGCTTCATAGGTGCCGTGCATGCCCAGCATGCCCAGCCAATGCGGACCGGACGCCGGATAGGCGCCCAGCCCCATCAACGTCGAAGTGATCGGAAAGCCGGTCATGTCGACGAGTTCGCGCAACAGGTGACTGGCCTCGCGGCCCGAATTGATGACGCCGCCGCCGGTGTAGAATACCGGACGTTTTGCGCTGGCCATCATTTCGACCGCGGCCTGGATCTGCTTCAGATCGCCCGTGACCTGCGGCTTGTAGCTGCGTGGCTTGAACTGCGCCTTGGGGAGATAGGTACCGGTGGCGAACTGGACGTCCTTGGGAATGTCGATGAGAACCGGGCCGGGCCGGCCGCTCATGGCAACATGGAATGCCTCGTGCAGGACGTAGGGCAATTCCTCGATCGAGCGCACCAGCCAGTTGTGTTTGGTGCAGGGCCGGGTGATGCCGACCGTGTCCGCCTCCTGGAAGGCGTCCGAGCCGATCAGCGGCGTCGGCACCTGGCCGGTAATGCAGATAATCGGGATTGAATCCATCAGCGCGTCCTGCAGCGGCGTCACCGCATTGGTCGCGCCCGGACCGGAAGTGACCAGCAGCACGCCCGGCCTGCCGGTGGAGCGGGCATAGCCCTCCGCCGCATGTCCCGCGCCCTGTTCGTGACGCACGAGGATGTGCCGGAGTTTTTCCTGCTGGAAAATCTCGTCATAAATCGGCAGCACCGCGCCGCCCGGATAGCCGAAGATCGTGTCCACCCCGTTTTCGATGAGGGCCTGGATCACCATTTCCGCGCCGGTCATTTGCTGTTTCTTGCTCATCGCCTGAAAATCCGTCCGTTCAACCGCTCGTTCCTTTGCCGCCCCCTGCCTGAAACTGCAATCACTCGCAGGCATCGGGGCAATAAAAAAGGCCCCTTCCGGAGCCTTTGTCTGCGCACACGCTGCTTGAAGCCGGCAGGTTTACCCCGCCACGCGTGTGCGCCTTCCTACCACAAGAATGATGCAATGCTGCATTTGCCTGTCCCTTTGGATGCGCCGAACACTAGAGGCGCACCAATCGCGCGTCAACCGGCTTTGCGGGCAAAATCGGCGGGTTTCACGCCGCTATACGGTTTCGGCCTTCGCGTTTGGCCTGGTAAAGCTTGTTGTCGGCGGCCTTGAACAGGTCGTGCGCATTGTTTGTGCCATCGGAATTCGTTGCGACGCCGATGGAGATGGTCGGCTTTAGCACCACCTTGCCAATCGGAATGTTGAGCGCGCTGATCATCGTGCGATAGCGCTCCGCCACGGCCATCAACTGTTCGTCATTGGCGTATGGCGTGATGACCGCGAACTCCTCGCCGCCGATGCGCGCAACGACATCGCTGTCGCGGGTAATGGCGCGCAGGCGCAGCGCCACTTCGCGCAGCACCATGTCGCCGGCATCATGGCCATGCGTATCGTTGACCTTCTTGAAGTGGTCAAGATCGAAAACCAGCAGGCCCAGCGGCATGTGCTTGGCGTTGAACTGGGTCAGATATTCCTGCAGTGCCTGCTCGAAGTAGCGGCGGTTGTGCAGGCCCGTCAGCGGATCGGTCGTCGCCTGGACTTCCAGCGAAACCGCAAGGTTGTGGAACTGCGCCTTTTCCTGACGGCTGCGCTTGATCATCGGAATGATGATGCCAAGGAACACCATCAACGAGGAAGCAAGCATCCCGCAGGCGAACAGCAGTTTCTGGATGGTGTTGGCAAAGCCGTCGCCAACGGGAAGGATGATCTCCCGTATGCCGATCACATCCCCCCGCTTGTAGCTTGTCATTCCGGCGCCGGCGCACGAGACACAGTCGCCGGCAGCCTGCAGCGGCGCCGCGATGCGGATCATGTTCGTACCGTCGACCTTGAAATTTTGGAAGTACATCGGCTCGCCGCCCCGAATGGCCTCCAAAGCCATGGTGCGGAATTCATCGTTTGTCTCGGAAAGCCCGGCGAGGTTCGGGTGGTCGGAATAGACAACGAACTGTGAGTTTTCCCGTGCCCGTGCAACCTGCTCCCTCGCGTTCTCGAAGCGGCGGCGCAAATGCATCGTTCCATCCGGATCAAGGCGCATTCCGCTGAAATCGTCTTCCCGGGCGAGATCGTCCGACATCGCCATGACGGTTGTCGCCAAATCCTGGCTGTGACGCAGGGGGGCTCCGTTTATCTCGCGATACGCCAAGATCACCAGCAGGCACGCAAGCGAGATCAAGATGGCGTCCATCACCATCACGATATCGAAGTTACGGGCCGAAAAGCTGCCGCGCATTTTCCCTGCCGCCGAATCCACATCCAATTCCCCAAGGTCACCTTACCGACAACGCCTGAAGTTGCCGTGAATGCACATGGTAAACTTGAGGTTAATTCCCGCGCGTCGCTACATCCACACCCAGCTGCCGCCGCTCTGGTGGCGGAACCAGGTCGACTGGCGCTTGGCATATTGGCGCGTTGCGGCCTTTGCGGCCTCGATCGCTTCGGCAAGCGTCGATTGGCCCTTGAGGTGCGCGGCAAGTTGGGGAACGCCGATCGCCTTCATCACGGGCATGGCAGGATCAAGCCCGAGTGCCAGCAGGTCGCGCACTTCGTCGAGCGCGCCGGCCGAGATCATGGTGTCGAAGCGCCGCTCGATCCGCGCATGCAGCGTAGGCCGGTCCGGCTCGACAAGGTAACGCTCCACCCGAACGCCCGATAGCAGCGCGGTGCGTTCGCCTTGCGCCTGGTGGCGCGCAATGGAAAGCCCGGTGCTGTCGAAGACCTCGAGCGCCCGCACGAGGCGCTGCCTGTCCGCCGGGCGCAATGCAGCGGCTCCCTGCGGATCGCGCTTCGCCAATTCGCCGTGCAGGCGTTCGGGATCATCGAGCGCCACCGCACGCCAGAAGGCGCGGACCTGTGGATCGGGCTCCGGCATTGCCGAAATGCCCTCGTCGAGCGCCTTGAAATAGAGACCGGTGCCGCCGGTGAAGATGGCTGCGCGCCCTTGCAGGCGCAGCGCTTCGAATTCGGCCTTGGCCTGCGCCAGCCACAACGCCACCGACCAGGGTTCGCCAGGCGCGACATGGCCATAAAGACGATGTTCTGCCTCCATGAGATCGGTTGGCGAAGGGCGCGCCGTAAGGACGTTCAGGCTGGAATAGACCTGCATCGAATCGGCATTGACGACAACCCCGCCGGTGCGGCGAGCCATCTCCAGCGCCAGCGCACTCTTGCCGCCCGCTGTGGGCCCCGCTATCAGGATCGCCTCCGGCCGATCAGTCATGCTCCGGTCCCAAACGATTTGATGCAACAGGCGAAAAAATGAGCTTGCTGGCCACCCTGATTGCCAATCCCGAAAATCCCGTCCTCGACGAACCGCTCGCGGCAGCCGCCGCAAGGCTGGCGGGTGGCGCTGAAATAGACTGGCTTGCGCCGGGCATTGCCTGCGACCTGATTTTACCGGGTCATGTCGCAGCCGATGCCTTGAAAGCGGAACTGGGTGCGCTTCTGGCGGGCCGCGAAGTCGATCTTGCTGTGCAACAATCCGCAACGCGGCGCAAGAAGGCGCTGATCGCAGACATGGATTCCACCATGATCGAGCAGGAGTGCATCGACGAACTCGCCGACATGGCGGGTTTTCGCGATCTCGTCTCGCGCATAACCGCCCGCTCCATGAACGGCGAGATCGAATTCGAAGATGCGCTTCGCCAACGCGTTGCGCTGCTCAAGGGCCTGCCGTCACCGGTAATCGGCGAGGTGCTGTCGAACCGCATCAGCCTCGCACCGGGTGGCCGCCAGCTTGTCGCAACCATGAAGGCCCATGGCGGCTGGGCAGCGCTCGTCTCCGGCGGGTTCACCGCGTTTACCGGCCCCGTCGCGGCCATGCTGGGCTTCGACGAACACCAGGCAAACATTCTCGAGGAAAGCGGCGGCGTACTTGGCGGGACCGTCCGCGAGCCGATCCTGGGGCGGCAGGCCAAGGCCGATGCGCTTGCTGCGATCGCGGCAAGGCTCGGGCTGACCATGGATGATTTCATCGCCGTGGGAGACGGCGCCAACGACCTGCAGATGCTGGCGATGGCCGGAACGGGAGTCGCACTGCATGCCAAGCCCACGGTCGCGGCGCAGGCAAGAATCCGCATCGACCACGGCGACCTGACGGCGCTGCTCTATCTGCAGGGCTACCGCCGTTCGCAATTCGTGTCCTGAAACGAAAGCGGCCCGGAATTCCTTCCGGGCCGCCTCGCCAGATTGCAGATCAACTCATTCGATGCCAACGGCCACGAAGCGGATGTCTCCGGTCTTCGAGGAAATCATCATCATGGCGTTCTTGCGACCCTCTTTCTTGAGCGCCGAGATCCTTTCGCTGACATCGCCGGGCGCCGAGACCTCTTCCTGTCCGACCTGGACGATAATGTCCCCGGCCTGGATGCCCCTGTCAGCGGCCGGGCTGCCCTCTTCAACTTCTGCCACGAGCACGCCCTTTACACCGGCCGAGATTCCCTCGCTTTCGCGCGCTTCTTCGGTGATTTCCTTCAAGGTAAGGCCGAAAACCTTGTCGGCGACGGGTGCTTCCTCGGGCGCCGTCGGTTCGCCGGCCTCGGCGGATGCCATCTGCTTCTCGCCATCCTCGAGCCGCCCAACCGTCGCAGTCAGCGTTTCCTGCTTGCCCTTGCGCAAGATGACGACCGGCACCTGCTTTTCAACAGGCGTGTCGGCGACGATCTTAGGCAGGTCGCGCATCTCCGCGACGTCCTTGCCGTCGAAGCTCAGGACAACGTCGCCCGACTTGATGCCCGCATTGGCAGCCGGTCCGTTGGCCACGACATCGCCGATGAGCGCGCCGCGCGCCTTTTCCAGACCCAGTGCCTCGGCAATTTCTTCTGTGACGGTCTGGATCTGCACGCCGAGCCAGCCGCGGCGGGTTTCGCCATATTTCAGCAACTGGTCGATGACGTTTTTCGCCATGTTGCTCGGAATCGCGAAGCCCAGGCCGATCGATCCGCCGGACGGGGAAATGATCGCGGTGTTGATGCCAACGACCTGCCCGTCCATGTTGAAGAGCGGTCCGCCCGAATTGCCCTTGTTGATGGACGCGTCGGTCTGGATGTAGTTGTCATACGGCCCGGAATTGATGTCGCGCCCGATTGCCGAGATGATCCCGAGCGTAACCGTGCGGCCGAAACCGAACGGATTGCCGATGGCCAGAACCCAGTCGCCGACGCGCGACACGTCGCTGTCGCCGAGATTGACAAATACCAGCGGCTTTTCAGGCTTTACCCGCAACACCGCGAGATCGGTCTTGGGATCCTTGCCGACAAGCTCGGCGACAAGCTGGGTCCCGTCGGAAAAGTTCGCGATCACTTCATCGGCATCCGCAATCACATGGTTGTTGGTTACGATGATTCCGGAAGCATCGATGACAAACCCGGAACCCAGCGACTGGCGGGTGCTTGGCGAATCCCCGCCGCCCTCGCCCTCGCGTTGCGGGAAGAGTTCGTCGAAGAACTCCTGGAACGGGCTGCCTTCGGGCGCCCTTGGCGTTGGAAGGTTGGGCCGCGACTGCGCAACCTTTTGCGATGTCGAAATGTTGACGACCGCTCCGATCAGCTTTTCGGAAAGATCGGCTACGGAGGCCGGGCCCTGTTGCGCGAGCACAGGGGCTGCGGCAAGCGGGTTGAAAGCTGCGAGCGGCACGGCTAGCGCCGCCGCCATGACCAATGCACGCAAGGTCCCGGCGGACCCGTTTCCTGAAATCAATCTGCCAAAAGCGAACGACATGACCTTTTCCTCAACCAAACGGACGCGGCGCCGCCGCATTGTCACCTGACCAGCCAGATGATCGCAATTCCGATCATCATCGCGATTATGCCGAAAATACGAAGGGTGCTGTCGCCGATTTCGGGAAGACGGCTTGCCATTTTCCGCAAGCCGCCCGGAAAACCGGCGTAAAGCAGGCCCTCAAGCACAAGCATCATGCCAAGACCTGTGAGGAGGGCGGCCGCGAACTCGCCGTTCATGATTGCCCTCCCCCTTGCCGTGCATCATTGCTGCTGTTGCGCCTGCGGGGCAAGGACGCCACCGGGCTCTGCCGGTTGCGGCGCCGTCCCCGGTTGCCCGGTTGCCGTTCCTTCCGAATTGCGGAAATACCGGAAGAAATCGGAGTCGGGCGACAACAGCATTGTCGTTCCGGAATCCTGCAGCGCCTGCGAATAAGCCTGCATCGAGCGATAGAACTCGAAGAACTCCGGGTCCTTGTTGAAAGCATCCGCGAAAACCCTGTTGCGCTCCGCATCGCCTTCGCCTCGAAGGATCTCCGACTCGCGCTGGGCGTCCGCCTCGATCTCGACAACCTGGCGGTCGGCGATAGCGCGGATGCGCTGCGCCGCCTCGTTGCCGCGGGCCCGAATGAGTTCGGCTTCCGCAAGGCGTTCGGCCTTCATGCGCTCATAGGTCTGGTCGGAAACCTCTTTGGTGAGATCCGTGCGCCGGATGCGGACATCCTCGATGGCAAGGCCAAGCGCCGCGGCATCCGGGCGAAGCTGGTCAGCCACTTCGCGCATCATCGCCGCGCGTTCTTCCGAAAGCGCCGCTTCGAAACCGCGAACGCCGTACGACCGGCGCAAGGCGGAGTCGAGACGGGTGCGCAGGCGCGATTCGGCCTGTGTCAGGTCTCCGCCAACGGCCGAACGGAACTTGCGGGCGTCCTCGATGGAATAGACGACGAAGGCGTCCACCTCGTAGAACTTGCCGCCCGAAACCTGGACGCGAATATCGTCGAGGTCGAAACGCAGCAGCCGGTCCTCGATGATCTGGACATTGTCGAGTTCGAACAGCGCCAACGGCATCTTGAAGAAGATTCCGGGCTCCGTCTTCACGTCCTGGATCTCGCCGAAGCGCACGACGATCGCCTGCTCGCGCTCATTGACGACGAAGAACGAATTATAGGCAATGATCGCGATTACCGCGACAACGATGCCGATGATCGAAAGGCGGCTCATTGCAATTCTCCGGTCGTCTGCCCGCTGGTGGCCGGGCGCTTCATCAATTCATTGAGCGGCAGGTAGGGCACGACACCCTGCCCGCTTTGCCCGGGTTCCATGATGATCTTGTTGGAGGATTTGAGCACGTTTTCCATGGTTTCGAGGAACAGGCGCTTGCGCGTCACGTCCGGCGCCTTGGCATACTCGTCATAGACCGAAACGAAACG
>JBGSJA010000149.1:0-20605 GCA_041742235.1 Salaquimonas sp. | reverse complement strand
CGCGATGCGGCGCATCTGAAGTTTGTTGCCGGCAAGCCCTGCCTCATCTGCGGCCGCAACCGGGCGCAGGCGCATCATCTACGCTTCGCCCAGCCCAAGGCGATGGGCCGCAAGGTCTCCGACGAATACACCGTGCCGCTGTGCTCGCTGCACCACCGCCTGCTGCACCAGACCGGCAACGAGATCGCTTGGTGGGAATACCAGGCCATCGATCCGATGGCCGTGGCGGCCGAACTGTGGCGGCAGAGCCGCAAACAACCCATCCTCAATGCAGACGCAGATCATGCCCTGCCGACATAGCATCTGCAACACAGATCTCGGCGAGTTCGGCCGCGGTCTCATCGTCCTGACCGCCATCATCGTGATACTGGCAGATTTCTGCCTCTTTGGCCTGGGGCAGGACTGGTGCTTCATCGCCTGGTTGTTGCAGTGGGCATTTGGTGGTTAGCACCGCCCATCGACGGCCCCCGTAGTTGCACCCGCGCACTGATTCGAAACGATCGAACAACCGACCGGCGGCGGCGCGGTGATCGCCTGTACCCGAAAACCGGGCCAGGCACCGCACTCGACCTTACGGAGACGACCCATGAAGAAGAGCAGAACGCGATCGACGAGCCTCGTGCCCACCAGCCGGTCCATGCAAGGTCAGGCGGAATTGCCGGCAACAATCGGCAGGCTGCCGGTCGCATAAACGACCGGCAGATTTGGGGCCGCAAGCGGACCGGCAGCTTTGGGACGGTATTTAGTCAAAACAAGACATCAGGTCTGACCAACCTCCTCCTTTGCGCACACACTCCGCATACAGGACCGCAGCCATCGATGTGCAAGGTCGCCGTCCATGCGCGGATGCCAAAGCATCGAGACGGTGAAGGGAGCAACCTGGAAGGGCAGCGCAAAGCTGTGCAGGTCCTTGCGCAGACCTTCGGTATGGCGCCCGGGCACGGTGGCGATCAGATCAGTCTGGCGCGCCAATGCAATGGCGGTGGAAAAGCCATTGACGATGGTTGCGATCCTTCGTTCCATGCCAGTCGCGCGTAACGCCTCGTCGATTTCATCGCCATGCAGGCCGCGGCGAAGGACAAGGATATGTCGCAGATCGGCAAATCGGGCGGCGCTCATCGGCTTCATGGCTGAAGGATGATCCGTCCGCGCAACGCCGATCCAGCGATCCTCGAACAGGGACGTGGCACGCAGCTCCGGCGCGGTCTGTTCGTCTATCACTCCGGTTTCGACATCCACCTCGCCTTCGCGCAAGGGTGCGCTTTCCTTGTCGGGCTTGGTCAGGAAGTGCAGGGTCACTCCGGGAGCTTGCGCCGCGATCTTCTCAATCAGGCGTGGACCGAAGGTTTCAGCAAAGCCCTCGCTGCTGCGCAAGGTGAAGCGGCGCTCCAGTCGTTCCAGATCCAGCCTGGCCGCTGGGCGAAGCACCGCGTTGGCGCCATCGACCAGTGCACCGACCTGATCGCGCAGTTCCAGTGCCCGGGGTGTGGGAACCAGTCCGCGTCCGGCACGCACCAGCAGCGGATCGCCGGTCACTTCCCGCAGCCGTGCCAAGGCCCGGCTCATTGCCGACGGGCTCAACCGCAGCCGCCGGGCGGCCCCCGCAACGCTGCCCTCGGCAAGCAGCACATCCAGCGTCACTAGAAGATTGAGATCCGGCATACCGCCCTCCAATCGAGATATGGCGTTATACGCAATGATTAAGTGCGATCAGTGCGCGTTCCGCAATATCCCGCATCGGACTATCTGACAAGAAATCTTGCCAGAGGAATCCGCAATGCCAAGTAGCCTCGTCATCCCTGTGTCTGACCAGACCGCAAGTTCCTATCGCAGCCGGCTTGCCGCCCTTTCGCTCGTAATGCTGCTTCCCTCGCTCGGAACCAGCATAGCCAATGTCGCCTTGCCGGCCCTGGCTGCTGATTTTCATTCGACGTTTGCCAATGTGCAGTGGGTGGTGATCTTCTATTTGTTGGCTGTGACCACTACGATTGTTGGGGCCGGCCGACTGGGCGACATGATCGGTCGCCGGCGCGTGCTGCTGTTCGGGATAGCGGTCTTTTCCCTGGCCTCGATTGGCGGAGCCTTCGCTTCGACACTATGGCTGCTCGTTATCCTGCGCGGCGTCCAGGGATTGGGAGCGGCGATCATGATGGCGCTGACCGTTGCCTCGGTAGGCGACATGGTGCCGAAGGAGCGCACCGGCAGTGCGATGGGTCTGCTGGGTACTGTGTCCGCTGTCGGAACCGCAATGGGGCCCCTGCTGGGCGGAGCACTGCTCGCCAGCTTTGGCTGGCCCGCCGTGTTTGTATTCATGGCAGCAGCAGGTGCTGCCGCGTTCCTGGTTGGACAAAAAGTGTTTCCGGCAGACGCCGTTGCAGAGCGGAAGCCTTTTGCTTTCGACTTTGCAGGAATGGCAGTCCTGGCGCTTTCCATTGGTGCTTTTGCGCTGTCGACGACGATGGGCGGCACCTTGCCCAATCATGTCACGGTCGCCCTCGCTGCCAGCGCCCTGTTCGGTCTCGCCGCGTTTGTCCGGATCGAGGCCCGCGCTGCTTCGCCGCTGGTGCAACTGGCACTGCTCAGGGATCGGAACCTGAGCACCAGGTTGGTCGCGATGGCGTTGGTTTCCACTATCGTCATGGCGACCCTCGTCGTCGGACCCTTCTACCTGACTGGAGTGCTGGCGCTTGACCCGTTCCAGACAGGCCTTGTCATGGCGGTCGGGCCGGG
This sequence comes from Salaquimonas sp., assembly GCA_041742235.1. GTDB lineage: Bacteria > Pseudomonadota > Alphaproteobacteria > Rhizobiales > Rhizobiaceae > BOKV01. The sequence goes on along the minus strand of JBGSJA010000149.1, from coordinate 17,875 downwards.
AGTTTCAGCACTGACCGGCATTCCTGCCGGTCGGCTGGTCGATCGCCTGGGTGTGACACGGGTTTCAAGCGCAGGCCTGCTGGCAATGGCGACAGGCTCGGCAGTCATGGCCACGCTCCCCGGTGCTGTCGGCGTTTTCGGCTATGTCAGCGGCCTTGCAGTCATCACTGCCGGCTATGCGCTGTTCCAGGCGGCAAACAACACGGCGGTCATGGACGGCACTGCTAAAGAGCGGCGAGGCGTCGTCTCCGCTCTCTTGGGCCTATCGCGAAACCTCGGCCTGATCGCTGGCGCCTCTGCTATGGGAGCCGTGTTTGCCGTTGGATCAAAAACGTCGCTACTTCCCGCACTGGGCACAGGGGGCGAAGCCGGACTCACGCTGACTTTCGGCGTCGCGGGGGCGCTTGCGGTAATCGCACTTGGCGGAACTGTTTTTGGGCGCAAATAGTTGCACGTCAAACAGCGCACGACGCAACAGCGTTCGCATACCGTTGCTGATGCAGCCTCGATGTCCGGTGAAGAAAGATTGATTCTGCTATTTTTACGAATGCATTCGCAAATTGCGGCGAGTGGGCTTAGTTGCGTCATCTGCTTATGCGAAGAATCGAAACGACTTGGCCTTTGAATTTCTGGTGCTTAATATCAAACTTCCGGCTGACTAGCGTGTCACACCACATTCATGCGCAAGCTTCAAAATAAACGGCCTATCCGGAACACAATGGACTATTCCAACTGATCTTGCAGTTGTGAAAAATTCAGTCCTGGCGATCAAAAGGAAGCAAAAAGATCCGACGGAAGGTGGCTGCAAATGGCTTCAGGGCGCAATGCAACACGACAACCGACACAGTCTGGCGCCGTCGGTTCCCGTCTTGGCAACCTTTTTCGTCTTCCGTCTGCTCCTGCATTTGTTGCTCGGCAAGTCAGGATGGCAGGCTTGGCAGTCACCGAAATACAAGCCGATGAACCTGTCATTGGCATGACAAATCCGGTCCCGGTTGAAGACGCCTTCCTGGTATCATTGATGTTTCGGGACATTCCAGATCATGAAGTGTGGGAGGGCGGGCGTCCTCTGCCTCGTAGAACAATCGCGAAAGGCCAGTTTCATCTGCGGGATTTGAAACGCGAACAGGCCGCCCTTATTGAGCGCCCCCATCATTCACTTCAATTCTACCTGCCTCGCAGAGCACTTGACGCGATTTCCGACGAATCGGAAGCTCAGCGCATCGGCGATCTTTGGTATCGGCCAGGTGAGCCATTGCACGATCCCGTGGTTTGGCATCTGGGATCATCACTCCTCCCGGCATTCCGGCAATCAGCACAAACTAACCGGCTTTTCATCGAGCAAGTCATCTTCGCATTGGGCGTGCACGTAGCCCAGGCCTATGGTGGCATGACACCCAGATCCGGGCAAAGGGGCGGGCTCGCCAAGTGGCAGGAGATGCGTGCAAAAGAGCTTCTCTCGTCAAGCCTGAATGGCGACGCTTCGCTCCGTGATATTTCCAGTGTGTGTGGGTTGTCCGTCAGCCACTTCGCCCGAGCCTTCAAGGAGTCGACTGGCGTTGCGCCCTATCAGTGGCTGATTCTCAGACGGGTCGATGTTGCGAAGGGGATGCTTGTCGATCCCCGTCTGTCGCTTGTGGAGATTGCGCTTGCGTGTGGTTTCTCCGACCAAAGCCACTTCACGCGGGTGTTTTCCAAGGTGTGCGGTTTCACGCCAGGGGCGTGGCGTCGGAACAATGGAATCGGGATGCATGTAAAGCTCGGGAAGACGCGCTCGTAAACTCGACGAGCGTGCTTGTTCTGCGAACGCCTGTCTTCCCATAGGCTGGATCACGTGTCCTGCCGTGCGCGCATCGTTCTACTCACCGCAATTTCGTTCAATCAGGGCTCGAAAAGCGCCGGTATTGTCGGGGCTGGCAACTTCGATCCTTCGGCGGACCAGCCGCACGACAACCGATCGATAAACGGCAATCAGGCAAGGCCGGAGGCGCAAACGATGAAGCATGGCATCAATACGAGACTGAGCCGTCGCAGCTTTTGCCTTTGTTGCCTTGGCGCCGCGACGGCTGGAGCATCGCGCGGTTGGCTGACACCGCGTGAGGCCTTCGCACAAGCACAAGGCATCGTTCAGTCAATGATCGATGCGGCTGGTGCCGCGCCGATCGGGGTACAGCAATTGCGCGGTGGGATCAGCATTCTGGAAGGATCGGGCGGCAACATCGCCGTTTCGGTCGGCCCGGACGGCAAAGTGATGGTCGATTCCGGGCTCGCTGGATCTCGGACACAGATTACCCGAGCGCTTTCCAACCTTGGCCCGCAGCCGGTTACGCAGGTGATCAACACGCACTGGCATTTCGATCACGCCAACGGAAATGAATGGCTGCACGAATCTGGCCCAGCGATCCTGGCGCATAGGAATACGCAGCGGCACCTGTCGTCCCTCACGCGTGTGGAAGACTGGGATTATGACTTCAAGCCGCTTGCTGCAGCTGCTGTTCCGGGCGTCGGCATGGGAAATGAACATACGCTGCGGCTGAACGGGACAATCGAGCTGGTGCACTACCCTGCCGCCCATACCGATGGTGATATTGTCGCGATGTTCGTCGATCAGGACATCATTCACACCGGCGACCTCTACTGGAGTGCAGGCTATCCGTTCATCGATCATTCCACAGGCGGTACCATCGGCGGCACTATCACAGCCATCGAAGCGGTTCTTGGAACAATTGGCGATGACACAATTGTAATCCCCGGACATGGCCCGGTGTCGACAAAGGCCCAGCTCGCCGAATACCAGGAAATGCTGATATCTATCCGCGACCTGGTTTCGGCGCTCAAGTCGGACGGAAGGTCCGAGACAGAAGCAGTCGCCGCGGCACCAACATCGCCCTTCGATATCCGCTGGGGGCAGTTTTTGATCGATCCGGCCTTCTTCGTTCGCCTAGTTTATGCAGATGTCTGACGCCTCGGTGGTTCCATTGGTCAGGTTCGGCCTTAGCCATTCCGCCCTGTTTGCACTCTCCCTGCAACAATGCGCGCTGCAATCTTCGCTGGCAGCAATGACTGTCGCGCCGCTGACCATTGGTCGGAAAGATAGACAAGGTTTCGACGCCTGAGGTGAACCGTAGCTCCGTCCAGTACGGACTTGAACTGCGGCACGGACGGAGTTGATGCCGCCAGTACTCAGACATCGGTGATCCACTCTGGATCGCCCTCTAGGAGAGACGGAATGGGAAAGCTGGATGGAAAAGTCGCCGTAGTGACCGGCGCAAATAGCGGTATCGGCTCGGCAATTGCCGAGCGGTTCGCCAAGGAAGGCGCCCGCGTCTTTATGACCGGTCGTCGTCAGGCGCAGCTGGATGAGGCTGTCCGAGCTGTTGGCCACGGCGCAAGCGGTGTTCAGGGCGACGTGTCGAACCTTGGCGATCTCGACAGGCTGTTCGAAGTCGTCAGGGCCGAAGCGGGTTCCATAGATGTTCTGGTCGCCAATGCCGGTGGCGGCGGGTTTGCCGCCCTGTCAGACGTGACCGAAGCACATTACGACAGCACCTTTGATGCGAACGTGAAGGGGACCCTGTTCACAGTTCAGAAAGCCTTGCCACTGCTGAATGACGGCGCATCCGTCATTCTGACCGGCTCGACCGCTGGCAGCACCGGCACTCCGGCATTCAGTGTCTACGCAGCCAGCAAAGCTGCGGTTCGAAGCTTCGCGCGAAACTGGATCCTTGACCTCGCTGAGCGAAAAATACGGGTCAACGTTCTGGCGCCGGGCGCGACCCACACGCCGGGTTGGCACGGGCTTTCAGGCTCAGAAGCTGAAACCGCATCGATGGTCGACTACGTCAAATCGACCACGCCGCTCGGACGGCTCGCTCAACCATCCGAGATCGCAGCGGTCGCGTTGTTCCTCGCATCTGACGACAGCAGCTATGTCACCGGAAGCGAGCTTTTTGCAGATGGTGGTTCGGCACAGATTTGACTGGTCGAGTTACACGGTCGAAGAGTGATGACCTGCAGCGTCAAGGACTTTCGGGAATTGGCCAGCCGAGCAAGATCGCCGGCATGGCTCTGTTCGTCGCCTCTGACGGATCAAATTGAGTAAGCGGCGCCGAATTCTTTGCCGATGGTGGCAAAGTGCCGCCTCGCCCTGCAACGGAAGCGGCGCGGCCAGGAAAGCAGCCACTTCATCTGGTTTGTCTCACCGAATTACACGCAATTTCCTTCGATATCGCCCGAGGCCGCAGGTAGCTTCTATTCGCAGTCGGTTTGAAATCCCGCCTGTCCGGCGTGTTCTGTCGGATCCAGATTGATGTGCTGAACGGTCCTGGACGATCCCAGATGCGCCTTGGACGCTCGGCCAAAGAAGGAAAGCACAGATGCCGCCAATCAAGACGGGCTTCGGATTTTCGTCAACAGCCGGCGACGTGCTGAACGGCATAGATCTCACCGGCAAGACGATCATCGTCACCGGAGGCTCTGGAGGTATCGGCACCGAAACTACGCGCGCGCTTGCTGCAGCCGGCGCAGCCATCATCATCGCGGCACGCCGTCCGGAGCCCGCGGAGAGCGTTGCCGCCGATATCCGGAGCGCAACAGGCAACAAGCTCGTTGACGTCCGTCAACTGGATGTGGCCGATCTCGCATCAGTGCGGAGCTTCATTGCCGCGTGGGACAAGCCGCTCGACGTGCTCGTCAACAATGCGGGCATCATGGCGCTGCCAGAGCTGCAGCGCACGGCGGAAGGTCATGAGCTTCAGTTCGGTACCAACTTTCTCGGGCATTTCGCATTGGCCGTTGGGCTCCATCCCTGGTTGAAGCGCGCGGGCGGCGAGGCGCGCGTCGTGTCCGTTGCCTCCACCGGGAGCCTGTTTGGACCCGTTTTCTGGGACGATCCGGACTTCAACTTCATCCCGTATGATCCGCTGCTCGGCTATGCCCAGTCGAAGACGGCCTGCATTCTTCTGTCGGTCGCCATCGCCAATCGGTGGGAAGCGGATGGCATCACATCCAATGCGCTCAATCCCGGGGCAATCGCGACCAACTTGCAGCGCCACACTGGCGGGCTGCGTACGCCCGAGCCCTATCGCAAGACGCCGGCGCAAGGTGCGGCCACGTCGGTGCTGCTGGCAGCCTCGCCGCTTCTGGCAGGCATCTCCGGACGCTACTTCGACGACTGCAACGAGGCGAAAGTCGTCGAGCACCGCCCGACAGGTCCGCTGGGCGGTGTCGCCGGCTATGCCCTTGACCCGGCAAACGCCGAGCGGCTCTGGGACATGGCCACGGCGATGATTGGAGGCGGAAGCTGATGCGCCGAAATGTCGGTTTCATTGGTCTCGGGGACCATGACGCGACTATGGCGCAGGCGCTGGCGCCGTCCCGCGACCTCTTTTTGTGGGCACGCCGAGAGGCGTCCAATGCTCCGTTAGAGGGACTTAAATTTCATCGCGCGAAAAGTGCGACTGCTCTTGCAAATCAGATTGAGGTTTTGTCCCTCTTATCGAGAACGACGGGCTCGACAGGCTACTGTTTGAGAGGGAGTGGCCGACGCGCTGCCAGTCAACGCACTGGTCATAAATCATGACACTGGCGATCCCGGCCACGCCGCTGAGATCGCTATTCGGTTGGGCGAGAAGCGCATCAGCACCATCGACGCTCCCGTCAGCGGCGGCCGCGTTGGTGCTTCGAAGCGCGCGCTTACTCTGGTACCTGAAGACGTGCACCTGGATCGGCGGCCTACTCGGACGCGAAAGCAAACAGGTCGGCGTTGAGACGTTCCTTGTGCGTGTCCGCCAGCCCGTGCGGTGCGCCGTCATACTCGATGAGCTTTGCTTGCGGCAGCAGCTTTGCTGCGGCGCGCGCCGCTGCGTCAATGGGAACTATCTGGTCATCCGTTCCGTGGATGATCAATGTGGGACGATCAAAGCGTTTCAGATCATTCGTGAAATCGGTGGCGGAAAACGCGGCAATGCAATCATAGGCGTTCTTGTGGCCGGCCATCATTCCGGCGAGCCAGAATGAATCGATCATGCCTTGGCTGACCTTCGCACCGGGTCGATTGAAGCCGAAGAAAGGTCCGGAAGCCAGATCGCGGTAGAGTTGCGAGCGATCCGCGATACTGGCTTCACGCAGCCCGTCGAATACCTCGATCGGTAGCCCTCCGGGGTTTGCTTCGGTCTGCAACATCAGCGGGGGAATGGCAGAGACGAGCCCGATTTTGCTAACTCGCTTTGTCCCGTGCCGACCAATATATCGCGCGACCTCACCGCCGCCTGTGGAAAAGCCTACGATGAACGCGTCGCGCAGATCGAGCAAATCCATAACCTCGGCGAGGTCGTCGGCGTAGTGATCCATGTCGTTTCCGTCCCAAGGCTGTGAGGAACGGCCATGCCCGCGCCGGTCATGGGTCACGACCCGGAAACCGTTCGATGCAAGATGAAATGCCTGCGCTTCCCAGCTGTCAGCATTCAGCGGCCAGCCGTGACACAGCACTACCGGCCGACCAGAACCCCAGTCCTTGTAGTAGATCGAAACACCATCCTTTGTTGTGATCGTACCCATGTGCGTCACTCCTTCGACTGTTTCCGGTTTGTTGGTGGACGTCTGGCCGAAACCCCGAGATGGGTTGACCACAAACGCTGCGGCCATGCCAGTCAGTACGTTTCTGCGCGTGGCTTTCAGGATAGCCATGGTCATGCTCCTTTCGTTACAGAATAGCGATGGCGCTCGTCACAGCAATGGAGCCCGTGCGCGTTGACCGCGCCAGACATTCTGAATCAGCCGGCCGCCGTTGATTAGCTCAACTGGCCCTGCACATCAGTTCGCTTTCGGCCCCACTGCAACAGGCTATTCCCTCTGATTGCGAACTGGCATTTCCGCTCCTTGCAGATGATCTTTGAACTCGGCCTCAGTGAACCGCGGTGTGATGTGTTGAGAGCAGTTCCAGTCGAAGCCTTCGATGAAAATCAGGACAGCCCGTTCGATGCGCCCCGGATAATCCGAAACTGCAAGACGCGCCGCCAGCGCTGGATCGTCCTTCGCGTGCGTGACCCGAATGCGCCCAAACATCTTGAGACGGAGCCGATTTGCATAATCCATGAAGAATATTGAAATGCGGTCATTCGCAGCGACATTGCCAACCGTCAGATACTGCCTGTTGCCCCGCAGATCGGCATAGCCCAGCGTGCGGTCGTCAAGAACACGCAAGAACCCCGGCGGGCCACCGCGGAACTGCACATAAGGCCAGCCGGTTTCTGATACGCTTGCAATATAGAAACCATCGCGCGCGGTAATGAACGAGGCTTCTCGCAGCCCCAGTGAATCGTTGGAGACCGGGCCTTGATCGTCCACACTGCCATCGACCCTCGCGTAGTGTGTGGCGCTTCCGTAGTGACCGCGTGCGACCCGCACGGAGGGCGTCGAGGCTATCTGGAGGTATTTGTGAAGCAATGATGCCTCCTGGGAAAATGCTGCTGATGGAGTTTTCCGTTGCCTTGTGAACCACCAAGCGTCAGCTCTGGTGAGCCCACTCTGCTGGCAGCCAGCGCATCTGCCCGTTATCGGATACGATCCGCCCCAACCCGGGGAACGGCATGTGCGTTGCCGCGATCAGGGCACCTTCGTCGGCGGCGCGCGGAAAGAAACTTGCCCGCATCGCCTGCGCAGCGGCTGGGTCCTGCTCGAATACAAATCCGATATCGGCCGCGACAGGATGGACCGCCGGGTGGAACATCATGTCTGAGACCATGATGAGGCTCTGACCCCCGTCCTCTATGCGGACCCCGATGTGTCCCGGCGTATGGCCGGTCAGGTCCACCGTGGTGATTCCGGGCACAACCTCGTGCTCGCCCTCGATCGCCTGGATCCGGGGATAGAGGCGGACCACCTCTGTTGCTGCATCAAAGCTGCTTTTCAGAAATTCGGGTGCCGCCGATCGCTTGCCTGCATCGGTCCAGTAGGCCACATCGCGGCGGTCGATGAACACTTCGGCATTCTCGAAGTTGCGGCGACCGCCTGCAACAAGGCCGCCGGAGTGGTCGGCGTGCAGGTGGGTCACGATGACCGCGTCAATTCCGTCCGCAGGAACTCCGGCAGCGGCCAGTCCTGCGGGTAGCCCGCCGGAAACGCCAAGTGCGCCCGCGGGTCCTGCGTCAATCAAGATCCGGGTATCGCCATCTTCGATAAGATACTGGTTGAAGACCAGACGAATGCCACCCGGTCGCGCGGCAAAAACCTTGCTGGCTGCAGACTCGATTTCCTCTGGAGGCCGTCCCGTGAAGTATTCGAACGGCATGTCGGCATAGCCGTCCGACAGAGCGGTCACCTTGAAACGTCCGAGGGTCATCTGCGCCATCGGAACGACCGCAGACGCGGCCAAGGTCTCGCTATGCGCAAGACGCGGAAACTGTACCGAAGCGCCCAGAATCGAAAGGGAGGGAAGTGCAAATGTGAATGCGCGGCGCGACATCTTTGTCATCGTTTTTTCCTCGGGTTCACGATTGACCAATCGGCCCAAGGGTAGATGAACTGGTTCCTCTGAGAATTGGACTAAATCGGCATGACTTGAACGAAACACTTATTTCCTTGCGCAATGCAGGGATTCGCGGCGGCTTAAAGAGGCCGATGCAGTAGTGAACAATATTGGACTGGTGGCCTGATCTTTAGTTGAGCATCCTCAACCGGCGTCGACGTTGCCTCGCCCAATCTGCTGATATCCACGCAATAGATGTCATTTTGCCGCGAAGCATAACTTACATATTCATTGCACCAGTGCCTGGTACTTGACTGTCCTTATCGGGCGAAATCCACGGCCCGTGGTGATCCGCCAGGTCGCTGTCGATCCGCTGAAAGCCATGTCGACCGAAGTAGTCCCTTTGTGCCTGGATGAGGTTCGCTGTTCCTCTGCCGGTACGCATTTCATCAAACCAGTTCAGGCTGGCTGATAGTGCAGGAACAGCAATGCCCGCCCTTGTGGCGTCGGCAACGACGGATCTCAGGTCGCCTTGCGTGGCGTCCAATTTGTCGGCGAAAGCTGGCGCAAAGGCGAGATTGCGGCCGGGTGCCTCCGCAAGCGCAGCCGCCATGTCGTTGAGCATCGCCGAACGGATGATGCATCCGGCCCTCCATACTTTCGCAATGTCGGGCAATGGCAAAGCCCAGCCGAACCGGGCCGAGGCGGCCGAGATCATGGCAAAGCCCTGAGCGTAACCGATGATCTTTGCCGCCAGGAGCGCTCGTTCCAAAACATCGATCTCGATGACCATTTTGGTGCCGCCGATCATCGCGGGACTGAATACAAGCTCAGCCTGGATCCGTTCCTCCCGCCGTGCGGAAAGGTTTCGCGAGGCGACGGCAGCCTCCATCGTCGTCACGGGTGTGCCCAATTGCTGTGCTTCGATCACCGCCCATTGACCGGTTCCCTTTTGACCGGCTTTGTCCAGGATGACGTCCAGCAGCGCCAGACCTGTGATGACATCCCTCGTGCTGGCGACTTTCCAGCTGACCTCGATGAGGTAGGATTTCAGTTCACCCGCGTTCCATCGCTCAAACACGCCGCCGATGGACTGGGAATTCATGTCCATGCCGTCGCGCATAATGCCGTAAACATCGGCGATCATCTGCATATCCGCATATTCGATGCCGTTGTGAACCGTCTTGACGAAATGCCCTGCCCCGGCTTCACCTGCCCATATAGCGCATGTTGATCCCTTGTATTTTGCTGCAATGGCATCAAAAATTGGAGCGACACGGTCCCAGTATTTCCGCAATCCGCCCGCCATGACAGAGGGACCGGATCGTGCCCCTTCCTCGCCTCCGGATATGCCTATGCCAATAAACGGCCTTTTGCCCGCGGATCGGCGGTTCGTGTCATGGAAGTTCGCGTTTCCTGCATCGATGATGAGATCGTCGGGATCCAATAACGCGTCCAATTCCGTGATCATGTCATCGACCACCCGACCTGCGGGCAACATCAAGATAATTGCCCGAGGTGGCCGGATGGCTTTAACAAAAGACTCCAGCGTGTAGGTGGGCGTTATTCTTTGCGCCAGCTTTCCCGATTCATCGTAGAATGCGGACGTCCTGCTGCCGGTGCGATTCCAGACAGCCAGATCGAACCTGTTTTCGGCAATGTTGAGAGCCAGGGCAGCGCCCATAGTACCGAGGCCAATCAATCCGATATCTGCCATGGCTGCGGGTTCCCTCGTTTTAAATTGGTGACCTGCCCAGCCTGACACGAATGGGTGCTGTCAGATGTTTGCGCAACACAAAGGATAGATCAATCACAAACGGCGTATCAGTCTATTGCACCCAGATGTCACCGGTACGTGGCAGAGCCTACTTCGCAAAGCCCAAAACCGTCCAAGTAAAGCAATACTGGTGCATCGCCTCCAGGGCGGCTTTCATGCCTCTGGGTACATTAAGAGTCGCTCACAGTGCGCGAGGGGAGCCAGGGATACCAGGCGAGCACTCGAGCGCGGCCCGGTTCCATCCGCCGAGATTGGCAGCCGCAAGGTACGTGGTTTCGAGAAACGCCATCAGTTTCGTTTCCGGATTGTTTGCTTTCCGCACCACCTCATATGGCAGGATGAATTCGCCCAGGCTCTTGTCAAAATGCGCCTCCTTGGGCTCGATTGTGGCATCGGCAAATCCTAGGGGCGCCGGATATGCATAAGAGTAAAATGCCGGGAAACCAATACCTCCACCCCCGGGCCAAAATCCGGCCGATGAGACTTGATGACTGTATGCCTCGCGGGTGACGGCGTCTGGCAGATACGGGATGCCGGCAGGATGGAGAGGCGCAAGCTGACCGGAGAAGCGGGTTACAGTCAGATCGAAGCTCCCCCAGAACAGGTGTACGGGACTGACCTTGCCAAGAAACGATGTCCTGAAGCGGTTAAGGACGCGATCGATGGCTGCACTGGCACGAAAGAAGCGGGTCACGGCATCAGCATCGTACGGGCGGGCGGCATCATCTTTGGAAAATGGGATCGGGTTCGGTATCTCGTTGGGGCGCCCATGGAATTCCTGCGTCGCGCCTAGTTTTCCCAAAAGACCAGTGAATTGATCGTGAAAGGTCGCGACCGACATCGGGCCAAGATCAAAACGCGCACTCTGCCCATAGGTCGTCGAACCAACAACTGAATGATCGAGCAGGTCGAACACGATCTCCACACCACCCAGCTGATCCGGAACCAGTGAAGTCGAAAATCCGCGCGAATTGACGTAGAGCGTCGCGTGCCATGAGTGGTTTACCCAAGGAGTTCGCGCCAGCCGATACTTCCCGACGATTTGGGAATAGAGATGCAATGCCGTGCAGGTTTCGCGCCAGGGTTCATAGGGAATGTCAGGCCAGGCTGTTGTCATCGGTTAAACTCCTTTAGTCGCGATAGTGCCGAGAGGATTGGCAGCGCGCTCCGTTCATGCCGGTCCACGTCCGTATCAAAACCGGCATGCGCCCCAAGATCAATGCCGACTTGATGCTGTTTAGCCGGAACGCTGTTCCGCGGCACAAGCTTTTTGACGCGCGGGTGCCAGATCAACTGATCGAGCCATCCTTCATGCATGAGGTCAAAACAAAATCCGCAACCCCAATCGCCTCGGCATACTGCTAAATTGTCGGAGCCGCCAAATTGCACGCCGGGAAGATTGGAACCAAGTGCAATCCGCTCGAAATCAGAGGCAGCAGGCCAAGATGCTTTACTGTGTGCGGCGGCGGCACTCCGGAGTCGAACCAGGAGCAGACTGGCAAGTTATTGCGTTTGACTTCAATGTAGTGGCCCCCTAAATGCTGCGCACGTTCATCAAGCCACAACGGAGCCTAGCATGGCAGATCTTGCAGCAACTGAATCAAGAGAAACGGCACCTAAACCTGCAGCCGGCGTCGTGACACCGGCGAAGAAGAAGAAGATGCCGATTAAAACAAAAGCAGCCTCTAGAGCGACTGTCCGGAAGAGCGGAGCCGCTAAGGGATCGCTCGACGACGCTTCAGCACCGGACGCGCGGAAAGGCAGGAAGATCCACACTGCGCGGGAACGTGCCGACAAGCTTGCTCATATTGCTAAAGCAATAAAGAACGGCGAACCGCTGAAGAGCGCGGTAAAGCAGGTGGGTATTTCGGAACCGACCTATTATCAATGGAAGAAGGCCGCAGCGCCCGCTCCAGCCGGTGACGAATTGACTGATCTCCTCGCGCTCGAAAAGGAGAACAAGCAGTTGAAGGGCTTGCTTGCGGAACGGCTGCGCAAAGAGAACGCAGAACTGAAGCGGAAGCTCGGCCTCTAATAGAGTCTGGAGTCAGAGAGTCAGTTGCCGTCACACTGTATGTTCAACCCAAGTAGAACCAAGTTCAACCGTCTTCTAGACCATGGCGGGAGTTCGCGAGGGATCAAAACGGCTTGTCTTGGGAGGTTGCCGTTTTCAATGCAATGACGGCGGGAATTGTAAGAAATAGGTACTGCCTCGCAGGGATGCCTGATGTGGGGCCGATTTCAGACCGGCAGCTTTCGCGATTGGAGCCCGAAAAACGGAAGCTGTAGATGAAGCTGTAGATATTGCGTCGTCTGACCAAGAAACTGATTTTTTGCGGTGGGCAATTGCTGCAGAGCGCCCCTGCCATCAGTAGCCATTTCTGGCTCTGTAACCCACGCCGGTTTCCGTGACTAGAAGCGTGGGTCGCGCCGGATCGCGCTCCACCTTCTGCCGCAACTGACGCATGAAGACGCGCAAGTAGGCCATATCTTCGGTGTGTGCCGGCCCCCAAATTTTCGTCAGGATTTGCCGATGCGTCAGCACACGCCCCGCATTGGAACCTAGAAGCAGAAGCAGTTCGAACTCTGTTGGAGTTAGTTTCACCTCGATACCGTCCTTGAGTACCTGATGCCTAGCAGGGTCTATGCTCAACGTCCCTAGGCGGATTGTTTCCTGCGCATCGATCTGAACATTCCTGGGGCGCAATGCTGCGCGTATCCTCGCGAGCAATTCTCCAATACCAAACGGTTTCTCAACGTAATCGTTGGCGCCGAGATCGAGAGCCGCGACCTTTTCGGCTTCATCGTCCCGAGCCGAGAGCACGATCACCGGGATTTCCAAACGTTGCCGCAACTGTCCGAGTAGAACTTTCCCGTCCATATCTGGCAGGCCAAGGTCGAGGATTATCAGGTCAGGCTTTACCGAGGCCGCAAGTTGCAGTGCTTTGGATCCGCACTCGGCAAAGAGCAGATGATATCCCGCCGCCTCCAGAGCATGGCGCAAGAACCGCTGGATTTGCGGTTCATCATCAATGATCAGAATCTCGCGGCCCACCACCTTTTTCGCTCCGTTCAGGCACGGACAGTGTCATTCGCGTGCCGGGCAGTCCATCCCAAGGGCTTTCCACTGTGATGGTGCCGCCGATTGCATCCATGATGCCGCGCGCGATGGCTAGGCCAAGCCCGCTTCCTTCCCAGCCACTCTGACTGCCTCGAAAGAATGGCTCGAAAATGTGAACCTGTTCTTCCTTCGCAATGCCCGGGCCGCGATCCTCGACGCAGATCGAGACAAGCCCTTCTTGAACGCGGAGTGAAACGGAGACTGGAAAACTTGTTGGAGAAGCGGTTATGGCGTTGTCGATCACGTTGAATAGCGCCTGTTCCAGAAGCACCGGATCGCAATGTATCACGGGGATGATGGCAGGCAGCGTTATCTCAACGCGACGGTCGGGATAGGCGCCGGACGCCCTTTCAACTGCAGTACGAACTGTATCGCTCGGGTCGATCCATTCGGCCCTCAGATTAAGTCCGGTTGTCAACCGCGTCATGTGCAGAAGATTGGCTACATAACGCGCCAGACGGTCTGCCTCCTGTTCTACCGCCAGCAACGTATCGCTTCGTGCCTCAGGCGACATGGCATCACCTAGTTCGCGCAAGCTTGACACGCCGCCCAGGATAGTGGCCAGCGGCGTACGCAAATCGTGGGACAGCGAGGTCAACAAGGCCGAACGCAGCGCTTCGCGCTGGGCTTTCGCCTCGGCGGCACGGGCCTCGGTTTCAAGCTCCAGTTTCTCAAGGGCAAGGCCGGCTTGTTCAAGCATGGCATGCCTGGTATTTTCGATTTCCGGTCGTTCGGCCTGCCGCTCCGTAAAGCCGATTACTGTTGCTGAATTTCTTAGCAGGCGGAACGCAAATCTGCCGCCTGTCCATCCTGGCGCGACCGGATCGGCTGTGCCACGTCGCAACGCTTGCGCTGCAGCAACTTCGTCCTCGTAGTCGAGAGTCACCCGCTCGTCTGATTTTGCCGTGAGCTTCAGCTCGCCGCCGTCACCGTTCAGGGCAACCGCCTGGCCACGATCGAGGCCAGCAAGATTGTCAACCAGGGCGGTTCGCACGTTTTCAGGCGTTGCTGCTCGAGAGAGGTCTGACGTTAGTTTGGCCAGTGCCGCCAATGTCCTTGCTCGCAAGGTAGCGGTATCTCTTTCCTCCCTGAGGCGGCCGACGAGGAAACCGGTCGTTGCGCCGGCAGCCAAGAGTACGCCGAGTGTAAGCCAATCGGCAAGATCGTGGACGAAGAACGTAAAGCGCGGTTCGACAAAAAAGAAGTTGCCAGCCAAAAACGCAAGGACTGAAGCGAAAATTCCGACCCAGAAACCGTGCCGAACGGATGCCACCAGAACAGCCAGCAAGAGGACCAACGGAATGCTGGAAGCCGGCAAGTTGGGGTGCAGGAGATAGGCGGCAAGCACAGCGGCTGCGACTAGCAGCGTAGCCATTGCCACCCCTGCAAAGTTCGGCGGCGAGCGCCATCCCTTTGCTTCAGGCAAACCGACGTTACGGTCCGGCGTGTTTTCCATGCGCTCTTGTTGCGAATGGCGGGCGGGCTGTCCACCGGCTTTATGGTTTCCTTATGCGAAGTACCGCAAATCCATATCGCATCCTTATGACCGATCCTGGAGACTGAGGCGCTCTGCAGTTCGTTCAGGTTCGAACATGGATGCTCCCGTGAACACTACAATGCCGATGCCCCAAACCAGTGAATCGCCGAAAGCAGGTTTCTGGGCGCTTACGCTCGGATCAGTCGGCGTAGTCTATCGCGATATTGGTACCTCACCGCTTTATGCCTTCCGCGAGGCGGTGTTTGCGTCGGGCGGCTTGCAAACGGGTGAATCTGCGGCGCGGCACGCGAGCGTGCTTGGAATTCTGTCCTTGATCTTCTGGGCGCTGATGATCGTGGTGACGCTTAAATACATCTTGATCCTGCTTCGCGCCGACAATGATGGCGAAGGCGGCACGCTGTCGCTTCTCGCACTCGCTCAGCGCTCGATGGGCCGATCGACGACCGGCATAGTCGTGCTTGGGACCATTGGCGCAGCGCTGTTCTTTGGCGACGCGCTTATCACTCCAGCCATTTCGGTGTTGTCCGCCGTCGAAGGCCTCAAGCTGGTGACCACCGCGTTCGAGCCTTACATTCTTCCGATAACAGTCGGCATCATTGTGGCATTGTTTCTCGTGCAGTTCCGGGGAACAGGCACGGTGTCGGTCCTGTTTGGCCCGGTGACACTGGTCTGGTTCCTCGTCATGGCGGTCGGCGGCATCGTGCATATCGCCGAAAACCCTTCAGTCCTGGCCGCCGCCAACCCCCTCTTTGCAATCAGCTTCATGCAAAGCAACGGTATCATCGCCCTCGCAACGCTCGGCGCGGTGTTTCTCGCGGTGACGGGAGCCGAAGCGCTCTACGCCGATCTTGGGCATTTCGGGCGCGGACCAATACAGTTCGCCTGGAGCTCGGTTGCGTTTCCGGCGTTGGCACTGAACTATTTCGGACAGGGGTCGCTGGTGCTCGCCAACCCGGAGGCGCTCGAAAGCCCCTTTTTTCTGCTTTATCCCGCCTGGGCGCTGATGCCGGTCGTCATCCTCGCTACCATGGCCACGATCATTGCCAGCCAAGCGGTTATAACAGGCGCCTACAGTCTGACCCGGCAGGCAACCCAGTTGCGCCTCCTGCCGCGGATGAAGGTCCAGCACACCTCCACCGAACAATCGGGCCAGATATACATGCCCTTCGTCAATACGATGCTGCTGGCGGGCGTGCTGATCCTCGTCCTCATTTTTGGTTCCTCGTCAAAACTGGCGAACGCCTACGGCATCGCCGTGACGGGCACGATGGTCGTCACTGCCCTGCTGGCGATCGTCGTGGTCCACAAGCACTGGAACTGGTCACTGCCTGCAGCGCTCGCGCTCATGGTTCCGTTCCTGCTGGTTGATGTCGTTTTCCTCGGTGCCAATCTGATGAAGGTCCTGGACGGTGGCTATGTGCCCCTAATCATAGGTGGGCTGCTGTTGACCGTTATGTGGACCTGGATTCGCGGCGTCGGCGTGCTGACCGAAAAGGACAGGGCCTCCGAAATGCCGCTTGCGGCCCTGCTAGGCCATCTTCAGACAAAGCCCCCTGCCACCATATCGGGCACGGCGGTGTTCCTGACAGCCAATCCGGAATTTGCACCCGCAGCCCTGCTTCATAGCCTCAAGCACTTCAAGTCGCTTCACGAGAACAATGTCATCCTGACCATTCGCACGGCAGGAGTTCCGCGCGTTGTTGATGGAGAGCGGGTGGAGATGCACGATATTGCACCAGGGTTCAGGCAGGTAACGATGACTTTCGGATATATGGAAGAACCCAACGTACCGCACGGTTTGGCGCTGTGCCGCAAACTCGGCTGGAAATTCGACATCATGTCCACTTCCTTCTTGGTTTCGCGGCGCTCGCTGAAGCTTGCGGCGAAGAGTGCAATGCCCGGTTGGCAAAGCCGGCTGTTCATGTTCCTTGCGCGCAATGGTGCAGATGCGACCGACTATTTCCACATTCCGGCAGGCCGCGTTGTGGAGATCGGCACCCAGGTAAATGTCTGAACCCGGCAAGCAGAAGTCCGTCAGGATCGGCGAGTACTTCGTGTTAGCGCAGGCTGAAATGGATTGATTTGTTGTCGTCACACGACGTCGTGGTGTTTTATGGACCACCAACTGCTTGTCGATCTGCTTCGTGTGCTTCTGGTCCTGGCCGTGGTCGCTTTACTGTTGAGAGCTATGCTGAAAAGGTAATTGGCGACGGTGGCCAAGTCGCAGTTTCCAGCCAGCGAAAGGCACAGTCCATCAGGAGGTCACTGCAACTGAAGCGGAACGTGCGTCCTACGATCCCCCTGCGATCGTGAGTCCCAACATCCGCCATCCCTGCATACCCCATCGGTAGTAGCTGATCTTTTCAGCCGGATATCCTGCCTTGATTATGCGCCGGATCGCCTCAGGCGATTGGCCACACCATGGGCCGTTACAGAACATCACCAGGGCCGGCACGGTTTCCGGGTCACACAAATAGCCATCGAAGTCCTCCTCGCAGCCCAACTCGTGCAGCCGGTCTGCCATTTCCGTGTAGGGCATGTTGATTGCTCCCGGTATGGTTCCGGTTTCCCAATCAGGACGAACACGGCCGTCGACCACCACCACGTCTGGAGCCTGCAGCGCTTCGAGAACCTCAAGTTCGCCAATGGTTTTGACCCCTTCGGCCGGCGTCATCGGCTGTATGCAGAAATCTGGACAAGGCCGTGCTATGCGGGCGAATTCGCCCTCGATCACAGCCGCCGTATTCTGAATACGACTTATTTCCACCGCACCGTTCGGTGTCTGAACCGTGACCGATGCCACATCCCTGGTGATATTGACCTCCTCTGCCATTGCCGCCCCGCCGAATAGAAGGATTACCGCCGCGCTCGCGAGAAATTTCATGATCTTCCCTTTCGACTGGTCTCGATGATCTATGATAGCGCTATTTTCTCCGTGAGACCTACGCGACAATCTGGAACGTCTGCTTTTGGACGACAGGGACAATGGCCTTGGCGACCGAAATGGGGCGC
>JBGSJA010000148.1:0-5363 GCA_041742235.1 Salaquimonas sp. | reverse complement strand
GCCATTTGCCTTTTGCAGCGCGGTCGCGCCAGCCTGGATGGCGAGGCGCCCGGCAACTTCCGACATCGGCGCCAGCAGCGGCAGGCCGCCGCGCGAATCGGAAACGGTCTCGTACGCAACCGCGGTCACGCCGCTATCGAGAAGGCCCTTGGTTTGGGCCGGATCCGGCGCCAGATGCAGATAGGTATAGAGGATCTGGCCTTCGCGAAGCTGCGCCCACTCGACGGGCTGCGGCTCCTTGACCTTCACCACCATGTCCGACTGGGTGAAAACTTCGCCGGCCGTGCCGACGATGGCCGCTCCGGCGGCCTTGTAGGCTGAGTCGTCCGCACCGATGCCGGCGCCCGCGCCGGTTTCCACGATCACCGTGTGGCCATGCGCGACATATTCGCGAACCGCGCCGGGCGTGAGGCCGACACGATACTCATGGTTCTTGATTTCCTTTGGGCATCCGACGCGCATGAAGCCTCTCCCGAAATTCGCGTTTCGAAGTTGACGCATGGTCTCAAATTATGCGGACAATGTCCGTGCAAAGGTGACTTGCAGCGATGCCAACGATAAGTGATTATTGCACAAATCGCTCCCTTGACCGGATTTTGTTGCATGAACGGGCCTGACAAGATCGATCTGTTGATCCTGCGTCACCTGCAGGAAAATGCCCGGCTACCCAATGTCGAACTTGCCGCAAAGGTGGGGCTCTCGCCTTCGGCATGTTCGCGGCGGCTCGATGCACTGGAAAAATCCGGCACGATCGAGGGCTACCAGGCAGTGATTTCCAACAAGGCGATCGGGCAGTCGATAACCGCCCTCGTCCACATCACGTTGAAGGCGCAGTCGGAGGATCACCTCGAAAAATTCGAACGCGCGGTGAAGGCCTGCCCGCACATCGTCACCTGTTTCCTGATGTCGGGGGAAAGCGACTATCTTGTCCGTGTAAATGCGCGAGACATGGAACATTATGAATGGATCTACAAAAACTGGCTCTCGGCATTGCCCGGCGTTTCGAGAATCCAGTCGAGTTTTGCCATGCGAATGGTTGTAAACCGCGCCAACATAGACGTGGCGATGTTAGACAGCGGCTGAATACGCATGCACAATCAACGAAGCTGGTTTTTTGGGGAACTTGCCTTCGACAATGAAACGCTTGTTAATATTCATACTTTTGCTGATGGGGGTTGCAGCGATAGCGATGCTTGCCGGCCCGCGGCCAGACCGCGATGAAACCATCACCTTCGATCCGGCTTCGATCGGTCCCGATCCCGAGGCCTGGCTTGCCGCATCGGAAGCGAAATTCCCGGCGATTCGGCCGGGCGCGCAAAAGGAGATCGTGTGGGCCAACCCGGCGACGCGCGAGAAGACGAAGCTTTCCGTCGTTTATCTACACGGGTTTTCAGCGACCAAGATGGAAATCCGCCCGGTGCCCGACCAGGTGGCGGCCAGTCTTGGCGCCAACCTCTTTTTCACGCGCCTTGCCGGGCACGGCCAGGACGGGCCGGCCATGGCCGAAGGCAGCATGAACGCCTGGATCAACGACGTCGCGGAGGCGATGGCGATAGGCTCGATGATCGGCGAGCGGGTGGTGATCATCGGAACTTCCACCGGCGCCACGCTGGCGGCATGGGCCGCTTCGAGGCCGGAGATGGCGCAGAACATGGCTGCCCTTGCTTTGCTGTCGCCCAACTTCGCGATACAGGGCGCCTCGATCGGGCTGCTCAACATGCCTTGGGCCGACCGGTTGCTGCCGATGCTCATGGGGCAGGAAAGAAGCTTCGAGCCGGTCAACGCCGAACAGGCGAAATGGTGGACAACTTCCTATCCGAGCCGGGCGGTATTTCCGATGGGCGCGCTGCTCCAGACCATGAGCGAAACCGATCCGGGCCGGATCAAGGTTCCGGCCATCTTCATCGTTTCGCCCGACGACAAGGTCGTGGTCCCCACCGTCGCGCAACAGGTTCACCAGCGCTGGGGCGGGCCGAAAAAACTCGTTCTCGTGAAGGAGAGCGGCGACCCTTCGAACCATGTGATCGCCGGCGATATCCTCAGCCCCGGCAATACCGGGGCCGTTACCAAGGATATTCTCGATTTCATCAATAGCGTGTTGTGACCGGTCGGGCACGCCCGAAACGACCGGTAGAATTGGCTGAGCACACGTCGCGGCCTGCAAGGCATCCTTGCGCTGGCAATGGGACTTGACGCCGGCGGCCACGTGGTGATTGTGCCCCGTCAGGAAAAAAACAACCAAGGCGGAAACACCCGATGAAATTTGCACGATTTGGCGCCCCCGGCGCCGAAAAGCCCGGCGTAGTCGGCAGCGACGGACGCATTTACGATCTTTCCGGCGTGATCGGCGATCTCTCCGGCGCGGCGCTTGATCCCGCAAAGCTGGCCGAACTCGCCACGACCGACCTTTCCAAACTGCCGCTGGCGCCGGAAGGCGCACGCCTTGGCCCCTGCGTCGCCGGTACCGGCAAGTTCATCTGCATCGGCCTCAACTATTCCGATCACGCTGCGGAAACCGGCGCGACGGTGCCGAGCGAGCCCATCATCTTCATGAAGGCGACATCGGCGATCTGCGGTCCCAATGACGACGTGCTTATCCCGCGCGGCTCGACCAAGACCGACTGGGAGGTCGAACTTGGCGTCGTCATTGGCAGAAGCGCGAAGTATGTCAGCGAAAAGGACGCGCTTTCCCATGTCGCAGGATATTGCGTGATCAACGACGTTTCCGAGCGCGCCTTCCAGACCGAGCGGCAGGGCCAGTGGACCAAGGGCAAGTCGTGCGACACCTTTGGCCCGACCGGCCCTTGGCTGGTGACGGCGGACGAGGTGCCGGACCCGCAGAACCTTGCGATGTGGCTCACCGTCAACGGCAGGAAGTTCCAGGACGGCTCGTCTCGCACCATGGTCTATGGCGTCGCGCATCTGATCGCATATCTCAGCCAGTTCATGAGCCTGCATCCGGGCGACATCATCTCCACCGGCACGCCGCCGGGCGTGGGCCTCGGCCAAAAACCGCCGCTGTTCCTGAAGGACGGCGACGTGGTGGAACTGGGCATCGAGGGCCTCGGCACGCAGAAGCAGGTTTTCCGCGCCGACGCGTGAGGCCGGCTTGCGACACGGCCATGAAAAACCCCGCCTCGGCGGGGTTTTTTGATGGATGCACAAGAGCATATCCAAGAACCGCATTTGTATCTGAAACACTACAAAGTCTGCCTGCTATCCTTGGAATATTTTTCTGAATCGCCGCGAATAGAACGATAATTGAAATTTCTATTGTAAATTCTCTCGACGTACTCCCATTGTGGACTTCTAATTCTTCGAGCTGCCGCTTGGAGATTTCAGATGTACAGACTTCTGATCGCGCTATCGGGATGCCTTCCCCTTTGCGGCTGCATCTATACTGTCAAGGAAGTGGCCGATCCCCCGCAGATTACTGTGCAGCAGGCGCTGGCTGATGTAGGCGACGGCTTGAAAATCCTTCGCGAGAAAACCGCGGACGGGAAATTTGGACTGATCGTAGACGAGGTCAAACTTGTCTTTAACGTCAGCGCGAAAGCCACTGACACCAAAAAGCTGGGCATCTCCACGACGGGCACTCCGCTGTCCGTTGGCGGCCTGCTCGCTGCAAATGCCAATGCAGACCTCGTTTCCGAGGCAAATCGCGGCAACAACATCACCATCACCTTGAAGAACGTGGCGACCGCAGACCTCAAGGGCGACAAGACCTTCATCGAGAAATGCAAGGCCAATCCGATCGACTGCGGTGTGCTGTTTCAGGTACGTTGACGCGGCCTCCCTGCGCTATTTGACAAGCTGGTCCACCATCGCGGCCACCATGCGCGGCAAGTCGTAAGGAAAGCGCGCTGTGATCAAATTGCCGTCGACGACGCAAGGTTCGTCCAGCACGGTCGCGCCGGCGTTTTCGAGATCGATCTGGATGTTCCAGACCGCCGTCGCGCGCTTGCCCTTGAGGATCTTCGCGCTGACCATGACCCACTGCCCGTGGCAGATGGCGCAGGTGGGCTTGCCCGCCTCATGCATGGCGCGCACGAACTTCTTCGCCGCCTCGTCCATGCGCAGTGCATCGGGGTTCCAGCAGCCGCCCGGCAGGATGACCGCGTCGTAATCCGCCACCTGGGCTTCGTCGGTGTATCGGTTGATTTCCAGCCAGCCGGCGTTTTCCATAAGGCGGATGGCGAGCACATGCGTCTTGCTGATCGGCGGAAAGCGCAGGCCGAGCGTCGGGTGGAACTCGCCGATGCGCGGGGAGACGACATGCACCGTAGCACCATGCTCGGTCAGCCAGCGTTGCGCGCCGAGGATTTCAACCTCCTCCACGCCGTTGGTGCAGCAAATCGCGATGCGCTTGCCCTTGAGCAGTTCGGGATCGGACGGCGGATCGAACAGAAATGCGTGAAGCTCGCGGTTGAGCTCGCCATCGGCCGTCGCCAGCAGCTCCGTCGAAATCGACGGCACCGGCGACGTGGAAATCAATTGCTGGATACGGCCGAAAGCCGCCGATGTCTGCGATGCGTTCATGAAATTCCTCCCTGGAAAAAAGGTAGGATATTCGGCTTTTGATGGGGAGGGAATGGGGGTTGTTTCGGCCCACCGCGCCCCCCTCCCCCTGGAGGGGAGGCAGGCGACTGCGAGCGCAGCAAAGCAGAGCCGGTGGGGGGTCGATGACTGCACAGCGATCCCCCCTCTTGCCGTTTCCAATGACTTGGCTGCGCCAAGCCAAGGAAACAGCTTTCTCCCCCTCAAGGGGGAGATGGCCCCCATCACAGCCCCAGATCGCCCTGCCTGATATTGGCTTCCGCCGGGGCCTTCTTGAACGCCGATGAGTCGATTGCCGGCAGGCGCGGCACTTCGCGGAAGTTCAGCATGCCCTCGATGGTCAAAATCTGGATGCGCGGAATGCGGCCGAACACCGTCTCGGCAAAACCGGCAGCGGCAGCCTCCGACACCATCTGGCGCGTCGGTTCGTTAAGCGTGACGAACAGCCCGGCCAGCGCCTTTTCGCGGTCGATCACGCTTTTCAGCTTGTGGATCTGGTCCACCGAAACGCCGCCGCCCTTGACCTCGACAATGGCCTTGTCGGTCTTGTTCTTCTCCGTGCGCATGTAGACGATGCCGTCAATGCCGGTGTCGGCGCCCTTCTTGCCGCCCCGGAAAGGCTGCGCGTCGGGAATGAGGCTGATCGCCCATTTCTCGAATTCGTGCTTGTCGGTCGCGGCCAGTTTGCGCGCCGCGCCAATGTCCTTGGGAACGCCAACCGTCTCGAACTGCACGGGCGGGTCCTTGAAGGCGTCGCGCAGCCGCCGCTCGATGAGGCCGATGGCAAGGTGCGTGACGTCGATGCC
>JBGSJA010000147.1:0-7535 GCA_041742235.1 Salaquimonas sp. | reverse complement strand
GGGCGCGGCCGGCGGCGCGCCATCGTCGCCGAGCCAGCTTGGAACGAGCGGGGTGCCCCCGCCTTGGCCGCCAAAAGCACTGGAAGTGCCCATCAGCGTCCTCCCTGGCGGGTGCGTAGGACGCCGTTGGCGGCGGCTTTCAGCATTGCTCCGCCTTCCTTGCCCCAAGTCTGGAGGAGACGATCGAATCGCTGAATGATATCGCCGTCCTTGAGGATCCCCTCCCACCCGCCGCAAACCCACGGGCCCAGCCGGTCCCGGGGCAGGGCGTCCAGGAAGTCGATGAGTTCCCCCTGAAGCGTTGGATGCGCTTTGATGAGCACCGCGAGTCCGGCAGTGCCTGGTGGCTCAGTCTCAAATGCGTCCGCACCGACGATGCGACCACGAACGGCTTCAAACACCTGCGCCGCCTCCGGCGGGGCGAGCCGCTTGAGATCGGCCTCAAGGCCTTGGACGGCGAATTTGCCACCGAAGAGTTGCTCGACGACGGCGGCCAGGTGCCCAAGCACAGACGCCGCGCCGAAATAGTCCTTCCGGTCCTTCGCCACGAACAGATAGGGGCGGAGATCCTCGTCCCCGATCTTTGTGGGGACCGTTGCCCAAGCCTTGATAGCCGGGTAAGAGAGCCACTCACCGAGCATGGCGCTTTCGGGCGCCTTCACGACTTCGAGCTTTGGGGCGGCGGCCTTCGTTGCTTCGCCGTCCTTGCCGGCGGGTTTCGCAGGCTTCGCCTTTGGCTTGTCGTCTTCCTTGGCAGTGGCGGCAGCTTCCAAGGCCGCGAGGTCGGGACATTTTCCATCGGTCGCCGCGGCTGCGGCGGCGGCGATCTGGTCGAAGAGGCGGGGGATGAAGCGCTCGGCAAGCATGAGCTTCGCCAAGACGGGTAGCTTCACATCATTGCCGAAGCCACGCGCTTCCGCCGTCCGCTGACGCAGGACGAGGGTATTCAGGAAGCGCTTTATCTGACGCGGGTTACCTTTGGTGCCGCTGGCGAGGATCGGTCCGATCTGATCACTCAGGGCGAGCGCGTTATTCGCGCGGGACGCCTTGTCGCCGAGGGCGGTTCGCACCGAGGCCGAGTCCAGCGCGCCCGACGTCCATGGGCGCTTCAGGCGCTCGCGCGCAACGCCAATCAGGGTGTTGAACGCCGGATCGTTGTCGCCGAGTTCAGCTCCGACGAGCAGCAAGGTCACGTAGATGCGAGTTTCGGTGTCGCCTAGAGCCGGAATGCGGAAAGGGACCTGGATCAGCTTTTCAAGATAGTTGCGCGCATAGGTCTGCTGGCCAGTCGTATCCGGCAGGTCCGGGAAATGCTTACGCACAGCATATTCGATCATCGCCTCGTCGGCGGCCACGACGAACGCCGTCCGCGATGTGAAGACGAAGAGGCGCACTGCTTCCAGAGTCTCGATCGCGGTGTCCGGGAGGCAGCGGTCGAGGTCGTCAATGAGAACGACGAGCTGTTCGACGCCGGCCTTGTCCAAGAGATCGTCGAAGGCTTTTCGGAACGCGTTGATCTCCTCGGGAACGTTCGCGCTCTCCCCATCCTTCTCCTTCAGGAGACCTTTCACGCCCTCGATTGCCGACTGGACGTTATCCTTGGTGGCGAGCTTCGCCGGATCAGCTAGGAACCCCTCCAGCGTGCCAACAATCGCCCCGATCTGGTCGGGCGTGGGGCCCGTAAAGGCGGTTAAGGCAAGGCCCCCAGCCTTCTTGGCGACCTTGAGCCATTCGATGCGGCGGAAGACGTCCTTTACGGCTTCGCCCGTCCGGGTCAGGGCCGGCCTCTTCTCGATCAGTCCGGTGACGATCCCCTCGATCAGCGCAATCTTGGCGTCTTCGAAACCCTGGAATCGCCATCCGTTGAACTTGAGGCAGAGAACCTTCGACTCCGCTTCGAAGCCGGCTTCGATCATCTCGAGGACACTCGACTTGCCGGCGCCCCAGTCACCATGCACGCCGATAGTCACCGGTTGGTCTGGCCGGTCCCGCAGGAGCTTGATGATCGTCGTTGCGATGGCCTCGTTATTGAGGAGATCGACCTTTGTTTCGTTGTCAGTCAGGATCATCGGTTCCCCCGTTCTGATCGAAAAGCTCCCGCACCGGGATACTGCCGTCTATCTGCTCTCCGGTGTTTCAGAACGGATCGCGCGCCTTCAAGGCCGCCGCCTCGAAGCGGCGTCGAAGGAATCCTTCGAACGCGTAGCCGCTCATGCGGTGGCATGGATGCAAGGTCGCCGGCGCCATCGCCGGGCCGTCCCGTGAGGCGGGCAAGAAGCGTCAGGTATCGGCCCTCGGCGTTGACGACAGGATCCGGTTGTCCGTTGCGCGCCAACCGTTCTGTGCGATCTTCCCACAGCGCTTTCAGGGTGCGGGCGGCAGTCGCGTCATCGACCTTCTGAAGAAAGCAGCGCAGCCGCTTTCCCCTGGAGCCGCCGTGCTCGGCGTAGATCGGATCATCGATGTCGATATCCAGCTCGGCGGCGAAGAATTGCGAGAAACTCGGATCCGAGAGATCCAGCACGTAGCCACGCCCTCGGATTATTTCCACGAGGTCGTCAATCAAGTGCAGATCAATGGAAAGTATCGAGCTAATGAATTCCTCCCCAGCGGCGGCCTCGTGCTATGCGTTTATTATTTCTTGTAGAGCTGCGATCTTCGCAAGTATGTCGTCGAAGGGCGGCGGACTCTCGTCGAACATCATCGGCGCCATGGCTCGATAATCCGCGCGCAGATCCCTCATCCGCGCCTCGTTCGGAAGGAGCCGCAGCGTCCCGGGCTGGGCGGTGTCGTAGCTAGCCCATCCCGACCAGAAGAACGTCGTCTTGTGCTTGGCGACCTGAGCGAGCAGCTCGAAGTCCGCGGCCGCCGCCTTACCCTCATCTGTATCGAGCAGCATGGCGAGGTCGTAATAGTGCCGCGAGAAATATTGTGGCGTCGGCGAATCTGCCGGGCGGTGCGCTTCCGCATGAAGCGCGGTCGCCTTCTCCCAGAAGGTGCGGCGGGCTGACAGGACGGTCACGCCGGTGTTAGGTTCTTCGAAGAAGTCGGGATAGTCTTCTGCCGCGTAGGGGCGGATGATCTTCTCCTCCGTTGGCCAGGGATCGCCGCGCGCGCCGAGTTCGAGCTTCACCCGCGGGGTGATGTAGGCCATGCCCTCATATTCGGTGGCCGCCAGCGCCGTCGGGTAATGGAAGTTGACCGTCTGCGCGTCACCGGCATCGATTGCCAGCGTCCACTCGCCGTCGGTCGGTTCGCCAAGCTGTTCGACGATCGCGGCGCGGAGCGTCGGGAGAAGCTTTTCCGCAATGTGACGCTCGACGTCGCCGACTAGGTCATCGATCAGCCGTGCCGCCTTTTTTCTGCTGATCCCTTCCATTTCGGGATCGCGGTCGCCGGTATAGCCGAGTTCGGCGCGATCAAACGACAGGTCGATATCCTCGGAGAAGCGACGGATGGCTCCGAACGCCTTGGAGAGCGACGTGCCGCCTTTGAAGACGAGGGTGGCCGTCGTCCCTTTCGGCAGACCGAACAGGCGCCTCAGGGTCCAGCAGACCCAGAAGTCTTTTTCGATGATCGTGTCGGCAACGCCTCGGCCGGCGCTGGTCTCCCCGAAGAGGGCTGCGCGTCCCTCGGCGGGGAGCCGAGCAACCTTATCCATTGATATCGGCCACTGTTGCGTTCGCGATCGAGACGAGAGTCGGCCGCATCCAAGCCGGCGCCTGAACTGCAGTCGAAGCCAGTCTCCTCTTGTCGTTAGCGGAAAGCCGACGCGAGGCGACCTGCGCGACGTCGGCGGCCCGCATGGGGCCGACATGGCGAAGGGCTTGAACGACCGTACCAGCAGGACTGCCCGGTGCAATCAGATGCTTTGGCGAGGCGTGGCGAAGATCGACGATACGTCTTCCCAGTACGACGCGCCTTGACGGGCCATCGGTTAGATAAATGCTCTTCGCGGGAACCTGTGTCGAGAGGCCGAGCGCATTCGCTGCCCGCGCGCCGGCGATCTGAACCTGCGAGCCAGTTTCACGGGCGAGCGCTTGGGCCACATCATCGGGAGCGGGCGAAAGAGGCCCGAGCTTCGGATGCAGCTTGGGGAAGTCGTAAAGACCGCGCGCAAGCCGCCGAAGCTGGCCACCCTTTACCAGCCGAGAGAGCGCCTGGTCGACGGCCGAGCGAGCGGCGACTTTGAGGAAGTCGCTGGGCGTGAAGACGCTTCCGCGTCCGCTTGCGCGGACGCGCTTCATGACCCGGTGGGGAACGGAAGCGCTGATCGTCTTCATGTGTCAGAAAATAAGGCATGTTTTTCTGACAGTCAAGATCCCCTCTGCCTGTTTGCCCAGCCACGGCATTCTTGAGCAGGGGGAAAGATCGCTCACCGCAGTAGGTCAGCGAAATCCGATGATGTAATCAATGTGCCCCATACAGGAAGAAGGGTTCATTATCGCTGACTGTTTCTACTCCTTAGACAAATCGCCATAATTGGCGTTCCCAGGCGTATGGTCTCACCACAAAGCTCCATCCTAGCCGAATGGCATTCTTTGGGGAGCTTCTTAAGGCCGGATCAATGACCCAGCTAGGGCGCAAATCCGCCATTGCTTCTGGTTCAAATTGGCGGTGGCAGAACCCGCAGCACCTAGGTGGTGACGGGCCATTC
Source organism: Salaquimonas sp. (assembly GCA_041742235.1). Classification (GTDB taxonomy): domain Bacteria; phylum Pseudomonadota; class Alphaproteobacteria; order Rhizobiales; family Rhizobiaceae; genus BOKV01. Next base: position 2,878 of record JBGSJA010000147.1, on the reverse strand, counting down.
TGCGAAGGGACTCTCGCTTGCCGTGACGAACTCCGCGATTTCTTCCGCAGCCTCTTCCAGCTGCCCTCTCTTGGCCAGACACTCCCACACGATCCCGACTCGCCAGTGATCCCGCAGCAGCGCTTCTGTCGCCGCCTCGTCGCGAGCCGTGTTGCCATCGAACTTGGCCTTCCAGAACTCCGGCCTCGTGGAGGGGGTGGTGGCATACCGGCAGCCTTCATGGCGGTGCCAGAAGCACCCATGGACGAACAGTACGGTGCGGTGCTTGGGGAATATTATGTCTGGCCGTCCGGGCAAGTCCTTGGCGTGGAGCCGGTAGCGCAGCCCCTGCCTGTGGAGCGCCCGTCGCAGTTCCAGTTCCGGTTTCGTGTTCGTTCCGCGGATGGCGCCCATCATGCGCGATCGGATCTCGGGAGAAACGATGTCTGCCACTTGTGCTGACCCTGGCTTTCCGGCTGCCAAGGTGTATTGGAGTGGCAGCAGTGCGGAGAATCGATGCCACGCAAGTTTGCCATTGTCGACCTGTTCGCCGGTCCGGGAGGGCTTTCGGAGGGATTTTCTGCCTGCTCTTCGCCGACAGTCCTCGACGTGGCGTTTTCGGTAGAGATGGATCGTCACGCGGTTCGCACCCTTCGCCTGCGGTCGTTCCTGCGCAGGTTCGGCCGCGCTCCTGCCGACTACTACAGTGCTATGGACGCTGCAGTACGCGATGGCGACTGCGACGCCATCATTCCCGCAATGCAGGAGAAGCATCCTGCTGCATGGCGAGAGGCGGAGGAGCATGCGCTCCAGCTCGTTCTCGGAGAGCCGGGCGTGTTCGAACTGCTTGCCGGCAGGCTCGACCGGATCAGGGAGCAGTTCCAGGGAGATACGATTCTCATCGGCGGACCGCCGTGTCAGGCCTACTCGCTGGTGGGGCGTGCCCGCAATCGCGGTATCGGGAACTATGTTCCCGAGGAGGACAGGCGGCACTATCTCTATCGCGAGTACGTGGCGATCCTGGAGCGGCTGAAGCCGGCAGCCTTTGTCATGGAAAACGTCAAGGGGATCCTCTCGAGCAGGGTGGATGGCGGGGAAATCTTCACCCGGATACTCGACGATCTTTCGGGCGCAGCAGCATCGGAGGGTGGCTATCGGCTCTACGGGCTGGCCGCAGACAGGGACGACCTGTTCGGCACCAGCGGTTTCGTCGTGAAGGCCGAGGAACATGGCATCCCCCAGGAGCGGCATCGCGTATTCATCGTCGGTATCCGGGAGGATCTGGCAAGGCAATCTGTGGGTATCCCCACGCTCAAGCCCTCTTCCCCCGTGACCGTCTCAGAAGTGATCGGTTCACTTCCGAGGCTGAGAGCCGGAACCGGGCGTGGCGACAGTCTTGCCCGGTGGCGCGAAATCATCGCCGAACAGGCGCGTCTGCTGACCTCGAATCCGAACGGGGACGATGTCTCGAAACGGATGCAGAAGGCAGCGAATTCAGCGCGGAAACTGGCGCTACCGCGATCTTCGGCGGTGTACCCGCAAATTGGCGACGATATCGGCGGCAGGCTCGGGGAGTGGCTGAGGGACGAAAGGCTGACCGTGCTTCCCCAGCACGAAACGCGCGGCCATATGGCCGGCGATCTCGGCAGGTATGCCTGGGCCGCGTCTCATGCAGCATTGACAGGGAGAAGTCCGAAACTGGACGAGTTCCCGGCATTGCTGCAGCCCGAACACAGGAATCGCGACAGTGGCAAGTTTGCGGACCGATTTCGGGTTCAACTGGCCGACGCGCCATCGAAGACCGTCACGAGCCACATCTCGAAGGATGGCCACTACTACATTCATTACGATCCGGAACAGTGCAGGGCGCTGACCGTCAGGGAGGCGGCAAGATTGCAGACCTTCCCGGACAACTACATCTTCTGCGGGCCGAGGACCGAACAGTATCGTCAGGTCGGCAACGCGGTTCCACCGTTCCTTGCACGCCAGATTGCCGATGTTGTCCTGACGGCGCTGGAAGAGCGGCAGCAGCGGCAAGACCTTGATCAGTCCAACCTGCGCGGCAAGCCCCACACGATTTCCCGCTGAACAGGTCATCAGGCACCCCGCGACAAGCGGTCGAACCCCAACCTCCCGTTTCACAGTGCCGTCGAAATCGACAGGCCGAGCTGCAGCATGTGCAATATCCGGCCGATATTTCGCTTATATTCACCGGATATATTGCATATGTAGGTTGCCTGTGTATGATGGTGCCTTCATACAGGAGCGTGCGAGGATGAGGGACAAGCGCAAGAAATTTGTCGAGCTCGCGGAAGCGCGGGTAAACCGTGTGATCCGGGATATCAGGCTGGTCGGGAATCTCGCCAACAGGAGCTCCTACGAGTATGGAGATGAGGACGCGAAAAAGATTTTCCGGGCGCTGCAACGGGAACTGGACAGTGCAAAAGCCAGGTATGGCGGCGATGGCAAGGCAGGCGAAGACGGGTTCAAGCTGGAATGAGCAGGATCGGATTAAGATTTCTACCTAATCCCAGTGGCGACGGGGAAGGCCTTGGCGATGCGGGAATTGAGACTTTCCGCGACCGCCCGTTTGCTGCCGTCGCCCGAGAAACTGGCCAGAACAGTCGCGACGCGCGTGACAATTCGGAAGCCCCGGTAAGGGTCGCCTATGATGTTATGTCGGTTAAGGCTGTCGATTTTCCGTCGATTGGTGAGTTCAGGTCAGCGGCACAGATCTGCCTCGACAAAGCTGTTGCGAGGTGTCCGTCGTCAGAACATTTGGCGCAGATCGCGGCGTAAATTATCGGAGTTCGGGCCTCGTCTGAGGGTTGATATTAAGCGGCGAGTTTGCGGTGTTGCAAGCGCCGATGCTCGATGGTCTGTCGCTTGATCCTTTCAC
>JBGSJA010000146.1:0-20234 GCA_041742235.1 Salaquimonas sp. | reverse complement strand
TGAAAGGATCAAGCGACAGACCATCGAGCATCGGCGCTTGCAACACCGCAAACTCGCCGCTTAATATCAACCCTCAGACGAGGCCCGAACTCCGATAATTTACGCCGCGATCTGCGCCAAATGTTCTGACGACGGACAGCTCGCGCTCGGCTTCGGCGGCTTGCCGCTGACCGGCGGTGCGCTGGCAAAATACGCGATCAAGCCGGAGCTTGGCTATGGCTGGGCAGGGCTGCTTGGCTCGGCTTCGGCTGCAGGCAGCACCTTGCTCATGCTCCATTTCCTGCGCCTGCTCGCCGCCATGCCAAAACCGGCGGATGCGCCCGGAATGAAAACCCCGGTCATGATTGTGTGGATGGCGCTCGCGTTTTCCGCGGTTGCGGTTCCCTGGATATTGTTCGAGCCGGTCACAGGCTTTCGCCTCGCCGCTGTCTTGACGCCCGGTTCCTGGATCAGCGCCGCCTGGCCGATGGCAATTGGCGCCGCGCTGGCAGCCGCGATTTCCTGGTCGCGCCTGCAACTGCCGGCAATCCCCCCCGGCGACGTGCTGCACACCATGGTCCGGTTCATCGTGCCTGCGGGCGAAAGGCTTGCCCGTGCGGTCGACGTGATCGAAGCGCAAACGCGGCAATGGCCGGTCGCGGGCATGCTGCTGGTGCTGATAGCGGTGTCGCTTGCGGTGGTCATGGCGACCTGACGGCTGTTTGATCCAATCCGCAGCGATCATATCAAACTGACAAATGCGAGGGACATTCTGCGCGACGCTTACACAGAGCTGATCTGGCAGACGCGATGCGCGGAGCGATCCTTCGCGATTTGGGCAGTCCAAAGTTTCAGGGCTGGTTCCTGCTGGTCTCTTCAAAGCCGGATTTATAAGTCTGGTACGCCCTACGGGAATCGAACCCGTGTTACCGCCGTGAGAGGGCGGCGTCCTGACCGCTAGACGAAGGGCGCAAGCAAGGAACCTGAGATACTTATAGCACCGGGCATTGCGGGGCAACCGTCAGCCGCCGCATCGCCATCATCGATATGGGCACTTCCCGGTGTTTTCGCAACGCCGGATTTGCCGGTGCCCGGCCTCGCTCATGCTCGCCGCGGAGCAGGACCATGGCCTCAGAGGTTGTCTCCCTCGTCAGGGCTGTCGTCACCACCTCCGCCGTCGTTCGGTTCCTTTTGCGGCGCGGGCTGAGCCTCGAAGCTGTTGCGATCGCCGTCGTTCTCCCGGTTGAACGGGGAGGCTGCAGAGCTTGCACAACCGCCGCCCAGGCGGAACTGGATCTGCAACGGGCGCTGATTCACCATGAGCGGGAAATTTGCCTTGTCAGACTGGTCCTTGGTGCGAAGGCTGCCCTGGATCTCGACGGTGTTGCTGTCCATGACGCCATAGGAGCAAAGCCCCGTCAGCTCCTGGCACTGGCCGCTTGCCGGGCATAGTTCGGTGGTGCCGCTGACCATGGCGACGTGGACCTGGCCGTTCGCGATCCCGACATCGAAGGCCGTTCCGCGCACGCCGATCTGGCCGTAAGGCGTATCGATCTTGTATGCGGAGGAGTTACTGCGGCCGCTGATGAAGCGGAAAGCCCCTTGGGTCGCCTTGATCGTGACGGTCGCGAATGTCTTCTCGCTCGCATAGACGAAATCGTCGATGTCAATCTGTGCGCCGGGACCGACCACAATGCGGGTATTGTCCACCAGCACGATCTGTGCATTGCCGGTAGCAGTGGCCAAAAGCCGGTCGTCCTGGAAGATGGGTGAATTCTTGTTGATCTCGCGCGCGCCTGCCGGGCCCGAACCCGTGACCAGCGTGGAAGCGGCAACCGCAGTTCCGACCTGCTCTGCCGCCAATGTGTCCTGCCCCGCCAGGATGGTCAATGCAAACGCTGTAATGGCAAAATTCCGGATCATGATTTCGCTCCTGATCGTATTGGGGCCATGGTAACTGCAAACGCCGAATCGATCACCCACATCGAGGCCTTTCGGGTACAAAAATCACATGCCACACATTGCATCTATATTTTCGGGATATTCGACGGCCTGAACGGCAGTGATGACAAAAGGGAAATAAGGCGGTCACGCAGTGGCAAGTGTGCGAAGCGTCACATGCAGAATTGGGAGTAAAGGCAAATGAAACAGGCAAGCCCGGCTTCGGACGGAATGGATGGTGGGGTGAGCGCTGGGGCCACCGATCCGGTCTGTGGCATGAGTGTCGATCCGCAAAAGACCGCGCATCGGGCGCACTACAAGGGGCGGGTCTATTTCTTTTGCTGCAATGGCTGCCGGACCAAGTTCGAGGCGCAGCCGGAGAATTATCTGGCGGCGCCGGTTCATTCGCACGGGGCGGGTTCCACGGGCCATGACCATTCAGGGGAGGCCCGAAAGGCCACCGATCCGGTCTGCGGCATGAGTGTCGATCCGCAAAAGACCGCGCATCGGGCGCACTACAAGGGGCAGGACTATTTCTTCTGCTGCAATGGCTGCCGGACCAAGTTCGAGGCGGAACCGGAAAAATACCTCAAGCCCGCGAGCGAACGCGTCGCCGAAGCCGTTCCGGAAGGCACGATCTTCACCTGCCCCATGCATCCGGAAATCCGCAAGGTGGGTGCCGGAAGCTGCCCGATCTGCGGCATGGCGCTTGAACCGGAAGTCTTCACGGCCGATGCGGGCCCCAACCATGAACTCATCGACTTTACCCGGCGCATGTGGATTGGCGGACTTTTCGCGCTGCCGGTCGTGATCCTGGAGATGGGAGGGCATCTGGCGGGACTGAATCATGCGATCGGCCAGCAAAACGCCAATTGGTTGCAACTCCTTTTCGCGACGCCGGTTGTATGGTGGGCAGGATGGCCGCTGCTGGAGCGCGGCTGGCAGTCGCTGCTCACCCGTCACCTCAACATGTTCACACTGATTGCGATGGGCGTAGGCGTTGCGTGGACCTACAGCCTGGTCGCCACGACTGCACCCCAACTATTTCCCGCTTCCCTGCAAGGCCATGATGGCGCGGTCGCCGTTTATTTCGAAGCGGCCGCGGTGATCACCATCCTTGTGCTGCTCGGCCAGGTGCTGGAACTTCGGGCGCGTGAGCGTACCGGCGGCGCGATCCGCGCCCTGCTCGATCTTGCGCCCAAGAGCGCGCGCAGGGTTCGCGCCGACGGCAGCGATGAGGAGATCGCGCTTGACGCCGTTTCGCCCGGCGACCGGCTGAGGGTGAGGCCCGGCGAAAAAGTACCGGTGGACGGCATTGTCGTCGAAGGCAGGAGCGCGGTCGATGAATCGATGGTCACCGGCGAATCCATGCCCGTCACCAAGGAGGCTGGCGATGGGTTGATCGGCGGCACCATCAACAGGAGCGGCGGGCTGGTGATGGAGGCAAGGAGGGTCGGCAGCGAAACCGTGCTCTCGCAGATTGTCCAACTGGTCGCGCAGGCACAGCGAAGCCGGGCGCCGATCCAGCGGATCGCCGACCAGGTTTCCGGCTGGTTCGTTCCCGCCGTCATTGCAGCTGCGGTAGTTGCGTTCGCGGCGTGGATGACGTTCGGCCCGGAACCGCGCTTCACCTTTGCGCTGATCTCCGCCGTTGCCGTGCTGATCATTGCCTGCCCCTGCGCCCTTGGCCTGGCGACGCCGATGTCGATCATGGTCGGAGTGGGGCGCGGCGCGGAAAGTGGCGTGCTGATCCGCAATGCCGAGGCTTTGGAGCGTCTCGAAAAAGTTGATACGCTATTGGTCGACAAGACCGGTACGCTGACGCTGGGACGGCCCGAACTGGTCGAAATCCGTACCGCCGACGGTTTCGAAACTGATGAAGTGCTGCGCCTTGCAGCAAGCGTCGAACGCGCCAGCGAACACCCGCTTGCCGAAGCAATCCTGCGCGCGGCAAAGGTTCGCGGCATCACGCCATCCGAAGTGACCGGTTTCGACTCGCCCGCCGGCAGGGGCGCGCTTGGCATGGTCGAAGGGCGCAAGGTCGTGCTCGGCAATTCTTCCTTCCTGAAGGAGCAGGGCATCGCGGCGGATGCCCTCGCCGGCGCTGCCGAAGAGATGCGAAAAGACGGCGCCACGGCAATTTTCGCGGCCATCGACGGAACGCTCGCCGCCGTGCTGGCGATCGCCGATCCCGTGAAGGAAACGACGCCCGAAGCAATAGCTGCATTGAGGCGCGAGGGTATCCGCGTGGTGATGCTGACAGGCGACAATGCCACGACCGCAAGGGCGGTCGCCACAAGACTTGGCATCGAGGATGTGGAATCCGAGGTGCTGCCGGACCGCAAGCGGGAGATCGTCGAGCGCTACAAGGCTGCGGGCCGCGTGGTGGCCATGGCGGGTGACGGGGTAAACGACGCACCGGCGCTTGCGGCTGCCGATATCGGCATTGCGATGGGAACAGGCACAGATGTGGCGATGGAAAGTGCGGCGATCACGCTTCTCAAAGGCGACCTGACCGGTATTTTGCGCGCCCGCCGCCTGTCTGAGGCGACCATGCGCAATATCCGCCAGAACCTGTTCTTTGCCTTTGTCTACAATGCTGCCGGCGTTCCGATTGCTGCCGGCATACTTTATCCCGCCTTCGGCATTTTGCTTTCACCGGTCATAGCGGCCGGCGCGATGGCGCTGTCATCCGTTAGCGTCATTGCCAACGCGTTGAGGCTCCGGAAATTCCGGCCTTGATCCTCAATGCGCAGACTCCTGCAGGTTCTCCAGCATGTACATCGCCTGTGTGCGATTGTTGGCGTTCAGCTTGCTCATGATGTTATGGACGTGGACCTTTACCGTGCTTGGTGAAATTGCGAGCTTCCGCGCGATGACCTTGTTCGGTTCCCCGCACCGCATGAGCGACACGATCTCGTGTTCGCGATCGGTAAAGCTCACGAACTCCCTTTGGGCCGGCCTCACCTGCGCCTGAGGCGCTGCAAGGCCAGCTTCCCGATTTAGGCGGGGCAGTCCGCACCGGTCCGACATTTCATCGATCACGATTTCCGCCGGGACAAACGTTCCGCCTGCCAAAATCAGCCGTATCGCCGCGGCGAGTATTTCCATGGACAGCGAAGTCGGGAAATAGCCATTGGCGCCATTCCTGATTGCCCATGCAGCCTGTTTCCTGTCCTCGGTTTCGGCGAGCACCATGATCGGCGTTCCTGAAAACGTTCTGGCAACGCGGTCGAAAAGTTGCTGCACGCCGGCGTCTCCGCCGATGCCGGACCTGGTGTACAGAAGGATCATGTTCGGGAGTTCGTCAACCGACAAATCCCCGGCGCCGATACCGAAAAAGCGGATATCACGGGCATGTTTGCCGAGCACCTCGATCAGGCTCTCGCGAATGAGTTGCGCATTCTCGATCAAGAGTACGCTTTTCTTCGACTTTCTCAGGCCGACAGACTGGTTTAGCTCCAGGGTCTCGATGGCGTTGCGTCCAGAAACAATTTCGTCGGATCGGATTTTGCAAAGATTACTCATGAAAGCTACTCCGATTACACCACTTGATTTACAAGCTGCATCAACGCCTTGTGCAGTTTGCGATTCTTGTTGCTGGAAAATGCGAGGATGATACCGACGGACTAGTCTCCTCCCGCGTTCCCTGCACTTCCACCTCCAGTTTGCAACAAGAATTGTGTAATAATTAACACACTTTTAACGATACGTCATTGACAAACGTCAAGAATGATGAATCCCGAATCGAGACACCTCGATCGGCAGGAAGAATTGGCGCTTCGCCACCTGCCACGCCCCCGGGCTCCACCATTTGGACTAGGCGGGGACGTCCAGTCACCTACCGGCCACAATTGACCTGCCTCAGCGGCGCCCGACAGGTTTAGTCCGTTTGGGCGTCTACCGAAAAGGGCTGCAGCCGCAATAATCGATGAACCGAAGGCGCGTGTATCGAGCGACCTGAAATCATTGATGGAGTTGTGGCCATGTATAGTACCGGCAATACCGAACTGAGGAACTCGCTGAGTGTTGTCAGAACTGCGGCGCTCGCGTTTGCATTGGGTTGCGCGGCGGTTTCAGTTCTTCCTTCCAGCGTGAATGCACAGTCTGCCGAGGCGACTGCCGATGGCGGCGGTTCCGGCGAAGCCACGGGCTCCAACTCCAGCTCGGCCGATTTCGGCGGAGAAGGTTCTGTCGATGCGAACGGCGGCAGCGATCCGAGCGCGACCGGTGAGGCAAGTACCGGCGCCAATGCCCAGAGCAATGAAACAAGCTCAGCTGAAACGCAGACCGATTCCACCGCCAATGCGCAGGGCACGGACGGCGTCTATTCGGCTAACGCGGAAGCCAATGCGACGGCCGGGGTCGATCAGTCGATCGCAACGAGCATAACAGCCGTCGCCGAGGCCCTTGCAGGCGATACACCGCAGGCCGCAGCTTCAACAACCGAGGACGGTGTGCAAACGACAAGCGCCCAGGTAGTGAATGGCCTTTCGGCGACCGCCAACTGCGCCGGCGCATGTACCCAGAGCTATGAAAAGGTCAGCAAGAAAAAGTCGATTGCGTTCGCGGTACTGGACAATGCGATCAGCCTTGCAATGACCACGAAAAAGTCGGCCTACGCCAAGTCCGGCGTCTACAGCGACCTGTCGAAGAAAGAACAGAGATTTTACGGGCATTACTTCGGCACCGCTCACGCTGCTGCCGAAGCCTACGCAGACAGAAAGGGCGCCCGCGCCAATGCGCAGGCGTCTGCGGGATCCATGAAATTTGGTGGCAGTGATACTTTCATGTCTTCGAGCCGGGGCGGTAAATCCGGCTATGCCAGGGCCAATTCGTTCGCGCGGGCAACCGCTTGTGTCGGCGATTGCAAAAAGGACAAAGCCCCACCGGCCGCCGCCGCGCCGGTTTTCACTCTCGTCCGCGACTGCGACCGCGAGCATCGCAAGTTCGGCAAGGTTCATTTCCCGAACTGCGAATACAAGATCCTTTTTCGCTGATCCCCGTACTTGACTGATTGACGACGGCGCCGGGCTTCCCGGCGCCGTTTTCCTTTGTTGTGCGGGTGGAGTTCGCGAGCTCGCAGGTCCAGCCTAAACCTGGTTAGTCCAAATGGACTATGCGGTTTGGTTAAATTGACTAAAGTACTAAAAAATTTGAACTTTTCCCTAGTAACTCTCAAGGCATGGCCAGCATTCCGCTGCCTGTCACAGTGATTTTCAGGAGTTACGAACGAAGGAGACGTATCAAATGAGCACGATCAAGCTTGTATCTTCCGCATGTGCACTGGCACTGCTGGTACTGCCGGCGACTGCTTTCGCCGGCCATAAGACTCCCAGCGTTGAAATCGGCTTGGGCGTTGGCGCCAAGGCAGACGCTGATCTCGAAAAGGGTGGCGGCAAGAAGTTCGACCCGATGGTTTTCTTCAACCGCGATTTCGGCAAGAAGGGCGGATCCGGTGAAGAAGAACACGAGTCGGAAGCCGAAGGATGGGCCAAGCTCTGGGATTTCGAATTGGAAGGCAAAAACACGACCGGTTCGGCACGGGCATGGTTTGATTCATATGCCAAGACCTGGTCGTCAGAAGGTGGCAGCCACAAGGGCCCGGGCGGTCCTGGCGGCCCGGGTGGACCTGGCATGGGCGAAGCGTCCCTCTCCGTGGAAGGCGGCGACTACGGCGGCGGCGGCAGGGGCGATTGCGGCTGCGGCGACAATGGTACGGCAGCCGGCGCTTCTGGCGGCTTCAGCGTCAGCGGTTCGACGCACTAACCGGCAACATTGGCCGTTATCCGCGCGAGTGGATCCTGATCGGGGCCGGCCAGTCCGGCCCCGTATCCATAAAGGCGCAAACAGGCAATGGAAAAAGCCATGAGCAGGAAAAACGCCAGCCCGGCAGTCAAGACAATGCTTGTGTTCGCCTTCATTGCCATGGCTATCGCTGTTCCTTCGTTCGCTGCTGCGCAATCAGGCGATGCTCGATGCAAGATCGTGGCAAGCGGCAACGAAACGAAGACCAGCCTCAATGCGCAGATTTCGGCGAGCGGCACGATGACCGGGGTCTATGTGCTCGAAGTTACCTCGCCTGCAGATGGAAAGCGGCTGGCCTTCCGCCAAGCCGAATTCGATATTGAGGGCAAGGATGCGATCAAGGTCCTCGATGAGGAAATCGAAGTGCCAAGTGGCGTCGGATATTCGGCGTCCTTGCTTGTGGAATGGCCTGGCGGCAGCTCATCGTGCTCTGCCGCGGGATTTTGACAATCTGGGGGATCTGGCCCGGCCGGTTGCCGTACCACGGCATGGACGGGGCGAGTTTGGGAGTATCGGCCGATGGACGGCCATCCGCGATTGAACACCATCGGGCGGACATATCCAGCCGGATCAACGGGCGGCGCAGGCCTTTCGTTCGGATTCGCAAAGAAACGAAAAAAGCAGGACAACAAGGACAAGAAGGCGAAGGCCGCTGCAGCGCCCGAGGTTTTCCTCGTCCAGCCGGCATCGCAGTTTGATGAACCTTCTTCGGGGCAAGTAGTGTACGTTGTGGATACGCGTCGCCTTTATTGCGAAGGCATCTGCCACCGGCTTCAAGAGTTAATGCCGTCGATAAAAGTTCGCGGCAGCGACAACATACTGGAAATCCAGGAGGAATTGCCGGTGGCCGGCCTCGTGTTGTTGTCAGCGTCCACCGCTCAACTGGAAGAGAAATCCACGCGCGCCGATATAGTCAAGGTACGAAGACGCTTCGACCCGCTACCGGTCATCCTCGTCACCGAGCAGGAGAATGCGGCCTTCTCCCTCTCCGCTCTGCGATCGGGTATCCGGGGCTGTTTCCCGGCAACACTGGGTATCGAACTTCTTGCAAGCGCGGTCCGGTTGGTCCTTGCTGGCGGAACTTTCGTGCCGCCCAAATTGCTGAGCGAATGGGTGAGGACGGGTATCCCGGCTCGCGGCAACGGTTAGCAGAGCGAACTTGCCCTGATCCGCAACCGCGATGCCGGAACCATTCAGCCCCCGGCGCACTTTAGCGCATGACGCAACTGGACGTCGCTGGCGGCCTGACGCATGCAACACAAACCCAAAGAAACCGCGGCTGCGCCGTTTACCCGGGACGTGTCCGCGGAAAAGCCGCCGCCAGTCTTTACCTTCCTCGGATTCATGGCGGTTGTCGCGGCGCTCTACTTTGGCCGCGGCATACTTCTCCCGCTGGCGCTTGCCGTTCTCCTGTCCTTCGCGCTTACCCCGGTAGTGGTGTGGCTCATGAAGCGGGGGATCCATCGAATCGCCGCGGTCGTCGGCGCGGTTGGCGTTGCCTTCATGGTCATCATGATAGTTGCAGGCATCTTCGTCATCCAGCTTGGCAGCTTGGCCGGCAACATCACGCTTTATCAATCCAACATCGAAGCGAAGATCCGGGCCGTCAAGGACATCGAAATCGGCTCCGGTGTCATCGAGCGCGTAAGCGGAATGTTGCGGCGCCTGGACCGTGAGCTTGACGATACGGCTCCGGCGCAGACGGAGCGTGACCCGCAACCAGGCGAAGACGAGCCTGATCCGATTCCGGTCGAGGTGATCGACGACAGCTCGCCCTTCGAAATCCTGCGTGCGCTGACCGGGCGGCTTGTCGGGCCGCTGACCAATGGCGGCATCATCATCGTCGTTGTGATTTTCATGTTGCTCAACCGCGAGGATCTGCGCGACCGGTTCATAAGGCTCGTCAGTGCCGGTGACCTTCAGCGCACCACGGAAGCGCTTCAGGATGCGACCGAACGCGTCGGCCGGTACCTGCTCATGCAGCTTATCGTCAACGTCACCTATGGCATTCCCGTGGGCATCGGGCTGTGGCTGATCGGCGTTCCCAATGCGCCGCTCTGGGGCCTGCTGGCGCTCGTGCTGCGCTTCGTGCCCTATGTCGGGCCGATCATTGCCGCAGCCTTTCCGCTTTTGCTTGCCATTGCGGTCGATCCCGGATGGACATTGGTGCTGTGGACGGCGGCGATGTTCATCGTGCTCGAACTCATCAGCAACAATATCGTCGAGCCGCTGCTCTATGGTTCGCGCACCGGCCTCTCACCGCTGGCCATCATCGTGGCTGCGATTTTCTGGACCTGGCTTTGGGGCCCGATGGGCCTGCTCATGTCGACGCCGCTGACCGTGTGTCTCGCGGTGCTCGGTCACTATGTTCCGCAATTCGAGTTTCTCGACGTGATCCTTGGTACAGAGCCTGTGCTGGAACCGCCGCAGCAACTTTACCAGCGCCTTCTGGCGGGCGATCCCGACGAAGCCACGGAACTGGCGGAGCATCTTCTCGAGGACAGGGGTATCGTCGACTACTATGACAGCACGCTCATCCCGGCGCTCGCACTGGGCGAGGCAGACCGGGCCCAGGGCAGGATAGAGGCCATGCGCTTGCAGCAAGTTGCCGCGAGTGCGCTGGCGGTGGTCGAAAACCTCGAGGAATACGCACGGCTACCGGAAAATCCGTCAAACGGCGATGCGGCGCACTCCAGGCTGGTGCTGTGCGCGGGCGGGCGCACCGAACTGGACGACGCCGCCGCAGCAACGCTCGCCCAGTTCCTGTCTTGCGGCGGGACGGACGCGCGCCTGCTCGGGCATCGTAGCCTCATGCCCCAGCAACTGCCCGGTCTCGATCTGGCGGGCGTCGATGCCATCGTGATCGGCTATCTCAACGCGGAAGCCGGACGGAGGGCAAAATATCTGGTGCGTCGCATTCGCCGCATGGGCGATGCCAAGATCGGCGTGGCGTTCTGGGTGGGGGACGGCGGCAAGCTGGATGCTAAGGAAATTGGCGCCGATTTTCTGGTCGGTTCGCTTCCTGAGGCAATATCAGCCTTGAGAAAACTGGACATGATTTCGGCATCACAAACCGCTCCAGCGCAGCCTGGCGAAATGGAGACCGGCATTGCAAGGCGGGCCTGAAGCGTTGCGCGAGCGTGTCGCCATTCTTGTAAGTGTCCGAAATATTACCTAACGTCCTTTTGGCTGGACGTTTGTCATTGGGAGACTCACATGCATGGATGGATTTGGCAGGCCTCGGCCCTGCTTGCGCTTGTGCTGCCGCTTGCCGGCCCGGCCAATGGTCAGGAATCGACCGTCGAGCCTCAATCCATTGAAATATTGCGCAAGATGGGTGCGCATCTTCGTACCTTGAAGAACTTCACGCTTATCGCAGATACCGCCCAGGACCTGATGTTGGAAAATGGAATGAAGATCCAGATTTCCGGCCAGACGACCTATAGCGTCAGGATGCCGGACCGGCTCAAGCTCGAGATCAACAATGATCGTCAGCACCGCATCTTTTACTATGACGGCAAGACGGTTACGCAGTTTACGCCCGAACTCAACTACTATGCCCGCTTCGATGCGCCTGGCACGATCGCGGAGACACTCGATCTGGCCCGCAAGCGTTACGGCGTTTCCCTTCCGCTTGCCGACCTGTTCTACGCCGGGACAGACGATAAGGCGCTGGCTCGGATAACGACCGGATTCCTGGTTGGCGAGACGTTGCTCGACGGCCATTGGTGCGACCACTACGCCTACCGTACGGCGCGCGTCGATTTTCAGCTCTGGATTCGCAAGGAGGGTGATCCGCTGCCTTGTGAGCTGGTGACCATTGACCGGACAGATCCGGCCGGACCAAGGGACGACGCACTCATAACGATAGACCCCGACGCCACCTTCGAAGACAGCGTTTTCGTTTTCACGCCGCCGCCGGGAGCCAGGCAAATCGAAATTGAAACCGTTCTTGGCGTGAATTGAGGGGGCCTTCATGATCCGTTTGAAGAAGATTACGGCGTTCCTGTCCGCATTGCTCCTGGCCTTCACCACCTTCGTCTTGTCGGTGGAAAACGCCGATGCCCGCCGGGGCGGCGGAGGCCACAGGGGTGGCGGCGTTCACCTCAAGAAGGGCGGCGGCCCCAAGATGAATCGCGGCGGCAAGGCCAATTTCAACCCCGGCAAGGGCAGGCCCGGCAACCTCACGAAACCGGCGAGACCTGGAAAACCCGGCAAGCCCAACCGTCCGAACAAGCCGAACAAGCCGAACAAGCCCAACAAACCGAACAAGCCCAACAAACCGGGCGGCAATGGCGGCCACCATCACCACGATGATTGGAATAACTGGCACTATGGTGGGTACTGGCCTGGGTACGCCACGGGAATTGCGATCGGTGCGACGATCGGGGCCATTGGCACGGCTGTCGCCACGTTGCCGCCCAATTGCATCTATGTCGACTATGGCGGGGTAACCTACCAGCGATGCGGCAGCTATTGGCTGGTGCCGCAATACCAGGGCTCGCAAGTCGTCTATGTCAGGGTAAGTCCGCCTTACTGACGGCCCTGTACAAAAGAACCAGCGCCGGTGGGGCGCTGGTTCCTGCGCCGTGGACTGTGCTGGGGGGAGACAACAGGACCGGCGCCCCGTCGAAACGCCGGCACGGGCGCAAGGTTCCTGAACGTCAACGAATTTTTAAGGTGTGCATCAGCGCACGTCAGGTCGGTACCGGAGTTTCCAGTTTCCTCCTACCCGCCAATTCCGGCGGGCCACCAGGAGGAAATACGATGAAAGCCATTCTTGCATTGGCGCTCTTGACCAGCGCAACCACGCTCGCCGGTTTTTCCACCGCGCAGGCAGTCATGACCAACCGGGCCGAGTGCTACACGGCGGTCACCAATGCGTGCAACAAGAAGAAGAGCGACGAGGCGATCGCGGCCTGCAACAACAACGGCCACAACCAGTGCGACAAGCAGTTCCCGAAGGGGCAGATCGAACCGCAAACGCCGGTCAATTTCCGCGGCGCCACAACGATGAAGCAAGGAAGCTGAAATCGCACATTGCGATGAAAGGGCCGGCCAAAAGCCGGCCTTTTCGCAAGTCAGACAGATAGCCTCTTTCCGCTCTCGCGATCAAACAAATGTATCGACCCCTTTTCCAGCGCCAGCGGTAGCTTGTCGCCCGGCGAGACGCGGGTGGCGCCCGGTAGCCGCACGACGAACTCGTTTCGCCGCCCGCTCGCGCCTGACTCGACCACGCAATGCGCCAGCGCATCGGCGCCAAGCGTTTCCACCGCCGCTACCGGAAGGACGAGGTCCGCCTCGCCGTCCGCCAACGCGACATGTTCGGGCCTGATGCCGAAAAGGATCGGCCTGCCGTCCGCCGGCAGCCGCGCATCGGGCAGCACAACTTGCGCGCCGCCATTGAACCTGACCGCGCCGCCTTCCGCCGTGGCTTCCGCCTCGATCACGTTCATCGCTGGCGAACCGATGAAGCCTGCAACGAACACGGTATCGGGATGGTGGTACACATTCATGGGCGTGTCGATCTGTTCGGCGACGCCGGCGCGCATCACCACCAGCCGGTCGGCCAACGTCATGGCCTCCACCTGGTCATGGGTCACGTAGAGCGAAGTCGTACCTACCGCCCTTTGCAATTGCTTGATCTCCAGCCGCATCTGGACGCGCAGCTTGGCATCGAGGTTCGACAGCGGCTCGTCGAAGAGAAACGCGGCCGGATCGCGAACCAGCGCCCGGCCCATCGCCACGCGCTGACGTTGGCCGCCCGACAGCTGGCGCGGCTTGCGGTCCAGCAATTCGTCCAGTTCCAGCATGGCGGCCGCCTTGCCGACCCGGTCGCGGATTTCCTGCCGGGCCATGCCCGCGATCTTCAATCCGTACGCCATGTTGTCGAACACGCTCATGTGCGGATAGAGCGCATAGTTCTGGAACACCATGGCGATGTTGCGCTCGCGTGGCTCCAGCCCGTTGACGACGCGACCGCCGATCTCGACGGTTCCCGCGGTAATCTCCTCAAGACCGGCAACCATGCGCAGCAACGTCGATTTTCCGCAGCCCGAAGGGCCGACGATGACGATGAACTCGCCGTCGGCCACATCCAGCGAAACGCCATGGATGATCTCGGTGCGGCCGTACGATTTGCGGACGTCCTTCAGCGATATCGTCGCCATTTCACTTCTCGCTTTCCACAAGGCCGCGAACGAACCATCGCTGCATCAAGACGATGACGAGGATCGGCGGAACGATCGCCAGCATCGAGGTGACCATCACGAGGTGCCAAGGCGTGTCCGCGTCCGCAAAGGAGATCATCTTCTTGAGGGCGATGACGATGGTGTTCATCGAATTGGAATTCGTCATCAGCAGCGGCCACAAATATTGCGTCCAGCCATAGATGAAGAGGATGACGAACAGCGCCGCGATATTCGTTGCCGAGAGCGGCAGCAGGATATCCTTGAAGAAGCGCCAGGGTCCGGCCCCGTCTACCCGCGCCGCTTCGACCAGTTCGTTCGGTATGGTCATGAAGAACTGGCGGAACAGCAGCGTCGCTGTCGCCGATGCAATGAGCGGCAGGATAAGCCCGGCGTAAGTGTCGATCAGGCCCAGATCCACCATCACCTTGTAGGTTGGCAGGATGCGCACCTCCACCGGAAGCATGAGCGTGACGAAGATGATCCAGAAAAACGTCATGCGGAACGGGAAGCGGAAGAACACGATCGCATAGGCCGACATCAGCGAAATGATGATCTTGCCGGTCGCGATCCCGAGCGCCATCACGGTGGTGTTGAACAGCAGCGTGCTGACGCTGACGCCGCCGATCCTGCCGACGCCGCCGAAAAGCGCCTCGCCGTAATTGTTGAAGAACTCCCCGCCCGGCAAAAGCGGCAGGGGAGGGCGCAATATGGTCTGCAGCGTGTGCGTCGAGGCGACGAAGACGAAATAGATCGGGAAGGCGATGATGATCGCGCCGAGGATCAGCAGGAGATGCGCGACGAAACGGCCGGTGAGGCTTCCCGAATTCATGCCGAGCCCTCACCCATAATGCACCCGCCGGTCGATGTAGCGGAATTGTATCGCGGTCAGCGATATCACGATGACCATCAGGATCACCGATTGCGCGGCGGACGAGCCCATGAGCAGATTGACGAACCCGTCATTGTAGACCTTGTAGACGAGCGTCTCGGTCGACTTGCCCGGCCCGCCGCCGGTGACGGCATGGATGATGCCGAACGTGTCGAAGAGCGCGTAGACAGTGTTGACCACCAGCAGGAAGAAAGTGGTCGGCGCCAGCAGCGGGAAAACGATCGTCCAGAAGCGGCGAACGCTGCCCGCCCCGTCGATGGCTGCCGCCTCGATGAGGGTGCGCGGGATCGCCTGGAGACCAGCCACGAAGAACAGGAAATTGTAGCTGATCTGCTTCCATGACGCCGCCATGATCACCAGCGTCATGGCGTGCGGCCCATTGAGCAACGGGTCCCAGTTGATGCCCAGCTGGCGCAGTGGGTAGGCGAGCGTGCCGAAGGACGGGTTGAACAGGAACAGCCACAGCATGCCCGCGATAGCCGCCGCAACCGCATATGGCCAGATCAGGATGGTCCGGTAGATCGTCTTGCCGCGAACCACCTTGTCGGCCTGCACCGCCAGAACCAGGGCGATTGCCATGGAGAAGAATGCCGTGAGCACCGAAAAGACGACCGTCACCTCGATCGAATTGAGATAGGCCGGATCGGTCAGCACCCGCCGGAAATTGGCGAGGCCGATGAATTGCGAGCGCAATCCGAACGGGTCTTCCCGCAGCATCGATTGCCACAGGGCCTGCACCGCCGGCCAATAGAAAAAGATGGCCGTGATTGCGAGCTGCGGGGCAAGCAAAAGATAGGGCAGAAATCGGTGCGGGAAAATTGCGCGGTTCATGGGTTTGCGAATGCGGGCCGCGCCGGAGGCATTCCCCGGCGCGGCTGCAACGGCATCAGTTGCCGATTGCCTGCTTGATCGCCTCATTGCCGCGGGCGACCGCATTGTCCAGCGCCTGCTGGGCGGTCTGCTCGCCGGCCAGCATGCGTTCGATTTCTTCGTTCTGGATGTCGCGGATTTGCGGCATGTTGATGAGGCGCACGCCCTTGGAGTTCTCGGTCGGGGCCTTGCCCATCATCTGCGTGATCGGTACTTCGCGGCCGGGGTTCTGATCATAGAAGCCGGACTGCTTGGTGGCTTCGTAGGCAGCCATGGTCACCGGAAGATAGCCCGACTTCTGGTGCAACTCGGTCTGCACCTCGGTCTTCGAGATATAATCGAAGAACTCGGCTATGCCCTTGTAGACTTCGTCGGACTTGTTGCCGAACACCCAAAGGCTCGCGCCACCGGGGATCGTGTTCTGCGGCGCGCCGGCCTGGCCGGCGACATATGGAAGCTGGCCGATGCCGTAATTGATGCCCGACTTGACAATATCGCCGAGACCGCCCGAGGATTCGGTGAAGATGCCGCATTCACCGGCGAGGAAGATCTGCTTCGCTTCCGATGTGCGGCCGCCATACTTG
The DNA here is from genome assembly GCA_041742235.1 of Salaquimonas sp. Classification (GTDB taxonomy): domain Bacteria; phylum Pseudomonadota; class Alphaproteobacteria; order Rhizobiales; family Rhizobiaceae; genus BOKV01. The sequence goes on along the minus strand of JBGSJA010000146.1, from coordinate 3,972 downwards.
AAGGTTCCGTCCTTGGCCAGGTCCGCGATCTTCTGGAAATGCTCGACATAGACCGGAGCGTTGATCAGCAGTTCGACCTCGTTGGAGGCAAGGCCGTTTTCATTGGTGGCATAGGGCACGTTGTTCCAGGCCGCGAAGTTCTCGAGGTGGATCCAGGTCATCCATGTGGATGTGTAGCCGCACGGAGCCGCGCCGCTTTCCTTGATCTTCTTGGCGGCGGCGAACACCTCGTCCCAGGTCTTGGGCGGGTTTTCGGCGTCGAGGCCAGCTTTCGTGAAGATGTCCTTGTTGTAGTAGAGGATCGGCGAGGACGAGTTGAACGGGAACGACAGCATCGTTCCATCGGGCTTGGAATAATAGGCAACGATACCCGGCAGGTACTGGCTCTTGTCGAACGTCTTGCCGGCGTCCGTCAGCGCGTCGGCCACCGGCTTGACGGCGCCCTCGGCAGCCATCATTACGCCCGTGCCCACGTCGAAGACCTGCATGATGTCGGGCGCCTGTCCGGCACGGAACGCGGCAATACCGGCATTCAGCGTCTCGGGATAGGTGCCCTTGAACACGGGCGTTACCTTGTATTGCTGCTGGGTGGCGTTGAAATCGGCGGCGATCTTCTCGACCACCTCGTTGTTCGCGCCGGTCATGGCGTGCCACCAGCTGATTTCCGTCTGCGCCTGTGCGGGCAATGCGAAGACGGCCGTTGCGAGGGCCGCTGACGCGGCAAGCAGGATGCGCAATTTCATGGTCGTGTCTCCCGATGGTTGGACCCGCCTTGAGTGAACGTTCTTGATTGCATTCACATGACAAGACCGGGGCGTTTGCGAGCCTCTCCAAGCCGCATTTGCCGAAGACGCTCCTTACCCGGCCACAATTCGCAGCCGGGAAGATCGATCCATTCTCCGCCACCCAACATGAATGATTGTGAACGAATTACGCGGCGTGACGCAAGCGGCATTGCCCGCGTCAGCTACTTCGCGCCCTTCTTCACTTCCTCGGCCATGTCGACGCCGTTGAGCGCGCCGACAAGATCGCTGAGCATCGGCACGTAGTCGCCGCCATGGCCGGTTGCTTCGGCATGGGTGAAATAGTGCCGTGCCGCGCCCGCCATGATGTTCATCACATTGGCGTCGCTCGCCATGGCGTTGACGTAGCGCAAATCCTTGGCCGCGTTCGTGATCGAGAACTTGTGCGCGTCGCGGTCGCGGTCGACCGCATAGCGCATGAAGGTCTCGAAGAAGCCGTTGCCGAGCCGGCTGGGGCTGATCACCTTTCGAACCGTCTGCGGGGATATTCCGGCCTTGGCGCCGAGCACCAGCACCTCTGAATAGAGTGATGCGTAGGACATGGAGATGAAGTTCATCAGGAGCTTCATCTTGTGGCCGCTGCCGACCGGCCCGATCCGGTTGAACGCAGCCGCCCAGCATTCGATCACCGGCTTCACCGTCTCGAACAGCGCTTTGTCGCAGCCGACCATGGCATCGAGCGTGCCTTCCTCGGCTTCCTTCGGCGTGCGGCCCAGCGGCGCATCAACCATGTGCGCGCCCTTGTCGGACAGCGCTTGCGCCAGCCGCAGCGTGGATCCGGGATCGGCGGTTGTCGTGTCGATGACGATGAGACCCGGCCGCGCACCTGCGAGGATGCCGTCCTCGCCAAGAATGATGGCCTCGACCTGCGGCGAGTTCGACAGGCATATGTGGATGATGTCGCAGTGCTGCGCCATCGCCCTCGGGCTTGCCGCCTCCTTCGCGCCCATGGAGAGGAGGCTTTCCACAGGCTGGCGGTTGGCGCGGCCCTTCACCCATAGTTCGTAGCCGTGCTTGCGGATGTTCTTCGCCATCCCGTGGCCCATGAAGCCAAGGCCGATGAAGCCGATGACAGGTTTGTCGCTCATGTGTTCTCCTCCGCTATGCTCAACGATACCGCTTCATCCACGCCATGTCCGGAACGCGATCCGGGCCGGGCAGGTATTCCGCACCGATGGGGTCGCGCCAGCCGAGTTCGGCGATGCGCTGAAGCACGTAACCATAGTCGAGCTCGCCATGGTCCGGCCGGCCGCGATCGGGAACGGCGGCGATCTGGACATGGCCGATGAGCGGGAGCAGCGCCGCGAAGCGCCGCGTCACATCGCCCTCGATGCTCTGCACGTGGTAGCAGTCGAACATCAGCTTGAGATTGGGCCTGCCCGCCTCGCGGATGATGTCGGCGGCAAGTCCCGTCGAGTTCAGGAAATAGCCGGGCGCGTTGTACGGGTTCAGCGGCTCGATCAGGATGGTGAGCTCCGGCGCCGCATCGCAGGCATAGGCAAGGCTTGCGAGGAATGCCGCCCGCGCCCGCGGACCGCTGGAATTGCCGGCCATCACATGGACGCTTCGCGCATCGATGGCCCTGGAGTAGGCGATTGCCTCATCGATGGATGCGCGCACCTCGGCCTCGCGGCCGGGCAGGGCGGCAAGGCCCATCTCACCCCTGGCAAAATCGCCGCGCCTGGTATTTAGGCCGAGCATGGGCAGGCCGGTTTGCGCGAGCGCAGCCTTCACCGCGCCGGTCGGCGTCTCGTAGGGCCAATGGCATTCGACCGCGTCGAAGCCGGCGGCCTTCGCCGCGCCGATCGCCTCCGGCAGCGGCCGGTCGGCCCACAAGAACCCGAGATTGGCAGAAAACCGCATTTTATCCCGCCCGTTGTCGAGCGCAGACAATAGCGGTGTCACGCGCCCATGCAAGCAATTGCCTGCGACGATTCCCCGAGGGGCAGTTGCCCGCAAATGTTTGGGAAATGGTACGCCCTACGGGACTCGAACCCGTGTTACCGCCGTGAAAGGGCGGTGTCCTGGACCGCTAGACGAAGGGCGCAGATCCGTATCGCGTGACGCCGGTACCGGCGCTGCGAGTGGCCGGTTTATAGAGACGTTCCCCGCGCGCTTCAACCGGAAAAATGAACGCAGCCAACAATTTGCGAAAGCGCTGCGCAAGCGGCAAAATCCGCCATTACGCGCGCCGCATTGTGGTCAGGCCCGCTTCTTCTTCGCCCTGCGGCATGGGTAGTGCCAGTCGCGTTCAGGTCCGGTGTCGATATGCACCGACTTGGTGCGGCAATAGGTCCCCACGCCGCCGCGCCCTTGTACCGATCGCAGGTATTTGGCGAGATCCCACTTGGACACGCCCTCGATCTGGATGTCCGCCGCCTTACACTGCATGTGCATCGAATGGCGGGCGCCGCCGGCACGCCGGTTGGCTCCGGGGTTTCGGTAGCCCGAAGTCACGACCACGGGCTTGCGATAATGCGCCTCGATCCGCTTGATGACGCTCACCAGATCGGGGCCGAAGCAGCCGACTTCCACCTTTTCGGTTTGTGTCAGGATGCCCATTGGCGACATGCGCGCCATCGACCCGGCTGACGCAATTTCGAAGGGCAGGAATTCCTCTTCCTCCTCCTCGGCGGTAATGCCGAAGAGTTCCTTGTTGCTCTGGACCCCGGGCAGGGCAGGGGCTGCGCTACGCGCTGCAAGAACATCCGCCTGCGATGCATCGGCTTCCGCTCCCGATGGAGCAGGCGTTGCAGCAACTGCGGCAGTTTGCGCGCCCGGCGCCGCGCCGGCTTCGGCCGTTGGCAGCGCAGACGGCTGGGCTTTAGCCTGGACCGATGGCCTTGCCGCATCCGCGGCCGCCCACATCTCGGCGTCGCGTTGCTCTTTACGCTGCTTCAGGAACTCGAATAGTGATGCCGGTTTCTTCACGGGTTTGAGGTCGGCCGCCGCGCCCTGCGGCAGGGCGCTCGTCATCAACCTTGCCTCGTCCACCGGCGCATTGCTGGTGCTGAGCGCTGCCGAGGTGGTTGCCGTATCGGGCGCAGGGGCAACCGGATTGGCGGCAATTTCGGTTGCGTCGGCAACAGGCGTCGCAGGCGGTTCGGCGAAGGCGAGTTCAGCGCCCGCCGGCGGCGCATTCGACGCCGCATTGCGCGGCGCGGGCACG
>JBGSJA010000145.1:0-6237 GCA_041742235.1 Salaquimonas sp. | reverse complement strand
GGCGCGTCGAGCAACCGGAAACATCTTTTTCCTGCAACACGAGTCACGCGCCGCCATGAAACGCCTCGAGCATGTTCGCATCCTCATGTACAGCCACGACACCTTCGGCCTTGGCCATTTGCGCCGGTGCCGCGCGATCGCCCATGCGATCGTGGAGCGGTTCAAGGGCGTCAACGTCATCATCATTTCCGGATCGCAGATCGCCGGTGCATTCGATTTCCGCGCCCGCGTCGATTTCGTCAAGATTCCGAGCGTCATCAAGCTCTACAACGGCGAATACGACTCGATCGGCGAGTACATCGATCTTGAAGACATCCTGATGATGCGCAAGCTCATCATCCAGCGTACCGCCGAGGCCTTCCAGCCGGACCTGTTGATCGTCGACAAGGAGCCGCTCGGCCTGAAGGGCGAACTCATTCCGACCTTGCAGATGTTGAAGGGCACGCCGGCGCGGACCGTGCTTGGCCTGCGCGACGTGATGGATTCGCCTGGCAAACTCGAGGCCGAATGGTCGCCCAAGAACATGCTGGAAAAGATCGACGCATACTACGACCGGATCTGGGCCTATGGTCCAAAGCGGTTCTGGAACCCGCTGGGCGGGCTCGACGTGCCGGCATCCGTGGAAAGCAAGATCCGCCATGTCGGCTGGCTGAACCGGGAGCTGCCGTCGACCCAGCCCTCCGAGATGCATTTCCTGCCGGAGAACTACATCCTTGTCACCGCGGGTGGCGGTGGCGACGGCATCGCCTTGATGGAACAAGTGCTGGCCGCGCGCGAACATGACTGGCAGAACGAATACCCCATCGTGCTGGTGCTCGGGCCCTTCATGAAGTCGGAAAGCCGCGAGCGCATCCGGCTTCGCGCATCGCGCCTTGCCAATGTCAATGTCATCGATTTCGAGGCCCGGCTGGAAGTGCTGCTGGCCAACGCCGTGGGCGTCGTCGGCATGTGCGGCTACAACACCTTTTGCGAGGTACTTTCCTTCGATCGCAAGGCGCTTTTCGTGCCCCGCACGCAGCCGCGGCAGGAACAATACATCCGCGCCAGCCGTGCGCGCGAACTCGGGTTGTGCGAAATGCTCACGCCCGAGGAAGCGTCGATCCCGGACGTCATGGCGCGCGCGCTGCGGCGCCTGCCGGACCTTCCGCAGCCTTCGCGGAACCTCGAGATCGGCGACCTGGCGGGCCTCGACGTCATTTGCGACGACATCGAACAATTGGTGAGCAATACGCGCATTCCGGCCAACCGGCGCAACGCGGAAGGCATGCGGGTCGCTGTTGAACATTGAACCGGCAAAGCGCATCGGCGTCGTCCTCAAGGGCTATCCCCGCCTGTCGGAGACCTTCATCGCGCAGGAACTTCGCGAGTTGGAACGCGATGGCTTCCGGCTCGAGATCATTTCCCTGCGCCACCCGACCGACAAGCACGTCCACCCGGTCCACCGCGAGATCGAGGCGCCCGTCCACTATCTGCCGGAATATCTGCATGAGGAGCCGGCCCGCGTTTTCCGCGCCTGGCGCGTTGCACGCAGGCTCCCCGGCTATCGCAGGGCATTGCGCAGCTTCCTTGCCGATCTTCGCCGCGACTTCACGCGCAACCGGTTCCGCCGCTTTGGCCAGGGACTGGTGATCGCCGCCGAATATGCGCCGCGGCTTTCGTTTCTCTACGTGCATTTCATCCACACTCCTGCTTCCGCCGCTCGCTATGCCGCGCAGATGACCGGGCTGGGCTGGGCGGTCTCGGCCCATGCGCGCGATATCTGGACGTCGCCTGCCTGGGAGCTGCGCGAGAAGCTTGGCGAATGCCGCTGGTGCGTGACGTGCACCGCCGGCGGGCGCGAGGAACTTGCGCGCCATGCACCCGATCCCTCCAAGGTGCACCTCGTCTATCACGGCCTCGACCTGTCGCGCTTTCCGCCGCCGCCCGAGAACCGAACCGCGCGCGACGGCACAGATCCGGCCGATCCGGTACGCTTCCTCACCGTCGGGCGGGCAGTCGCGAAAAAAGGCATCGACACGCTGATCGACGCGCTTGCCCTGCTGCCTGCCGAACTCAACTGGCGCTGGACCCACATTGGCGGCGGCGAGTTGAAGGACCAGATCACCGCGCAGGCGAAAACACTCGGCGTTTCAGACCGTTGCACCTTTCTGGGCTCGCGACCGCAGGAGGATGTGCTTCAAGCTTACCGCGAATGCGATCTGTTCGTGCTGCCTTGCCGTATCGATGACACGGGCGACCGCGACGGCCTGCCCAATGTGATGGTGGAGGCGCAATCTCAGCGCGTGGCTGTTCTGACGACACCGATTTCAGGCATCACGGAGCTGATCGTGGCAGGAGAAAACGGCGTTTTCGTCGATCCCGACGACCCGCAGGCACTGGTGCGCGAAATGGCGCGCCTTTCCGGCGATCCTATACTGCGGGCGCGGCTTGGCGCCAATGGCGAGAAGAAGGTTCGCACACGATTCGACCACCGCGCCACGATCGGATCCCTCGAGAAATTGCTCGCCGGCGAAACCGGCGCAGTGCGGCAAGCCGCGCAATGAACGCGCCCGTCATCCTCTTACATGTCCAGCATCTGCTTGGAATCGGTCATGTTTTCCGCGCGACGCGCGTGGCGCGCGGCCTCGCCCGCGCCGGGGCTAAGGTGCATCTCGTGTGGGGCGGCACGCGGCTGCCGTCGATCGATCTGTCCGGCTTCGAAACGACGTTCCTCGCGCCGGTCCGATCGCAAAGCGAGCATTTCTCCGCGCTGGTTCATCCCGATGGCAGCCCCTTCACCGAGGACGATCAGGACACCCGCCGCGATGCATTGCTCGCGCTTTTCCACGCTTTGCGCCCGGATGTCGTGATCACCGAGGCGTTCCCGTTTGGGCGGCGGCAGATGCGCTTCGAACTCGTGCCGCTGATGCAGGCGGCGCACGCAGCGCCCTGGCGCCCGCTCACCATCGCCTCGATTCGCGATATCATGCAGGAGGGCAGGGCGGACAACCGGGTCGCTGAGTCGCTGCGGTATTTCGGGGACTGGTATGATTTGCTGCTCGTCCATGGCGACCCGCAATTGATCCGCATCGGGGAAACCTTGCAGGGCGCAGAGGCGATATTGCCGAAGGTACGGTACACGGGCCTCGTCACGCCCGATCCGCCCGATTTGTCGGTGCCGCCTTCGATTGCTGCCGACGTGGTCGTCTCCGCCGGCGGCGGCGCGGTCGGCCATGCGTTGACCGAAGCGGTGATCGGCGCGAACCGCTTCAGCAATGCCTTTCCGGACAATTGGCTGATGGTCGTCGGCTCCGAGCGGCCGCAAGCCGATTTCGAGGCGCTTAAGGCACGGGCTGGCGAGGGGATGGAGGTGGTCCGTTTCCTGCCGGACCTGGCGCGCGTGATGGCGGGAGCGAAGGTATCGGTCTCGCGCGCCGGCTACAACACCGTTGGCGACCTGATGCGCGCGCAGTGCCGCGCCGTATTGGTACCCTTTGCCGGGGGACGGGAGACCGAGCAGCTTCGCCGCGCGCAATTGTTTGCCGCTCGCGGGCTTGCTGCCATGCTGACCGATGACGGCCTGTCGCCACAAAACATCGGTGCGGCTGTGGATTCGGCACTGTCCCTGCCACCGCTTGCCGCCGGTCTCGACATGGACGGGGCCTCTCATTCGGCCCGGATCGTGATGCGCGAACTGGCGGCCCGCGCGGGCGGGGCCGCTTCGGCTCCAGTTTAAAATCGTTCCAGTCTTGGCCCAATTGACAGCCGGTACGGTTGACTTGGCGCGGCGGGCCAACCTACTTGGCTCTTGTTGAAACCCAAGCGTGCCGCCTTGAACGGCGCAGGACGGAGATAAAATGAACACGACCACCGCGCGCATCTTGCGCAGCGGCGCAATTGCCGCCGCCTCCCTCACCATTGCTTCCGCTGTTTCCGCCACGACTTCTTTGGCGCAGGAAGTGAACATCTATTCCTACCGCCAGCCGGAACTGATCCAGCCGCTGCTCGACGCCTTCACCGCCGAGACCGGCGTGAAGACCAACGTGCTTTTCCTCGACAAGGGCCTTGAGGAGCGCATCGAGGCGGAAGGCGCGAATTCCCCCGCCGACGTGATCCTGTCGGTGGATATCGGCCGCCTCGACAACGCCAAGTCGAAGGGCGTGACGCAGGCTGTCACCGACGAAAAGATCAACGCCAACATCCCGGCGCAATACCGCGACCCGGAAGGCCATTGGTTCGCGCTGACCACCCGTGGCCGCGTCGTCTACGCCTCGAAGGAGCGCGTGGCGCAGGACTCGATCACCTATGAAGAACTTGCCGATCCCAAGTGGAAGGGCAAGATCTGCGTGCGCGACGGCCAGCATGTCTACAATGTTGCGCTGGTTGCCTCGATGATCGCAAACAAGGGCGCGGAATTCACCGAGACCTGGCTGGCTGGCGTGCGCGACAATCTTGCCAGCAAGCCGGCAGGCGGCGACCGCGACCAGGCAAAGGCCATTTTCGCCGGCGAATGCGACATCGCGCTCGGCAACACATATTATGTCGGCCTGATGCAGACCAACGAAAAGGAAACCGAGCAGAAGGACTGGGCAGCCTCGATCAAGGTGCTCTTCCCCAATGCCGGCGACCGCGGCACGCATGTCAACATCTCCGGCATTTCGCTGGCAAAGTATGCGCCCAACAAGGACAATGCCATCAAGCTGATGGAATTCCTTGCAAGCCCGAAGGCGCAGGAAATCTACGCCCAGCAGGTCTATGAATATCCGGTCGCACCGGGCACCGCGCTGTCCGAAGTCGTCAAGGGCTTCGGCGAGATCAAGCCGGATGCGCTGCCGATCGTCGAGGTTGCGAAGAACCGCAAGCAGGCTTCCGAGCTCATCGACAAGACCGGCTTCAACAACGGCCCGCAGAGCTGAGTAACCTCAACCAAAGGCATTGGATACGCCGGCCTTGCGCCGGCGTATTTTTTTGTGCCGCGTTGTGCCTGACCTGCGGTCAAATGAAAGCTGATCCGTCTCCGCAGGGAACAGGCAAGCCATTGATATCATTTGTATTGTGAACTTATGGATCAGGCATGGACATCGGCCCGGCTGTTTCTGCCGGCTGCGTTTTCGTCGAAATCGTTGAGCGCCGCGGCGCAGACATCAAGATGGCGCGGCGCAAGGTGGGCGTATCGCAGCGTCATTGCCAGCGTCCGGTGGCCCAGAAATTCCTGGATGCGCTTGATGTCAACGCCGTTTTGCGCAAGCCGCGAGGCGCAGGTATGGCGCAGCACATGCGGCACCACCTGCAAATCCTTGTTGAGGCCGCATTGCCGTTTCGCCCGCAGCCACGCATTGCGGAAATTGGCGTAGCGCACCATCGCGAACGGACCGGCGGGATGCTTGCCGCGCTGGCCCTCCAGAACCTTGATCGCGCCATTGGTGAGCGGCACGGTGCGCGGCGTATTGGCCTTGGTTTCCCAGAAAGTCGCCCGCCCGTCATTGCAATCGGCCCAGGTGAGGGACAAGGCCTCGCCGATCCGTGCGCCGGTGGCGATGAGAAAGCGGGCGAGCGCGCCATAATCCGGATCCTGCCCGTCAAGACAGGCGAACAGAAACCCTTCCTCGTCACGCGACAGGAAGCGGATGCGCCCGTTCTTTTCCGGCAATTTGGCGAAATCGGGCAGGCGGTCGATGCCGCCATTGCGCTGGTGCTTGCGCAGCAGCTTCGACAGGCACGCCATCTTGCGATTGATGGTGGAATTGCGGTTTCCCTTGCCGCGAAGTTCGGAAATCATCGCGTCGAGCATCGCATTGTCGATCGCGGTGATCCGGTTACGGACCGCGATTTCCTGCAGCTCTTCGACATAGGCCTTGCACGTATCCTTGTGCTGGCCCGGTTCCCAGAGAATGTTTCCGTAAGATTGCCAAAGGGCAACGAGGTCGATCGGGTGCATGGCTGTACTCCACAAGCGGGCGCAAACAACCACCGTTCCCTTTTGAGTTCAATCAAAAGAGGCCGATCCCCACACAATAGAGGTAGCATTGTTGCACCAAGGACACGAACAATTGCTTACATTGTTCGATAACAGCCATGATTATAGCAGATCAGACTTCGTTGTCACCCCTTTTTTGCTTATATCCGACTTAGTTATACTGTGAACAGTACCAAAATATTGTCGGATATGTTTCAAACATCGACCAGCCTGAAAGCCTGACGGATGAATTGCCGGGAAAGAGACGCCGCGCCTCTGTCCTGAAAAGCCATCCTGGAAAT
>JBGSJA010000144.1:0-2116 GCA_041742235.1 Salaquimonas sp. | reverse complement strand
GCGGTAAGCGACGCAACGGTGCGCCGCGCCATGCTGATGGCGTTCGAGACGTTGAAGCTGGTGCTGGAGCCTTCGGGCGCGGTGGCGGTCGCTGCCGTGCTGGAGGCCGGCGAGGCCGTTCGCGGCAAGACGGTGCTCATCTACGCCACCGGCGGAAACATCGCTTTCGCTGACTTTCGGCGCGTGGTTGAAACCGCCTAGATCCGGCGGACCATCGGCCCCATGCGCATGCCGGGCGGCGGGTTCTGCCCCACGATCATCACCCAGTAGTGGGTGCGGTGCGGGTTCTTGCCGGAAATGTTGAAGGCATAGGCAATGCCGCCGCGGTCGTAATTGCGGCGCATAAAGATCGTCCGGTGCTTGGGCGAATCGAGCCAGCCCTGGATCGCGGCTTCGATGGAGCCGTAGTTGACGCCGAGATTTTCGCCGGCGGAACCCTCGAAGCCGACGGCGGCGATGCGGCGCGGGAACAGCGTCTCGCCGCCGAATTCATGGCCGAACTCGCCCGTCCGCGCCATCCAGTCGGCATGGTTCTGCGCCGCCTGCTGCAGGCGCGGGTCTTTCTCGAACGGCTGGAGGAAATGCTTGCGCCGGGTGGCGTTGATCGCGGCCATACCCGTTGCCGGATCGAAGTCGAGCGGTTGGATCTGTTGCGGCCGCCTGCCGGCATGGCTCGAACCCGCCTCGCGGCGCGCGCCAGTTCCGCAACCGGCCAGCAGGCCGAGCGCAACCATCCCGCCGGCCGTGGCCAGCAAGTCGCGCCGCGTGCCCTTTGTGGCAGAAAACGAGTCCATTCCCGCGCCTTTGTCCCCTGATCGGGGAGCATAATGATGTTCAAACTTTAACAAACCGCGACCACGCTATCGAGGATGATCACGGCGGATTTCCGGCAGCAGCGGCGCCATCCAATTTCACTCGCACAAGAGTTGTATTTTTTCAAACTACGGCCCCCCTAAATCAGGGGGATTGTGAAGAAGCTGCCAGACAAGAATACTGAGAATTGGCTGGAGCCGGGTGCGCCCCAAACGACCCGTTTATGAGGCTCTGCCGGCCGTCCGGTTCCTCGTGGGTTGGAACCGGACGGTCTTTTTGTCAGTCTGCCAACCGGGTTCGGGGCCGCCTTTGTGGGCCGTCCGCAGTCGGTAACCCTTGGGTAACTGGCGGCGGGCCCACCGATCTGCTTGAAGTCCGGCAGTTTTCGGCATACATCGCCCCAATGGTCGCGATGGCTTGCCGCGCGGACCGGCACGTCAATGCGCGGCGGTGACCCGCCCGAACCCGTTTCGGAAGACCTCATGGAAATGTTAATGTCCGAATGGATGGGAACGCCGGTCTGGCTTTGGACCGCGTTCATCGCCCTCATCACATTTTTGATGTTTCTCGACCTCGGGGTATTTTACCGCAAGTCTCACGTCATCGGGATGCGCGAGAGCCTGCGGCTTTACGCCTTCTACGCCTCGCTTGGCCTGCTGTTTTCGCTGTTCATCTGGTGGTACCGCAACTCGCAGGACGCATTCCTGTACCTGACCGGCTTCGTCATCGAGCAAAGCCTGTCGATGGACAATGTGTTCGTAATGGCAATCATCATGAACTACTTCGCCATACCGCGCGAGTACCAGCACCGCGTGCTGTTCTGGGGCATAATCGGCGTCATTGTCATGCGCGGCGCGGCTGTCTTCGCAGGCGCAGCCCTGATTTCCGAGTTCGAGTGGATCTTGTACTTCTTCGCGGCCTTCCTCGTGTTCACCGGCGTGAAGATGATGATGGACGGCGATGCGGAATACGACGTTTCGCAGAACCCCGCGCTCAAGCTGATGCGCCGATATTTCAACATCACGAACGGATTGCGCGGCGACAACTTCATGGTCCGTGAGGCGAACCCCGCCGGGCAGATTGTCTGGTTCGTCACGCCGCTTTTCGTCGCGCTGGTCGTGATCGATGTGGCCGACATCATTTTCGCCGTCGATTCCATTCCTGCGATCTTCGCCATCACGCAGGATCCGTTCATCGTCTTCACGTCGAACATCTTCGCCGTGCTCGGGCTGCGCGCGTTGTTCTTCGCGCTGTCGGCGCTGATCGACAAGTTCCACTACATGAAATACGCGCTGGCGCTGGT
>JBGSJA010000143.1:0-10106 GCA_041742235.1 Salaquimonas sp. | reverse complement strand
CGCTGCAGCGCCCGCAGGCACCCGGCAGCCACGGCCGCGCAGGAGTTTCGCGCCACCGGCTCGAGCAGGATGTCGGCCTCGACGCCGATCTCCAGAAGGTCTTCGGCCAGCAGGAAGCGGTGTGCCTCGGCGCCGACGATGATTGGCCGCCGGTCGAACACATCATCGCGGCAGCGCAGCAGCGTTTCCTGGAAAAGCGAGTGTTTTGTGCCGAACCCGAGGAACTGCTTCGGCTTGGAAGCACGCGACAGCGGCCAAAGCCTGGTGCCCGATCCGCCGCTCAAAATGACCGGAATGATGCCCAATGAACTTCCCCAGTGTCTATCCGTTGCCTGCCTATAGGTTAAATTCGGCGCGACCGCTACCGGTTGCGGCCACCGGCCTTACGCCTTGAAAAAGACGGTCGATCCTGTATCGGGATTGTTTGCGGCAGCCCCGCACGGCAAAAAGGATAACCATCATGGCGAAAGCAGCTTTCATCGGTCTTGGCGTTATGGGTTACCCCATGGCCGGGCACCTGGCAAAGGCCGGCCACGACATGACAGTCTACAACCGCACCACGGAAAAGGCAGCCAAATGGGTCGCCCAGCACGGCGGCAGGCAAGCGGAAACACCTGCCGAGGCAGCGGATGGCTGCGATTTCGTATTTGCCTGCGTCGGCAATGACGACGATCTGCGCTCGGTGACGCTGGGACCGGATGGCGCGTTTTCCCGCATGAAAAAGGGCGCGATCTTCATCGACAACACCACCGCATCGGCCGCCGTGGCGGTCGAACTCCACGATGCGGCAAGCAAGGCCGGCTTCGGCTTCCTCGACGCGCCGGTTTCGGGCGGACAGGCAGGCGCGGAAAACGGCAAGCTGACCGTCATGGTGGGCGGCGAAGAAGCAGTGTTCGACCGGGCAAGGCCGGTCATTGATGCCTATTCGCGCATGGTCGGGTTGATGGGCCCCGCCGGATCGGGGCAGTTGACCAAGATGGTCAACCAGATCTGCATTGCCGGCCTCGTGCAGGGCCTTGCCGAGGGCATCCATTTCGGCATGAAAGCGGGGCTGGACATCGAGAAGGTTATCGACGTCATTTCCAAGGGCGCAGCCGGTTCCTGGCAGATGGAAAACCGCTGGAAGACCATGAGCGAAGGCCACTACAAGCATGGCTTTGCGGTGGACTGGATGCGAAAGGATCTCGACATCGTGCTGGAGGCCGCCCGCCAGAAGGGCGCCAGCCTGCCGGTCACGGCGCTGGTCGACCAGTTCTACGCCGAAATCCAGCGCATGGGCGGCAACCGTTGGGACACGTCCAGCCTGCTGGCCCGCCTGGAACGCTGAGCGTGCCGCGCCGGCCGTTCACCGCCGACGAACTGGTGGAGTGGCTGAAATCGCGTCAATCCGAGAGGAACCGCGAGGGCATGGCGCGCTTCGGCATCAATGTGGAGCGGGCATTAGGCGTTTCGATGGCCGATTTACGCAACCGCGCCAAGGATATCGAGCACAGCCATGCCGTGGCACAAGAATTGTGGCAGGCCGGCTGGCACGAGGCGCGATTGCTGGCCATCCTCATCGACCGGCCGCGATGGGTCACGCCTGATCAGATGGATCGCTGGACCGCCGATTTCGACAGCTGGGATTTGTGCGACCAGGCTTGCGGAAATCTGTGGTGCCGCACACCGATGGCTCCTGACAAGATCCGCCAATGGGTTCTTGACGAGTGCGAATTCGTGCGCAGGGCCGGGTTCGTGACGCTTGCCTGGATGGCCGTCCACGACAAGAAGGCGCCGCATGCATCCTTTCTCGAATGGCTGCCGGTCATTCGCGACGGCTCGCACGATCCGCGGAATTTCGTGAAGAAGGCGGTCAACTGGGCGCTGCGCCAGATCGGCAAGCGGTCGCCATCCCTGCACGGGCCCTGCCTGGAACTTGCCCGCGAACTTGCTGCCAGCAATGACCGCGCCGCACGCTGGATCGGCAGCGGAGCGGCGCGCGAACTGGATAGCGAAAGCGTTATCGCCCGGCTGAAACCCTAGTCCTTGGCCTTTGCCGGTTTTTCCAGCGCTATGTAGTTAAGCGGCAATTGCGTCGTATCCTTGATCCGCTCCATGGCGAAAGCGGAGGAAACATCCTCGATGTCGATCTCGCCGACCAGCTTCTTGTAGAAAGCGTCATATGCGGCGATGTCGGGCACGACGACCTTCAGCAGATAATCCACCTGCCCGCTCATGCGGTAGAAACCGACCACCTCGGGAAACTTGGCGATTACTTCGGCAAAGCGCCTCAGCCATTCCTGGTTGTGCTTTGCCGTGATGATCGAGACGAAAACCGTCACGCCGACATTGATCTTTTCCGGATTGAGAACGGCAACGCGCCGCTCGATCACCCGGTCCTCCTCCATCTTCTGAATGCGCCGCCAGCACGGGGTGGTGGAAAGACCGACCCGTTTGGCGATGTCCGCAACCGGAAGCGTCGCATCCTCCTGGATCAGGCTAAGGATCATCTTGTCGACGCGGTCCATGTTTCCCCCTCAAAGATGGAATTTCCTTCCCCAAATTTCATATCAGAGAAATGACGTTTCACAAGCCGGGCTGCAAACGGTCGAAAACGCGCTGCCGCAAGAACGACAGCAGTTCGGCCTCGAACCACGGATGGCGCTTGAGCCAGCCGGTATTCCGCCACGAGGGGTGCGGCAGCGGGATAACCTGCGGACTGGTCGTGGCGCTGATCTCGCGCCAGCGCGAGACGGTTTCCGTCAAGCTGGGTCCCGCGAGCGATCCCAGATGCCATTGCTGGGCATATTGGCCCACCGCAAGGATGAGCTCGATCTGCGGCATCGCCGTAAAAGCCTTGGCGCGCCAGTGAGCCGCGCATTCGCGGCGCGGTGGCAGGTCGCCGCCCTTGGCGTCCTGCCCGGGAAAGCAAAAGCCCATCGGCACAATCGCCAGGCGCGAGGCGTCGTAGAAAATCTCCGGTCCGATGCCCATCCATTCGCGCAAACGGTCTCCGGAGCGGTCTGTAAACGGGCGTCCCGAGGCATGGACCTTCGTGCCCGGCGCCTGGCCGCAAATCGCGATGCGCGCGGTGCGCGACAGCACGGCAACGGGCCTCGGCTCATGCGGCAGCGCCCTGCCCCTCGGATTGTCCAAACAAATCCGGCAAGCCCTGATCTGCTGCGAAAGAATGTCGACCTGATCAGCCATCGGCCTTGGGCGGCGTCACCGACGGGCGGGCCGAAACCTCGCCATACCAGCGCTGCAGGTGGACAAGATCTTCCGGATAGGCGATCCGGCCCGGTTTGAGGAACTGGTAGGCAATGACCGCCGTGATGTCGGCGATAGTGAACTCTTCCCCGGCAACGAACCGCCTTGCGGCAAGTTCGCCGTCGAGAAATTCCATGAACTCGCGCGCCCGCTGCTGGTTCACCTCGCCCCATTGCACAATCTGCGGCTGTTCCAGATGCGCCCCGCCGGGATGCAGATGCCGGAACGCCATTGCCACCGGCAGCAGGAAAAGGAACTCCATGCGCCGCTGCCACATTTCGGTGAGCGCCTTCTCCCTGGCATCGCGGCCCATAAGTGCCGGCTCAGGCACGATTTCCTCGAAATACCGGCAAATGGCGATGGTCTCGGCAATAGCCGTCCCTTCCTCCAGCACCAGCACCGGCACGCGCTGCATCGGGTTGATCCGAGTGAATTCCTCAGACTTTTGCTCAAGCATGTTGATGTCGATCTGCACGGTCGGGACAGCGATCCCCTTCTCCGCCATGAAAATCTGCACCCGGCGCGGGTTGGGCGCACGGCCCCCGTCATAAAGCTTCATCGCGTCGAAATTCGGCATGGCGGCTCCTGCTAGCTTCCGGTCCAGGCGGCAATGCGCCGTCCGATCGATTGAATGAATGCCCCGATAGTGGCGGAATGCGGCTCGGCCTCGTCGGGGATGTTGGGATGCTCGCGCCGCCAATCGCGCGGGGCCTCGAACTCGCCCTGCCAAACTCCGCGCCTTTCCGCCCGCGCCTGTGCTTCCTCAGTGACGAAATCGCCGAAAGCAACTGCCCAGCCGTCGCGAACCATGGCAGCGTTGATATCCGTACCCGATACCGTGCAGCGCGCCAGCATCCGGCCATATTTGTCGCCCTGCCATCCGGAGCAGGAAACCGGCCGGCCTGCGATGAGCCGGCGCAGATGGTTTCGCGCCTCGCGGCCGCATTCGAAACTTCGCCCGCCCGCCATGCAGGTCTGCGACAGCTCCGGCGCATCGATGCCTTCGAGCCGGATGCGCGTTTCCCCGAAAAGCAGCGAGTCGCCATCGACCGCAATCGCCTTGCCGGAAAGCGTGTCTGTGGAAATCCTCGCAAGCGCGGCCGCCAGCACGGCTAATGCTATCAGAAAAGCCGCCGCAACAGCGTATTCCAGCAGGCGCGAAAAGGGCGACCGCCTTCGATAAGCAGGGTGGGTACGACGTGAATAGGCCAATGCAAAGCGTTCCGCGATCGCCAACTTCTAATACGATGTTAACCGAAAAGGCATAGGAGTTTCGGGGAATCCTGCGCGTAAGTAGCGGCGGCGGCCCTTGAGTATCAAAACGTCTGGCATTTCCGACAAGAACATCGTCGACAAGACGCGCAAGCGCAGCGCGACCGCGATGCTTGTCAAGGATTTGCGCCAGCGCATCACTTCCTCCAGTGGCGCCCCAATCGCGTTCGAACCCGAACTGATGCGCAGCTTTGCGGAAAATCACCGCAACGCCTTTGCCGCCATGCCGCTTTTCATCGCCATCATTGCCGTGATCGCCGGCGGGTTCATAGGGTATCTGATCGCCGCGTGGTGGTTCCTGGTCACCGCACTCGTCTATGGCCTGTTCGCGGTGATCTGCCATCGCTACATCAAGGAAGCCGGCCACGACGCAGTGGAAATCCTGCCGCGCTGGCGCCGGACATTTACGCTGGCGCAGCTGATGGTGGCGATGTGCTGGGGCATCTTCGCGATCTACGGCTGCGACGAATGCGGAAACGGCAGCTACTCGATCATCCAGTTTTCGACCATTCTCGTGTTCCAGGCGATCACAATGATGCTGTCTTACGCCTTTGGCGCCAGCATGCTGATAACCAGCGCACCGGCGACGCTGGTGTTGTCGATCCGCTTCATGCTCACCTATGAACCGGCCTCGATGATGATGGCAGGGATTCTCCTCGGCTCGCAGGCTTTCTTCTATTTGATGGCCGACCGCTTCAAGCTGTCCGTACTGACCATTCTCGAACACAAGGCGGAGAAGGAAACGCTGATCGCCGAACTCGAGACGGCAAAATCGTTCTCCGAGGAGGCCCGCCGCCGCGCCGAGGAGGCGAACCTTGCCAAGTCGCGCTTCCTGGCGACCATGAGCCATGAATTGCGCACGCCGCTGAACGCGATCCTGGGATTTTCCGAAGTGATGCAGCATGAGGTGCTGGGGCCTGTCGGCAATCCGGCCTACAAGGAATATGTCAACGACATCCACAATTCCGGCAATCACCTGCTCAACGTGATCAACGAGATCCTCGACCTGTCGCGCATCGAGGCCGGCCGCCAGGAACTCCAGGAGGAATCAATCCGCCTCGTTCACGTGGTCGAGGAAGCGCACCACATGGTACAGCTCAAGGCAAAGAACAAGGGCATCACCATTGTCAGCCAGTACGAGGACAACCTGCCACTGATCTGGGCGGACGAGCGGGCCGTGCGCCAGATCACGCTGAACCTCTTGTCGAACGCGCTGAAATTCACACCCACCGGCGGCACGATCTGGCTGAAGGTGGGCTGGACCAGTTCGGGCGGCCAGTACCTTGCCGTCAAGGATACCGGGCCCGGCATTCCCGAGGAAGAAATTCCTATCGTGCTGTCCTCGTTCGGGCAGGGCTCGATTGCCATCAAGAGTGCGGAACAGGGAACCGGCCTCGGACTTCCCATCGTTCAGGCGCTGATGCACATGCATGACGGCAAGTTCGAGCTGAAATCCAAGCTGCGCGAAGGCACCGAGGTCATTGCGACCTTCCCCCGCTCGCGCGTCCTGGAAATCATGCGACCGGTAAAGGCAGCGGTTGACGCGGCGGCCAGGCGGCGCCCGGCCTTGCCCTTGCGCCGGCCCGCCTGATTGCGTCAGCGAAAGTGCTGGATGAGGTCCCAGCGATTACCGCACAAGTCTTCAAAGACCGCGACCTTGCCGTAGCTCTCGGTCCTCGGCTCCTCGAGGAATGTGACGCCGGCTTCACGCATTCGCGCATGGCTTGCGTCGAAATCATCGGTATGCAGGAAAAAACCGACCCGCCCGCCTGCCTGGTTGCCGATGGCCGCCGCCTGTCCGGCATCGGATGCCTTGGCCAGCAGAAGCATGGCGCCCGGTCCGCCGGGGCTGAGCACAACCCAGCGCTTGCCCGGCGTCAGTTCGGTGTCCTCGACAACGGAAAATTGCAGTTTGCCCGTGAACCATTCGACCGCCTGGCCGTAGTCGTGGACGAGAAGCGTTACGAGGGCCAACGATTGCATGAGGTGATCTGTCTTTCCGCTCCGCGCGCGGTAATTTCCGCCGCAATTTCCTTGCATGACCGCACTTCGCCGGCAATCGAAGTTTGGCAGCACGGCACTTGTCTTTTCGGGTGCAATCGCTACGTGAAAGCCGGTGTCAAGGTCGAAGGTCAATCCGTGATCCAATCTCCGTGCATTCTCGTCTGCTCCATCGACATGGCGACCGGCTATTGCTTCGGTTGCGGACGCACGCGCGAGGAGATCGGCAACTGGACGCTCTATTCCGACGCAGAGCGCGGCGAAGTCATGAGACTGCTGCCGGCCCGGTTGGAAACCGTGGTAAGGAAGCCCCGCCGCGACACGCGGCGCGCCCGTATGGCGCGGGAAAATGGCGGGCGGAAAGGCGAGCCATGAGGCTGCTTTGGCTGGTGTTTGCGCTTGTGGGCGGGGCGGCGCTGTTCCTGGTCCTGCGACACGACAGCGGCACGGTGCTTGGCATCGAGAACAACGACTTTGCCAGCCTGGTCTTCTATTCGGCCTGGGGCATCCTTGCCGCCTCCGCGATCGTTCCGCGCCGTGGCTTGTGGCGCGAGGCGGCCCGCAACCTGGTGCTGTGGCTGGCAATCATTCTGGTTCTGGTGACCGGCTATATCTACCGGTTTGAACTTCAGGATGTTGCGTTCCGGGTGAGCGCCGGTCTTGTTCCCGGCAGTCCCTATTCGGCTGTGTCCGCCGAGGGGCGCGAGCAGATCACGCTGCTGCGCATGGGCCGCGGACAATTCAACGCGCGCGGCGAGGTCAACGGCGTGCCGATGGAATTCGTCGTCGATACCGGCGCCAGCGTTGTGGTGCTGACACATCAGGACGCAGAAGCCGCGGGCTTTGAAATGGAAGGCCTCACATACGATGTACCGGTATCAACCGCGAACGGCAGGACCACGGCCGCACGTGTGGAACTGGATCATGTTTCGATCGGATCGATCCGGCGGCGCGAACTGACGGCGCTGGTCGCCCGCGACGACATGCTGGAGACCAGCCTGCTTGGCATGAACTTCCTGACCTCGCTGTTCAGTTTCGAGGTACGCGGGGACAGGCTGATTTTAACGGACTAGCCGAAGATCGACACCAGGAAACGGCCGGCGACGAAAAGCATGAAGAGGCCGAAGCCGATTTCCAGGAAGCGCCTCGGGAGGCTGTGGGCCGCCGCCACGCCAAGGGGCGCAACCAGCAGCGACAATGGCACCACGACCGCCATCATCAATACATTGACAAAGCCGAGCGAAAACGGCGGCAGCCCGTCGGCGCCCCACCCTGCCCACATGTAGCCAAGCACGCCCGGCACGGAAATCAGCACGCCGACGCCCGACGATGTCGCTACGGACTGGAGCATGGGCCTGCCGTACAGCGTCATGAAGGTGTTGTTGAAGATGCCGCCGCCTATACCCATGAAGGTAGACAGGAACCCGATCAGGAAGCCGATGACCGCTCGCAACGGGTTGCCGGGTATTGCATCGCCGATCTTCCAGCTTGCGCGGCCGAACAACAGCTTCATCGCGACCAGCACCGCCACCGCCGCAAAAATGACCTTGAGGCCCTCGCCGGAGATATGCGCCGCGATCAGCGACGCGGCGACCACGCCTGCTGGCACGGAAACCGCGAATGAGCGGATGAGGTCCATGTCGACGGCGCCGCGTTTCCAATGGCTGTGAAACGAGCGCAGCGACGTCGGCACGATGATGCCAAGCGAGGTACCGACGCAAACATGCATGCGCACGGCTTCATCGACCCCCAGGATCGTCAACATCTGGTAGAAGACCGGCACGAGCACAGCGCCGCCGCCGATGCCGAAAAGGCCGGCGAGAAATCCCGCAACCGCGCCCGCTGCGATGAGCCCCGCCAGGAAGGGGAGCAATTCGTTGATCGGCGGGAGGACTTCCATGCGATGTCTTTTTTAGATGCGGATCACAACCGCTAGGCCGCCTCCTCGGCAGCGTCAAGCCGAACTTCCGCGAAGGCCTGGGAAATGACCTGCGGCCCGGCCGCCGGCTGCGTCGCGCGGGTAGACAGGATCTGCCGCCAGCGCCGCGCGCCCGGCTGGCCGTTGAAAAGGCCAACCATATGTCGCGTCACATGCTGGAGCCGCCCGCCAGCCGCGATGTGCCGCGCCGCATGCTCTTTCATCGCGTCGATGATTTCGCCCCACTCGCGCGGCGGCGCGCTTTCGCCATAAAAAACCTGGTCTGCTTCCCGCAGGATCGAAGGCGTATGATAGGCCGCGCGTCCTAGCATGGCGCCATCGAGCGGTTGAATCGGAGCCCCTTCAGGACAATTCGCGGCGTCATGATTCATTTCCGAAACGGCATGATTCAGGTCTTGAAGTCCTCCGTTCAAGCCGATGAAACGATTCGGATTTTCCCGTTTGAGCCGGCGCACCCGATCATAATCCAGCGGCGGGATGTCACGGTTCTCCTTGGGGCTGAGGCCTTCGAGCCAGGCTTTGCGCGCATGTACCCACAGCGCATCCGCACCCGCTTCCCAAACGCTTTGCGCCAATTCATCGAGCGCCGGGCCGGGATCCTGTTCGTCCACGCCGATGCGGCACTTGACCGTTACCGGCACGCGCACGGCCGCGCGCATTGCCGCAACGCATTCGCCCACAAGTGCAGGCGTGCGCATGAGGCAGGCCCCGAAGGTTCCCGACTGCACCCGGTCGGACGGGCAGCCGACATTGAGGTTGATCTCGTCATAGCCGAATTCAGCGCCAATCCGCGCTGCCTTCGCAAGCTTGTCCGGGTCGCTGCCGCCAAGTTGCAGCGCGACCGGATGTTCGCAATCATCGAAGCCCAGAAGCCGCTCCCGGTCGCCCTGGATCACGCCGTCGGCGACGACCATCTCCGTGTAGAGCAGCGCGCGGCGCGTGAGTTGCCGGTGCAGGAAACGGCAATGCCGGTCCGTCCAGTCCATCATCGGCGCAACGGCCAGTATTTTTTCCTCGTAAAGCATCTGCTTCCCAAACGTCATTCGCGCGCGGTGCGGCCGTGAAGACAAGCCTCAGCACGAAAAAGGTCCGCGCCGCAACAATCGCGAGCGATTTTAATCGCCCCAAAGCCCGCGAATGACCTTCACGGCCTCCGCACGCATCGGCGCGATTACCGGCGACAGAAGCGCAATGCGGTCAAATTGATCGCGCTGGCTGGCCAGCGACTGCCGCAGCGCCTTGCCGAATGCCATGCGCAATTCCGTGCCGACATTGAACTTGGCAACCCGAGTCTCGCGCGCGATCTGCCGGCGCACCGCATCGGGAATGCCGGAACCGCCATGCAGCACCAGCGGAAGGCGCGTCACCGCCTCGATGGCGCGCAGCGCATCCATGTCTATGCCGGCCGTCTTTTCGGTCGCAAGGTGGACATTGCCGACCGATATGGCCAGCGCATCCGCGCCGCTGTGCCGGTCGAACAGTTCCGCTTCCTCCGGCGAGGTCATGGCCGATGCAGCGCCCGTGGCATAGCCGACGAAGCCCACCTCGCCCTCCACCGAAACGCCGGCGCGGTGCGCAAAATCCACGACCGACGCGGTCAACTCAATGTTCTGCGCGATCGGCAGCTTCGAGCCGTCGATCATCA
>JBGSJA010000142.1:0-8293 GCA_041742235.1 Salaquimonas sp. | reverse complement strand
TCCGCCGCTAACCCCGAAGGGTTCGCTCGACTTGCATGTGTTAGGCCTGCCGCCAGCGTTCGTTCTGAGCCAGGATCAAACTCTCAAGTTGAAAGCGCTTGCGCGCTAACCTTGACGTTCGAACCTCTGCACATCTGCATCTGCCTTGCGGGCAGATGTCTACCGTTTGATGTACATCGTTCCAAAGGAACGATGGACCGTCAAACAGTGAAGCTGACACCTTCATCATCGGGCGAACCCTAGAAGGCCGATATGCAGCGTTTGTCCATCGAAAGGACCAAACCGCCCACATATCTCTTCAGTAACCAGCGATTTCAAAGAGCATGAGAGACAAAATCAACCGGAAGCGCCGTATCTTACTTGGCGCGCCCGCCTGCATATCTCTCGTTTTTTGGTTCCGACTTCCGGGCGTTGCCGCCGCTTCCGTCTGCCGTTGCAGCGTCGCCGCCGCTTCGGTGAAGGGGTATTTACGGATCACCGCGGGGGTCCGCAAGAGCTTTTTTTGAGAAACATGACATTTTTTTGCGGTCCCTGTTTCACCCTCAAAATCTAGGGGTTAGCGCAATGATGGCAACAACTGGGCGGCTTCCGACGCAAGATGATTACGCCTGCCAGTGCCTCTTGCTGCGGCCATGTGCCGTTTTCGACGGACCAGGGCGGTGGCCGTCCCGTTCATGGCGCAAGGATTCTCTCCTTCTGAGCCCGAAAACCCAGGTCGGCGGTCCGGTCGATTGCTCACGACTCGGCGAGGCCGCCCGATGACCCCGCGTAAACCGCTGATATTCATGGGTCTCTCCCGCATCGCTTCGCCGCTGATCCGGTCGCTGCCCGCCGGACTCAGCAGAATCGCACTGCGGCGGATCACGGATACGTTATTGCGACGACTGATCCGCCCAGGGGGCTGGACCGTAGTGGTTGTGTAGCGCGCGACACGAACCTCTAATCTCAACGGGAGAACCCAGATGATCCGCAGAACATTTCTTGCTCTTACCGCCGTTGCCGCCCTGGCGGCACCCGCCTATGCCGCCGATACCGATATCGTCGATACCGCGGTCGGCGCCGGCAACTTCACCACGCTCGTCGCGGCGGTTCAGGCCGCCGGGCTCGTCGATACGCTGAAGGGTGAAGGCCCCTTCACCGTATTCGCTCCGACTGATGATGCTTTCGCCGCGCTGCCGGCCGGCACCGTCGAGGACCTGCTGAAGCCTGAGAACAAGGAAAAGCTGACGGCGATCCTCACCTACCACGTGGTGCCCGGCAAGGTCATGTCGACCGATCTGACGAACGACATGAAGGCCACGACGGTGCAGGGCGGCGAGATCACGATCATGACTGAAGGCGGCGTCAAGGTGAACGACGCGAACGTCACGACCGCCGACATCGAGGCGTCGAACGGCGACATCCATGTGATCGACACGGTGATCATGCCGGCGATGTAATCCGCTACGGAGGGGCGGCCGACGGCCGCCCCTTTCGCCCAGCAGAACCGAAAACGGAAGAGGACAGAATGAACAGACGCTCACTGATCCGCGGCACGGTCGCCGCACTGGCGCTCGGCGCGGTTGCCGCATGCGCGCCGATGACGCCGAAGGAACCCGACATCGTCGATATCGCGGCGGCGAATCCGGATTTCTCCACCCTCGTGATGGCGGTGCAGGCCGCCGGGCTCGTTGAAACGCTGAAGGGTGACGGACCCTACACCGTTTTCGCGCCGACCAACGCGGCTTTCGCCGCCCTTCCCGCCGGAACAGTCGAGAATCTTCTTTTGCCCGAGAACAAGGACAAGCTGGTCGCGGTCCTGACCTACCATGTCGTGCCAGGTGCCGTGACGTCCGATCAGCTTGCCGGAAAGCGGCTAAACGTGGCGACGGTTCAGGGCAAGACGGTTCATATCGACGGTCGCAATGGCGTCAAGGTCAACAAGTCCAACGTCATCAAGGCCGACATCGTGGCATCAAACGGCGTGATCCATGTGATCGACCGCGTTCTTCTGCCCTGATCGGATCGCCGCTCAGGACGACACTACGGGGGGCGGGACGACCGCCCCTTTTTCTTGCACGGGTGGGCGCGACCGGCGCGGCACGGCGCGCAGCGCCACAAGGGCCACCACCGCGCCGAGATAGATCAGGGGCTTTGGCGGCCATGCCTTGACCAGCCAGACGAAATGCACAGCCCCCAGCACCGCCGCCGGATAGGTCAGCCGATGCAGCTTTCGCCAGCGCAGAGCACCGAGCTTGCGCACCGCCCGGTCGTTCGACGTCGCCGCCAGAGGCACCAGCATCAGGAACGCGGCCATGCCGAGCGTGATGTAAGGGCGCTTCACGATATCGCCCAGCGCCTGCGCCATGTGAAACGCCATATCGAGCGCGACCCAGGTCAAAAGATGGAGCGATGCATAGAAGAATGCCATGAGACCGATGGCGCGCCGGAGTTTCAGGAGGTTGAGCCCGACAAACCGCCGCAAAGGCGTGACCATCAGCCCCGCGATGATGAGTTGCAGCGCGTATAGCCCGGTCTGATGCTCTATCGCCTTGACCGGATCGGGGCCGAGCGTATCGGCGACCCCCTGCGAGAACAGCCAGATCGCCGGCATCGGCCCCACTATATATATAGGCCACGCCGGGAGCTTGCGGAGCCACCCGTTCATCACATCGACCCACATGCCTCAGAAGTCCTTCGCGAGATCCTGGCCGGCATAAAGCGCGGCGACCTCGTCACCGTAGCCGTTGAACCTGATCGTATCGACGCGCCCGCCAAAGAGACCGGACCCCACGCGCCGCTCTGTCGCCTGGCTCCAGCGCGGATGATCGACCTCAGGGTTCACGTTGGAATAAAAGCCGTATTCGCGCGGGTTCTGCATGTTCCAGGTGGTCAAGGGCTGCGTGTCCGTCAGGCTGATCCGCACGATCGACTTGATCGACTTGAAGCCATACTTCCAGGGCACGACCAGCCGCATCGGCGCGCCGTTCTGCTTTGGCATCTCCTCGCCATAAAGCCCGGTCGCGAGGATGGTCAGTGGATGCATCGCCTCGTCGATGCGCAGACCTTCGCGGTAGGGCCAGTCGAGAATCGCAGATCTCTGCCCCGGCATTTCCTCAGGCCGGACCAGCGTCTCGAACGCCACGTAGTTCGCACCGGTCTGGACGCCAACATGATCGAGCAGATCCTACAGTTGGAAACCGATCCAAGGCACGACCATCGACCATGCCTCGACGCAGCGGAATCGGTAGATCCGCTCCTCCAGCGCCACGCCTTTCAGAATATCGGCAAGCCCATACTCACCTGGCTTCTCGACCATCCCGTCGATCTTGATCGACCAGGGGTCGACCGTCAGCGCCTGCGCATATCTCGCGGGATCGTCCTTGCCGAGGCCGAACTCGTAGAAGTTGTTGTAGCTCGTGATATCCTCCAAGGTATTCGGCTCTGCGTCGGTCGAGTATTTCGACGGGGCATAGCTCAGCTTCGCTGCGGCTGGTCCGGCGAGGGCGAGTCCGGCAGCGCCGGCAAGAAGCGCGCGGCGGCTGATGTAGAGCGATTTCGGCGTGACGTCGGACCATCTGAGATCCTGGCGAAAGCTGCGCATGATCCTGCTCCTTCTCCGTTTCGCCGAAACTACACCGGGATAGGGCCGCACACCTAATGAAGTTGCCTCACATTCTCTCTGGCGGCCTGTAACATGGATACCCGCCAGACCGAACCTATCGCCGACCCCACTGGCGCGCCCGGACGAAAAAGGGCCCCGGTTTGCCGGGGCCCTTCGTTTCATCATGCCACCGCCAGATGCGTCTCAGTGCAACGGCGCGCCTTCCGGACGCGGTCGATTCGATGACACGACACGCTCGCCCACGATCAAGCCATCGGCGCCGGACGATACGTGGATGACATCGCCGTCCCTGACGTCACCCGCCAGGATCATCTCTGCCAGCGGGTCCTGCAGATCGCGTTGGATGACCCTCTTCAGGGGTCGCGCGCCATAGACCGGATCATAGCCCGCATCGGCAAGCCACTTCATCGCGGCCTCGTCGAGGTCCAGCTCGATCTTCCGCGCGGCCAGCCGCTTGACGAGATGACGGAGCTGGATATCCACGACGCCCGTCATGTCCTCGCGGCTGAGGCGATGGAAGATGATCATGTCGTCAAGACGATTCAGGAACTCCGGCCGGAAATGCGCCCGCACCGCATCCATCACGTCCCGCCGAGCCTGGCTGATGTCAGCACCCTCGGGCAACTGACTCAGCGCCTGCGAGCCGAGGTTCGAAGTCAGGACGATCAGCGTCTGCTTGAAGTCGACGTGGTGGCCCTGGCCATCGGTCAGACGCCCGTCATCGAGAACCTGCAACAGAACGTTGAACACATCCGGATGGGCCTTTTCGACCTCGTCGAACAGGATCACCTGATAGGGTCTGCGCCGCACGGCTTCGGTCAGCACGCCGCCCTCGTCATAGCCGACGTATCCCGGCGGGGCGCCGATCAGGCGGCTTACGCTGTGCTTCTCCATGAACTCGCTCATGTCGATGCGGACCATGGCGCTGTCATCATCGAACAGGAAACTGGCAAGCGCCTTGGTCAGCTCGGTCTTGCCGACACCCGTCGGTCCCAGGAACATGAACGAGCCCATGGGCCGATTCGGATCTTGCAAACCGGCGCGAGAACGGCGCACCGCGCGCGACACGGCCTGCACCGCTTCGCCCTGCCCAACAACCCGCCTCGCCAGTCCGTCTTCCATCGAAAGCAGCTTTTCCTTCTCGCCCTGCAGCATCTTGTCGACCGGAATGCCAGTCCAGCGCGATACGACATGCGCGATGTGATCGGGCGTAACCGCCTCTTCCACCAGCGCGGTACGGCCATCGTCATCTGCCATTTCGGCTGCCTCAAGCTTGCGCTGCAGATCCGGGATCACGCCATAGGCAAGTTCGCCGGCACGTCCCAGATCACCGCGACGCTGCGCCTGCTCCAACTCACTGCGCGCGTGGTCGAGCTTTTCCTTGATGTCGCGGGCGCCAGAAAGCTTGTTCTTCTCCGCTTCCCAGCGTGCGGTCAGCGCCGACGCCTTTTCCTCGAGCGTCGAAAGTTCGCCTTCCAGAATCTTCAGGCGCTCCTGCGAACCCTTGTCGGTTTCCTTCTTCAACGCCTCGCGCTCGATCTTCAGCTGGATGATGCGACGATCGAATTCGTCGAGCTCTTCCGGCTTGGAGTCGACCTGCATGCGCAGCCGCGACGCTGCTTCGTCCATCAGGTCAATGGCCTTGTCCGGCAGGAAGCGGTCGGTGATGTAGCGGTTCGACAGATGGGCCGCCGACACCAGCGACGAATCGGTAATCCGCACACCGTGATGCAGTTCGTATTTTTCCTTGATGCCGCGCAGGATCGATACCGTGTCCTCGACCGTCGGCTCCGAGACAAAAACCGGCTGGAATCGCCGCGCCAGCGCCGCGTCCTTCTCGACATGCTTGCGGTATTCGTCGAGCGTCGTCGCCCCCACGCAATGCAGTTCGCCGCGCGCCAGTGCTGGCTTCAAAAGATTGGAGGCATCCATCGCCCCTTCGCTTTTTCCGGCGCCGACCAGCGTGTGCATTTCATCGATGAACAGGATGATGTTGCCGGACGCCGATTGCACCTCCGAAAGCACGGCCTTCAAACGTTCCTCGAATTCGCCGCGATACTTGGCGCCTGCAATCAGCGAGCCCATGTCGAGCGCCAAAAGCTGCTTGTTCTTCAGTGATTCCGGCACGTCGCCATTGACGATGCGCAGCGCCAACCCTTCGGCGATGGCCGTCTTGCCGACGCCCGGCTCGCCGATCAGCACCGGATTGTTCTTGGTGCGCCGTGACAACACCTGGATCGCACGGCGGATTTCCTCGTCGCGGCCGATGACCGGATCGAGCTTGCCGTCACGTGCATCCTTGGTGAGGTCGCGCGAATACTTCTTCAGCGCCTCGTACGATGCTTCCGCATTGGCGCTGTCGGCCGGCCGACCCTGCCGCAATTCGTTGATCGCAGTGTTGAGCCCATTGGCGGTGAGGCCGGCCTTAGCGAGAATGTCAGATGTCTTGGCGGATTTTTCGATGGCGAGCGCCAGGAGCAAGCGCTCCACGGTCACGAAACTGTCGCCGGCCTTGGTCGCCGCCTTTTCTGCGGTGTCGAAGACACGCGCCAGAGGTTGCGACATGTAAAGTTGCCCATTGCCCCCCGAAACAGCAGGCATTGCCTGCAGCGCGGCGTCAAGCGCAAGCTTGGCGTCACGCGGACGCCCTCCGGCGCGCTCGATCAGATTGCTCGCCATCCCCTCGGGATCGTCGAGCAGCACCTTGAAGATGTGTTCGGGGGAAAACTGCTGGTGACCGGCGGAAAGCGCCTGCGTCTGCGCCGACTGAATGAAGCCCTTCACCCGGTCGGAATATTTTTCGATGTTCATATGCGTTGCTCCCTCTGCTTCGCCCACCCGCATTGCGGCATGGTTGAAGCGGTTGTGGAAAGGCCCCCGCGAAGGCGAGCCCGTTGTCCGACCTGATATGGGAATTGCCGGGCGTAACGAAAAGAGGGCAACAAAAAACCCGGCATCTCTGCCGGGTTTTTCTCGGATCGCAAGTTTGCGCCTCAGTCTTCGCCAGGTACCGGCACTGTATCGGGACCAACGCCGAACAAGCTGCCGGGCAACTTTGCCGCATCGCTGGAAATGCCCGGCAACGCCGGCGCTCCTGCCGCCGCCTTGGCTGCGTGACCATTGGCTTCCTCGGTAACCCGAGGGCGGCGGGTACGCGGTTCGCGGCGCGGACGCTCGACAACTGCGGCGTTTTCCTGGGGTTCGCGAGCTTCCTGCGGCGCCGGGCGCGGATCGCGCGGTTCAACGCTCTCGGCCCGGGGAGCCCGTTCCGGACGTTCCTGCCGTTCGGGGCGATCCTGCCGTTCGGGACGATCTTGACGTTCAGCGCGATCCGGCCGGAAATCCTGCCGGTCACGATCCCGGTTTTCCGGACGCGGGCCATCCTGCCGGTCGCGTGCCTCGAAGCGATCGCGATTGTCCTGGCGTTCCGGCCTGTCGCGATTGTCGTTTCGATCACGCCCGTCATTGCGGTCGTTGCGATCGCGGAAATCGTTGCGGTTGCCGTCACTGCGGTTGCCGTCATTGCGGCGGCCATCATTGCGATTGCCGTCGAAATTGCGGTTGCGCCCCTCATCACGGCGCCCATCATCACGACGCCCGTCATCGCGGCGGTTATCGTCGCGCTGCCGGTCGTCTTGCTGCATCGGGCGCAGATCGGAAGGCCGGCGCTCGCCGGGGCCGCGCATATCGTCGCCGTCCTCGTCGTCTTCGTCGTCATAGCCGCCGGCAAACTCTGGCTGCGAGCGCTGCTGCCCCTGCTCCGATTCGCGCACCGCGTTCGCTGCCGCGATGATGCGATTATAGTGCTCGGCGTGCTGGAGATAGTTCTCGGCCATGACCGTATCGCCGGCTGAAAGCGCATCGCGAGCCAATTGCGTGTATTTTTCGGCAATGTGGCTGGGGTTACCGCGAATCTTTACGTCCGGGCCATTGCTTTCAAAGCTCCGGCTCATCGGGTTGGGCTGCTTGCGCCCGCGGCCCCGCATGCGATTCTTCTGTTGTTGTTGCTGCCTCATGAGCTTCTCGTTCTGTCCAGTCTTCGATTGTTTCGCGGTTCTTCATGTCCAAAGGGATTGGCTTCCGGCCTTGGCGGCCGGCCATAACCAGCTTTCGGTCTCTGGTCTTCGCAAGCAAAGGCACGCGCGCGTGCACAGTCCTGCGGAACCGCCTTTCTCAAGGACAAATCCTGACAAACAGATTGGCCTGACCGGAACGTTCCTGAGTGCCCCCGCAAACCGGCCAGTTTTCACACAATCTTTGAAATGGCAGGGAACGTTCCCGGCAATGAGCGCGACTCATTCGCGACACCATTGCACACCAACAAACTAGCCATTTCGTCTGCCATTTCCAAGCTTTTTCTGCAACAGCGAGTTTCACCCATGGTTTACATCGCACTGCAGCACCATGACGCGCTCGATGGCGGCCAGGTCCTTGTAAACGCCGCAGACCACCCAATTGTTCTCCCGTGCCAGTGTAGCTACCGGTTCGGACTGGCCGGAGCCAAGTTCCAGATATAGACGCCCGCCCGGTAAAAGATGCCCGGCTGCCTGCGTCAGTATTGCGCGATATGCGTCGAGGCCGTCTCCGCCACCTGAAAGGGCGGCAAGCGGATCATGTTCTCGAACCTCGCGGGAAAGGCCCCCTATTTCGTTCGCCGGAATGTAAGGCGGATTTGAGACAATAAAGTGA
>JBGSJA010000141.1:0-2463 GCA_041742235.1 Salaquimonas sp. | reverse complement strand
AAGAAGCGGCGCGCCATGAAGTGCAGCGCCTTCCAGCCGCCGCCATAATCGAGGCTCGACCAGCTTGCGACCGGCCATGTGTCATTGAGCTGCCAGTAAAGCGTGCCCATGCAATGCGGCTTGAGGCTGCGCCAGTATTCGACCGCGGTGCGGATGGCGAGGCCTTGCTGCACCTGGCTCAGATAGACAAAATCCTCGAAGCTTGCCGGGAAGCGGAAGTAGCGAAACATCGTCTCGGCGATGCGGGCATTGCCACCGGCATTCTTCTGGTGCGACTCCATTACCGTGGAAGCGATGTTCCAGTCTTCCTTGTCGGCGAAGGTGCGGATGACATCCATGGATGGATAGGACTGGAACCCGAATTCGGAGCAGAAGCGCGGGCGCACATCGCGGTAATGCTCGAAGTCGCGGCCTTCATGCCACACGCTCCAAAAATGCATGTCGCCGGAAGAATCGTCGTGCCATGCATCGCCAAAGCTCATCGGGCCGGGCGATGGACTGGATGGCCACCAGTTAGCCTGCGGATCGACAGCCAGCAGCGCATCTTCGACCGTGCGGTTCAACCGGTCGTAGGCGACGAGATACCGGTCGCGGTTGGTGCGCGATTCATCGAACCAGTTGAGTGCGCCGATCAGTTCGTTGTCGCCGCACCAAAGGGCAAGGCTGGCGTGGTGCTGGAGACGGCCTGCCTGATAGCGCACTTCCTGCGCCACGCCTGCAAGATAGTCCCGATCCGACGGGTAAAGATTGCAGGAGAACATGAAGTCCTGCCACACCATGAGGCCCAGTTCGTCGCACATGTCGAGGAACCAGTCCGGTTCGTAGAATCCGCCGCCCCAGATCCGCAGCATGTTCATGTTGGCGTCGGCTGCCGATTGCAGCTGACTGCGGGTCTTTTCCGGCGTAATGCGGCCCGGCAGCGCGTCTGCCGGAATCCAGTTTGCGCCACGGCAAAAGACCGGCACGCCATTGACCTTGACGAGGAAGGAGCGGCCTGCCTCGTCCGGACGGCTTTCGAGCTCGATCGTGCGCAAGCCGATGCGCCGTTTCTCGACATGCCCGGCAATGTCCACCGTCAACGGATAAAGCGGCTGCCCGCCCAGCCCGTTCGGCCACCACAATTGTGGTTCGCTCACCTCGAACCCGAAGACAGCGCGGTCGCCATCGTCCACGGTCGTCGAACGGGTCTCGCCGTTGAAACTTGCGCTTACCGCAACGGGACCGGGCCGCCGGCGCTCGAACGCGACCTCGACATCGACCCGTACACTGCCCGCGCCATGATGCTGGTTCACGACCACATGGCCCGGCAAGGCCAGCGGCGCATGTACCAGCCGGATCGTTCCGTAGAGCCCGAACGGAGCGATGGCGATGTTCCAGTCCCAGCCGAAATGGCATTGCGCCTTGCGCAGCATGTTGCCGTCCGGCAGCGGGCAGTTTCCGGCGTGATATGGCACGCGGAAGGGCTGCGCCTGCTGCCGCCGCGCGGCCTCGGCAAGGTTGGAATGGAAAGTGATGACGATGCGGTTCGCGCCGTGCTTCAGGCTGGATGCATCGGCACGCCATCGCCGGAAGGCATTGTCGGCCTTCAGCACGGTTGCGCCGTTGATCTCCACGGTCGCGACCGTGTCGAGGTTCTCGACTTCCAGCACCCAGTTATCGAGTGGAAACCCGGCCGGTATCTCGAACGCGCGCTCGAGCGTCCAATCGCGTTCGGAAATCCAGCGAAGGCCGTATTCATTCCGGCCGAAATAGGGATCGGTTATCAGGTCTGCTTCATGCAATGCATTGATGGCATCGCCAGGCACGGACATGTCGGCAGACATCTCCGCGCCCGCAAGCACGAGTCGCCACCGACCGGCGAGATCGATTTCCCGCACGTCCATCCCCGTTCAGATCCGCAATTCCGTCCCGGCGTCGAAGATCGAAGCACGGGCAGGATCGAATCCGACCTTGATCTTCGACCCCCGCGCCAACGTGCTCAAGCCTTCCGAGCGGAAGCGGATCTCCGATCCGGCCAACCGGCACCAGACCTGCGAGTCCGCGCCCATCGGCTCGATCATCTCGACCTCGGCCTCCGCCTGGAACGGCTCGCTGCCCGCCGCCGCGCCGACGGCAATCTGTTCCGGGCGAATGCCGAAATGCACTGTCTGGCCGGTAGCAGCGCCACCATTGCCGAACTCGTACCGGTCGAGCGGTATGGTCATGCTGCCGTTTGAAAAATGCTTGCCGCCGCCCGTTTCGGCAATGGCGCCGGAAATGAAGTTGATCGCGGGCGAGCCGATGAAGTCGGCGACATATTTGTTGTCGGGGCGGTTGTAGATCGTCTGCGGGTCGGCAAGCTGCAGGATGCTGCCGTCGCGCATGATCGCAATCCGGTCGGCCAGCGTCATCGCTTCGATCTGGTCGTGCGTGACATAGATCATCGTCGTGTTTTCAAGCTGGCTGTGCAGTCGCTTGATCTCC
>JBGSJA010000140.1:0-10216 GCA_041742235.1 Salaquimonas sp. | reverse complement strand
GCCCCCGGCCCGGCCATGGGTTATTTACGCCCTGTTCGCCGAGCCCTGCGCCTGGCGCACTGGCACCCGTAGCTCAGCTGGATAGAGTGCTGCCCTCCGAAGGCAGAGGTCACAGGTTCGAATCCTGTCGGGTGCGCCAATTCGCCGGACGAGATACGAACCTCGGGCTGCGCCGTAGAGTTCATGGCCCAACAACCGCACGCTTTCCTCGGCGCCTGCCGCAGGGTCGATGCCCGCCCGCCATGCGACTGCCAGCGCATCGCCATCGGTGCGCCTTTGACTGCTTCGCGCATTGCCCAAATCAGTTCTGCCCGGCAGCGAAGGCTCCGAGTTGCCCGGTATCGAGAATGCGCACCCGTCCATATTTCCATTCGATCCAGCCTGCCTCGCCGGCACGATTGACGAAACGCGCGACCGTGTGAGGCGAGGCATTTGCCAGTTCGGCCAGAATTGACTGGGTCAAGGGTACACTCCCGGGAACAGACCATTGGTCGGCGACCGGGTCGACAGGCCACATTTGCGCCCGGTCCGGCGCCTCGGCGCCCGTCACGCGCAGCAGGACGGCCGCAATCCGGCGATCCGTGTTTGCGATCAGCAGGTCCGTGACGATCGCAAGATAGATCGCCTCGCCCCGCGTGGCGAGTTGCCCGAAGGCACGTCCGGCGCTGGGAAAGGTCGCGCGCAGTTGCTTGAACTCGCTGAGCGGCACGTGCAACACCAGCGATTTCTCGTTGGCCGCCGGAATCATCTTTCGCCGCTGCCGGTCGAAGATTGAACCATAGCCGAACCAGGTACAGCGGCGCATGATGTGGCCGGGGGTCGGCAATCCGTCCCGCCCCGGCGCAGCTTGATGAGCCGTCCGGCATCCACCACAGCCGATGCCAGCGCCGGTTCGATCTCGGCAAGCCAGCCACGGCTTGCCAGAACTTTGTGCACTTCCTGCCGCCGCATGTCCGATCTCCCCGCCAGGCGAAGGTAGCCTAGAATATTTTGTCCAAATCCGGCAAATGGCAGAATCTTCGCTTTGGCCGCACTGCAACATCATGGGGTGATTTCCACCCGCTGGCCGGGCAACCAGCTACGCCAGCGCAGACCTGCCGGATCGCCGGCACGCGATACCTCGAAAGAGGCAATCAGCGTCATGGAGTGGCTCCAGTACTATCTGGACAATTTCGCCACGGTCGCAGAAGCCGTCAAGGCAACCGAATCGATCGACTTCCAGGTGGTGCCGCTGATCCTGCCCAACGGCTTCCCGACCCTGCTCCACATGTCGCTTTCCGACAAAACCGGCGATTCCGCGGTTATTGAGTACAGGGATGGCAATCCCCGGATCTTCCACGACAAGCGATACGCTGTGATGACCAACGAGCCGTCCTGTGACGTTCAGATCGAGAATTTGAAGAAGTATCGCACCTTCGGCGGCGACCAGCCCCTGCCGGGCGAGCGCACACCGATGGATCGCTTCGTGCGCGCGGCCTACTACGTGGCGGGGCTGCAAAAGCCGGCCGACCGCAGTGAGGCTGCAGCCTTTATGTTCAGCGTGATCCGCAACATCTCGGTCCCCTTCGGCCTGGGAGACCCGGACAAGCCGAACATCGCCAGCACCATCTTCCGCTCCGTGCTGGACCTGACCGGAGAGCGGCATTACTTCGAAAGCACCTTTGCGCCCAACGTCGTCTGGGTCAACTACGACCAGATCGACTTCACCGCAGGAGGGCCGCAGATGGAGCTGAAGGTCGAGAAGGAAATCTTCGACTTGAACGGCGACGTGACCGGCCTGTTGAAGCCGGCAGAGCCGCTGGTCTTCGGCATGAACAACGAATGACAATTTGCCGGCGACCGGAACTGGAAGGCCGGCCACGCGGGCCGGCCTTCGACTTTCCTGACCGGTGATTTCAAATACTCAGGGCGTGGCTCCGACATTCACCATCTCGCCCTGCGCGACCTGCGGATAGGCTGAAAGGTCGCCGGTATTCTGCATGGCCTGCAGGTCGTCTTCCGTCACGCCGCTGACGACAATCCGTCCGTTCTGCATCGAGACGCGTTCAAGCGGCAGTATCGCGCGGTTCTGGTCGAAGCCGAACGATTGGTCCGCCTGAATCAGCAGGTAGTGCCGGTCGCGCTGGGTTGGATCCTGCAGAACCCGGTCCACCCGGCCAAGCACTTCGCCTCGGCCGTTATGGACCTCCATGCCCGCAAGTTCGGAAGCGGCTACCTGCTGCGGCTGGGCGTTGGCGCCTTGTTGCCGCTGCCCGCCGACCTCGAAGGACCTGCGTACGCGCTCCTGGTCGAACCCTTGAGCGCCAGACTGCTGGCCGGTTCCTTGTCGTGATGCCGATGCCTGCTGCTCGCCCGCCTGCATCCGTTCTACGCGGATCGCCGGCTGGCCCTGTTCCTCCTGGAACTGCACCTGCGGTTCGCCCGTGCGCTCGAAACGGACCTGCGGCTGGGCCTGCTGCGTGGAAACCATGGCTTGCGCCTGGTTTGTCTCGACTTCGGGTTCCGGCTGTTCGATCTGTACCTGCGGCTGCTGCTGGCTCACCGCGACCTGCGGCTCCGGCATGCGCACGATGATTTCCGGCTGCGGCTGCTGGACGATGATCGTCGGCGGAGCCTGCCGGACGATGATCTGGGGCGGCTGCTGTTCAACCATCACCTGCGCCGGTTGCTGCTCGACTGTGATCTGTGCGCCCTGGGTTTCCTGCGAAGCGCCCTGGCTGCCCTGCTGCATTGCTGCCAGCGTCACCGGTTCCTGCTCCGGCACCGGCGTATAGTCCGCCTGCATGTCGTCGCGCCATGGCTGTGCATTGCCAAGGCTGGTTGCCGAAACCGCGAGTTGCCTGCCGCGCAACTGCAGGTTCTCGATCTCGACCATCACCATTTCCCGATTTTGCGCGGTCTCGATCACCACGTATTGCTGCTGATCGCGCTCGACCACGCCGGCAACGGTTCCGGCCGGCCGGTTTTCGTCGTTGACCACCGGCATGTTGACAAGCTGTATCGCACGCACCTGCCGATCCTGTTCGCCGGCCGGCTGCTCCTGCCCGCTCTGCTGCCGGAGTTGCTGGTTGTTTTCCTGCGCCTGCACCATCCCGGCCGCCAGCGCCGTGGACGATAGCAGTGCTGCGAAAATCAGGTTCCTCATCTTTCCAACCTTTCTGCTTGGGGTTCCAGTGGTCCCAACAGGCAGGCCCGCCGATGGTTCCGCAGTTTTCGCGGCCGGTCCTTGCGGCAAACCGGATCGTCGGTGGAATTGCAGGACTGCGTCAGCCCGCCCGGCTGCGCGATATCTGCCACACATGGAACAGATAGGCCGTCAGGAAGCTCAGCACGATCATCTCGCCGCCTTCCTCGAGAATGGCGAAGGCAAAGCCCATGCGCGGGTCCTTGTCGAAAATCGCGTGGATGATGTCGAACACCACCGCGAAGAAGGCAAAGCAGGAAAGCATGACGAATATGGCGAAGGAGACCGTCACGAATTCGCGGCTGCTGCGGCGCAGCAAATAGCCGAGAAAGGCGGAAACGGCGAGACCCCCGCCAATGGCGAAGGCGAACTTGCCGTAGTCG
This sequence comes from Salaquimonas sp., assembly GCA_041742235.1. Classification (GTDB taxonomy): domain Bacteria; phylum Pseudomonadota; class Alphaproteobacteria; order Rhizobiales; family Rhizobiaceae; genus BOKV01. The sequence goes on along the minus strand of JBGSJA010000140.1, from coordinate 6,649 downwards.
GCGGGTGTCAGCCCGAACAGGGTCTCGAAACTGAACAATTCACCCAGTATCTCTCCCGCATGCTCGGAAATTTCGAAAATATCGTCGGCAAGGATGTAGAGAAAAAGGTACTTCCAGAAATCGAACGCACGGTCGCGGCGGTTGTACTTGATCTCCGACAGGAAAAGCACCATCGCGGCGAACTGGGCGAAGATCATCAGCGAGGACAGGCTGAACTGCGCATCGATATCGAAAAGCCCGGGACGCAGGAAAGGCAGTCGCGCCTGGAATGCATGCGCCAGGATCAGCGCCACGTCGATCGCAAGCATGACCATCAGCAGCACATGCGCGTCGTGCCGCTGCCTTTCGTGAAATGCCTTTGCCTGTTGAAACACGCCAAACTCCGCTCTGCCTGCCGGGCCGCCGGCCGATGCGGCCAAACCGCTCAGTAGAACCCGGCCTGCCGCACGTCTACCCGCGCCTCGTGATCGCGGCCATAGGCGACGATTCCCATGGAGCGAAGGGACCGGGGTTCGGGCGAGGCCTCCAGTCCGCGCCCAGAGGGCTTGAACGATGAAAAAGGCAGGCGCACCTCGCGCCAGCCGGGCCCGGTCGAAAAGCCCGCCTGGTAATACTGCCAGGGCAGCAGCATGGCGGCAGTACGCAGATGGACGAAATAGCGCTCGCCATTGCCGCGCGCCACGAGCCAAACGCCCGTCGCCCCCTCGGGCACGCGCCCGGCCAGATCCGTGCGGAACTGGATGAAGCCGCCATTGTTGGCGGTGCTCACTGCCCCGCTCATGCGCGCGAACGACACGCCCTTTTCGCTGAGGAACTCTACCTTTCCGGTCGAAACCCCGCCCATGACCGTATCAGCGAAGAAGCGCCAGCGCCCCGCGGCGCCATTGCCGAAATCATCCAGCGTCACCGGATCAGCCATTGCGCCCGTCATATTGAGCGCCGACACAATAACAGCCGCCAGCAGGGGCCTCAAACTCATGGTTTTCGTCTCCGTCAGAAATGGCGTCCGGCGCCGTCCATTTGGTTCTAGCCGCTCGGCGGGACAATGAAAACGCCTTTGCCGCAGGCCACGTCCATCGCAGGGCCCGACAAAGGCTTGGGTGGCCTTGCGAAAAATTCCGCCATGCATATGTTCTGTCTACCCGTCATTTCGAATTGCCCTCATGAAATCGCTCGAACTATTCATCGAACGGATCATTCTCGCCTCGCGCTGGCTGCTGGTAGTCTTTTACCTCGGCCTGACGCTGGCGCTCGCCATGTATGCGATCAGCTTTTCCAAGAAACTGATCGATTTCATGGCTAACGGCCTTGCCCTCGACGAAACCCAGACGATTCTTCGGATCCTTGCCCTCATTGACGCGGCGCTGGTCGCGAGCCTCGTCGTCATGGTCATCATCTCGGGCTACGAGAATTTCGTCTCGCGCTTCGAGGGCGAGGCGGGCGAGGAAGTCCACTGGCTCGGCAAGATCGACGCGGGATCACTCAAAATCAAGGTGGCCTCGACCATCGTGGCGATTTCCTCGATCCACCTGCTCCAGGTGTTCCTGAATGCAAACGAGTTCACCAACGACAAGCTGATGTGGTTTACGATCATCCATATTGCCTTCGTGGTTTCGGCGCTGATCCTTGCGTGGATCGATGTCATCATGACGAAAGCGAAGGGGGTGAAATAGGTTGCATGCCCGCAAGAATGTGCGGCACCGTTGACCTTGCCACTTTTTTGCTAAATTATTGTCGCTATTCTGGCATGAGTGTCCAAAACACTGCGCACATGTCATTCAAGGGGCTTTCAGGAGCAAAAATTCATGATTTCCAATGAAATCAGCCGCCGCCGGTTTCTCGGCAAGGCTGCCGTGATGGTGGCGGGGGCAGCGGTCCCGCTGTCGATGCCGTTCGTGCGGACCGGCGAAGCGCTGGCGCAGGCCAATAACAAATTCATTGCCGGCATGGCGAACGATTCGGGCAACCAGTACCTCGCCACGAATTTCTCTTCCGTCGATCCCAGATGGCGCCGCCAGATGGTGCAATATTTTTCCGACGAGCCGGAAGGCACCGTCGTTGTCGATACGCGCCACCATTATCTTTACTGGATCTGGGAAAACAACACGGCGATCCGCTACGGCGTCGGCGTTGGCAAGGAAGGTTTCCAGTGGTTTGGCCGCTCGCGCGTCGCCAGGAAGACGCGCTGGCCGCGTTGGGTGCCGCCCAAGGAAATGCGCGAGCGCAATCCAGAACTGCCCGAATTCATGGATGCCGGCCCCAAGAACCCGCTCGGCCCGCGCGCGTTGTATTTGTTCGACGACAAAGGCGACACCGGCTACCGCTTGCATGGAACGGTCGCGCCGTGGTCTATCGGCACCGACGCTTCGTCCGGCTGCATCCGCATGTTCAACGAGGACGCAATCGACCTGTACCGGCGTTGCCCGGTCGGCACAGCCGTGCTGGTTCTCGAGCACATCGCCGACCGCGCGCCCGTGGCAGAGGATAGCTGACGCCATGCATGCCGATGCGTTCTTGCGTGTTTCGAAGTCGGCGCTTTTTGCAGGTGCGTTGCTCATCGCCGGGTGTACCGGCGGAGGCTCGCCGGTCCTCGAAACGGCACAGCGGACAGGCGTTACCGACCAACCTGCCCGTGGCTATGAGCAGATCGTTGCCGGCAGCGAGGAAGAACTCGTCATGACAGCTGGCCGGCGCGTCTATTTCGCGTCCGGCTCCGCCGAACTCGACGATGTCGCCCGTGAGACGCTCGACCTGCAGGCCCAGTTCCTCAACACGCACGCGAAGTGGCTGGTGAAGCTTCAGGGCTTTGCAGACGATCCGGGCGCCAACAACAAGGCTTTGTCGGACAAGCGGGCAAAGGCGGTAATGGATTACCTGGCCGCAAAGGGCGTCAATCCGCAGCGCATGTGGTCGCAGGGCTATGGCAAGGAAAGGCTTGTTCGCGATTGCCCGGACATTTCCTGCAAGGCGCTCAACCGGCGCGTAGTCACCAATCTGCGCACTGAATTCGACGAAGCCGCGCCGCAGTTCAAGAACGGCAAGGTCTAGCGCCGGCCAGCAGTCAACAGCGAAGCGCCGCCGTCACCGGCGGCGTTGTCGTTTCAACGTGCAACCTTGGAATTGCCCGGTGGCTTTGAATTGCCCGGTGGATTGAAGGATCCGGGAATTGGTGGAGCCAGGCGGAATCGAACCGCCGACCTCTTGAATGCCATTCAAGCGCTCTCCCAACTGAGCTATGACCCCATTCGCGCGGCTGGAACATCAGATCCCAGCCCGGTGCTGCGCGGCTTGAAGGCGCCCTTGGGAAGGCACGCCACCGCGACAGCGGTGCTTTTATTCCGCACCCGGCCTCAAATCAAGGCCAAAGATCGGCGGAGCGAGGCGTCAGACTTCCTCTTCGCCGTCCACATCGCCGATGACGTCGGAAAGATCGTCGTCCTCTTCCTCTTCTTCAAGGAAGGGATCGGCCACCTCGTCTTCCTCTTCCTCGACCTCGATCTCGACATCGTCGGGAAGATCGGGAATTTCTTCCTCATCCTCGTTGTCGACGGTCTCGGCCGTATCTTCCTCGGCATCCTCGAGGCTGATGAGTTCGGGCGCTGCCTCGTCCTCTTCCTCGAATTCCTCCTCCGCCTCGACTTCTTCGTCCTCGGTTACCTTCGCCTTGGCGCTTTCCTTGCGCACGCGCACCGGGGCCGCCTCGACGAAGAACGACAAGGGATAGGATTTTCCGGTGTATGGCGACACTACCGGATCCTTGTTCAGATCGTAAAACTTCTTGCCCGTCTCCGGGCAGACACGTTTAGTCCCGAGTTCTTCCCTGGCCACTGCAGATACCTCGGTTGTCCTGAAAAATCCGGCCTCCCATAGACTGGCATTGCTTCCGTGTCAAAAGCCAATTTGGCCGGACGGCGCGGCCACCGGATTTGACGATGACGCCATTCTGCGGCTGTGTTACATGCGCCCCGCATTCTCAAGCCCGGATTTCCGCCAGCCATGACAGCACATGCCGTGAAAAGACCGATGACCGCCACGCGCTCTGCGGGCCTTTCGGGATTGGCGCCCGTCCCCGGCGACAAGTCGATCTCCCACCGCTCCGTTCTGTTTGGCGGCGTTGCCAGCGGCACGACGCGGATCTGGGGCCTGCTGGAGGGCGAAGACGTCATCAATTCCATCAACGCGGCCGAGGCGCTTGGCGCAAGGGCACGGAAGGAAGGTGACGCATGGATCATCGAGGGCGCCGGCAACGGCGCGCTGCTGGCGCCATCGGGACCGATCGATTTCGGCAATTCCGGCACGGGGTGCCGCCTGTTCATGGGCCTCACCGGAACCTATGATTTTCCGGTAACCTTCATCGGCGACCCGTCGCTTTCGAAACGGCCGATGGGCCGGGTGCTCGATCCGCTCGCCCTGATGGGCTGCCAGGTGCTGGACCAGCAGCCCGGCGGACGGCTGCCGGTGACGATCCGCGGCGCGCGGGAGGCGAACCCCGTGACCTACACGGTTCCGGTCCCCTCCGCGCAGGTCAAGTCGGCCGTGCTTCTTGCCGGCCTCAACGCGCCAGGCGTCACCACCGTCATCGAACCGGTGATGACGCGCGACCACACCGAAAAGATGCTGCGCGGCTTCGGCGCCGACCTGGAAGTCGAGACGGATGCGAGCGGCGTGCGCCACATCCGGATCGCCGGGCAGGGCGCGCTCAGGGGCCAGGACATCACGGTGCCGGGCGATCCTTCCTCCGCAGCCTTTCCGCTGGTCGCCGCAATCATCGTTCCCGGCTCCGACGTAACCATAACCAACGTGCTCATGAACCCGACGCGCACCGGCCTCATCGCGACGCTTCAGGAAATGGGCGCCGATATCGAGATCCTGAACGCCCGCTCCACCGGCGGCGAGGACGTGGCGGACCTGCGCGTGCGCCATTCGCCGCTGAAGGGCGTCAGTGTTCCGGCGGAACGCGCGCCGTCGATGATCGACGAATATCCCGTGCTTGCCGTCGCGGCCTGCTTTGCCGAGGGCGAAACGCTGATGCAAGGCCTCGATGAATTGCGGGTCAAGGAGAGCGACCGTCTTGCCGCCGTCGCGCGAGGGCTCGAGGCGAACAATGTTGCCTGCGAGGAGGGGCCTGACTGGCTCAAGGTCACCGGCCGGCCGGACGGCAAGGGCCTTGGCGGGGGAACCGTCGCCACCCATCTCGACCACCGCATCGCCATGTCCTTCCTGGTCATGGGCCTCGCCGCCGAAAAGCCGGTCACCGTGGACGATGCCTCGCCGATCGTGACCAGCTTTCCGCAATTCGATAGCCTGATGCGCGCATTGGGCGCACAGTTCGCGGCGGAGATCGCCTGAGATGACAGGCCTGCACGATCGCATTTGCAGTTCCTGTGCGCGGAGCGCCTGACCAATGGCCGCCGCCAATCTCGTCATTGCCATCGACGGGCCCGCGGCGTCGGGCAAGGGAACGCTGGCGCGCCGCCTTGCCGATCAACTTCGCCTGCGCCATCTCGACACGGGCCTTACCTACCGCTCGGTGGGCTACGCGCTGCTGTCTGCCGGATTGCCGCTCGACAATGCCGGCCTTGCGGAGGAAGCGGCGCGGCATGTCGATCTTGCATCGCTTGATCGCGACGTGCTCTCCGAGCACGGCATCGGCGAGGCGGCATCGCGGGTCGCGGTGATGCCCGGCGTGCGGCGCGTGCTCGTCGAAAAGCAGCGCGAATTTGCAACGGTCCCGCCGGGCGCGGTGCTCGACGGGCGCGACATCGGCACGGTTGTTTGCCCGGATGCGCCGGTGAAGCTCTTCGTGACCGCCTCCGCGCCGGTACGCGCCAGGCGGCGGATGGAGGAAATCATCGAGGCCGGCGGCAGGGCGGACTACGATGAAATACTCGATGCGATCAATCTGCGCGATGCGCGCGACATGGGCCGGACCGACTCGCCATTGCGGCCCGCGCCGGATGCGCACTTGATCGATACCAGCGAGATGGGTATAGAAGCGGCATTTCGCGCTGCGCTTTCGATCGTTGAAAAGGTCACCGGCAGCGCGTGAGCCCCCTGCCGCATTGCGGCGCGGGATCGGAAATCCAGCAGGCAGGCTTCGTTATCCTTGCGCCACCGGCATTGCCGGAAAGCCCTTTCGGGCGGGTAGCGGGGTTTGCCAAACGCAACACCAACCAAGGGCGCCGGACCTGCCGCAAGGGCGGCACGGGTCACACCAGGAGAAAATATGGTACAGCAGCAGACGGGCATGAACCCGACGCGGGAAGATTTTGCCGCGCTTCTCGAAGAATCCTTCCTCACCCACGACGTGGCCGAGGGATCGGTCGTCAAGGGCCGCATCACGGCGATCGAAAAGGACCAGGCGATCATCGACGTCGGCCTGAAGGTCGAAGGCCGCGTACCCCTCAAGGAATTCGGCGCGCGGGCCAAGGACGGCACGCTCAAGGTCGGCGACGAGGTCGAGGTTTTCGTTGAGCGCGTCGAAAACGCGTTGGGCGAGGCAATGCTGTCGCGCGAGAAGGCACGCCGCGAGGAAAGCTGGACCAAGCTCGAGAAGAAGTTCGAGGCCGGCGAGCGCGTCGAAGGCGTCATCTTCAACCAGGTCAAGGGCGGCTTTACGGTCGATCTCGACGGCGCCGTGGCGTTCCTG
>JBGSJA010000139.1:0-2576 GCA_041742235.1 Salaquimonas sp. | reverse complement strand
ATGGTATTTATCGAAATCGGCCTCGTGTTTCTGCTCACGGTCCTCAACGGCCTGCTTGCCATGTCGGAACTGGCGGTCGTCTCCTCGCGCCCGGCGCGGTTGCAGATGCTGGAGAAGCAGGGCTCGGCAGGGGCGCGGCAGGCGATCAAGCTTGGCGCCGATCCCGGCGCATTCCTTTCCACGGTTCAGATCGGGATCACGCTTGTCGGCGTGCTGTCGGGCGCTTTCTCGGGCGCGACGCTGGGCGAGCGGCTGGCGGTTTTCCTGGCACAAGCAGGCCTGCCGGAGTTCTGGGCCGACATTATCGGCGTCACCGTGGTCGTGACCCTGGTCACATACCTTTCTCTGATCGTCGGCGAACTGGTGCCCAAGCGGCTAGCCCTGCGCAATCCCGAGCGGGTAGCCTCGATGGTTGCGCCGGCAATGGTGCTGTTGTCGCGCATTGCCTGGCCGCTGGTCTTCGTGCTCGATCATTCCGGCCGGCTCGTGCTGTCGCTGCTGGGGCAGAAGGATGAAGACAGCCAGAAGGTCACAGAGGAAGAAATCCGCACCATCGTGGCGGAAGCGGAGAGCTCCGGCGTGCTGGAGCCGGGCGAAGGGCAGATGATATCGCGCGTGATGCGGCTGGGCGACAGTTCGGTCCGGCTTGTGATGACGCCGCGGGTGGATGTCGACATGCTGGATCTGACCGACAGCGTCGCGCACAACATGAAACTCATTCGCGAAAGCCCGCATTCGCGCTTTCCCGCCCATGAAGGCAATCCCGACGATCCGGTCGGCATCATCTGGGTGAAGGACATCATTGGCAAGAAGGTCACGCGCCAGGCCGAGCTTCGCGCCCTCGTGCGGCAGGCGCCGGTGATACCCGCGCCGGCGGATGCGCTCGACGTCATCGACACGCTGCGCCAGTCCAGCGTCCATATCGGCATGGTCCACGACGAATACGGGCATTTCCTCGGCGTTGTCACGACCGCGGACCTGCTCGAGGCCATTGTCGGCGTTTTCGCCGATGAGGAAGGTCCGCCGGAAGAAGCCATTGTCGAACGCACCGACGGATCGCTGTTCATTTCCGGGTGGATGCCGGCGCGTGCGATGGCCGATGCGCTCGGGCTCAAGCTGCCCGCAAACCCGCCCTATGAGACGGCGGCCGGCCTGCTGATCGAGGCATTCGGACGGCTGCCCGAGGTTGGCGACCAGGTGAATGTCGGCCATTGGCATTTCGAAGTGGTGGACATGGACGGCCGGCGCATCGACAAGATCATCGCGACCCCGCGGTCAGGAAGGCGCGGACGCACTTCGGGACCGGTCATTCCCGGCAAGTGAAAACGAAAAAGGCGCGCCACGGCGCGCCTTTCGAAATGGTACGGACTTGCATCAGGTGCAATCAGCCCTCGGCCGGAGCTTCCTTCTTGGCCGGCTTCTTCGCGACCTTCTTGTCGGTCTTCTTCTTGGTCAGCGCCATGACCTCGCCGATCACCCGCGCCTGCAGGCCGGGGTTCTTCTCGATCGTTGTGTGGGTGATGTCCTCGCGGTTGCTCATCGAGACATTTTGCAGCGAACCGGAGAAGCCCGACCCCTTGTAGACGCGGTTGTCGCCGTTCGGGATGTAGTAGTTGACCACCTTGCCGACATTCTTGCCGACATAGCCGGGCTCTGTCGGGTCGAACATCACGACATACGAAACCTTGACGCCGCGATTGCCGAGGTAGCTCGCCATTTTCGACGCGTCATTGGCGCCCAGCGAATGGCCCATGATGATGACCGGATAGGAAACCTTGCCGGCCTTGTGACGGGCGACGATGTTGTCGGCCAGTTCCTGCCATTGCGTGTAGCTGGTGGATACCGCGTACACGCCCGAGCGGTTGATCTTGGCCGCGATCACGTCCATGCCGCGCGAGAAGATGTCCATCAGGCCGCGCATCAGGTAGACCTCGCCGGTGCGGGTCGGTGCGACCTTCGGCGTGTCGAGAGACTTGAGTTCGGTCTGGTTCGGCGCCTCGGGCTTCGCTGCGCCGGCGCTGCTCGACGAGCCGGTGGAGGAGCAGCCCGAAAGCGCGAGGGCGCCTGCCAGAGCTGCAACGGAAATCGTTCTCAAAACAGCGGTTTGGCGAATCATGGCTGGCCCTGGAATCATGCTGGATTTCCCGCAATGTCGGTGCAAAGCGGTTAATGGAACTCTAATTCGCAGGGGAAGGTTGCGCCGTAAAGCGGTATGAAAGCGCGTGAATGCTGTTTGCGGGCCACTGTTGCACAAAGGCTGCAATCCGGCCGGCGGCGGGAGGCCGGTTGCCGCAATCTGCGGCAGGGCCTGCTCAGTAAATACCCGGAATGATGCGATGCGTGCGCTTCTCATAGGCGCGGTATTCGTCGCCGAATCGCTCGACCATCATCGCTTCTTCCTGTCCAACCCGCAGGAAATAAAGCGTGCCGAACCCGACGATGCCCGAAAGCCCCGCCAGCCAGTTCGACAACAGGAAAGGCTGGGCGAGCGCCCACAGCCAGAAGGCGGAATACATCGGGTGCCGCAATTTCTCGTAGATGCCACTCGTGACCAGCTTGTGATTCTCGCGAAGATC
>JBGSJA010000138.1:0-9140 GCA_041742235.1 Salaquimonas sp. | reverse complement strand
CCGGTGACCGTATAGCTGGTCGAAATCGACGAAATTGGTGAAGACAAGACCGCCTTCGGGGAGATCACGGATCGCGCCAAACGTCGCTTCCAGCAGTTCGGCGTTGCCGTTGGCCTTGCGGACATCGGTGGGGCCCTGATGGGCGAAGATGTCGTCGATCTTGCCGACCGCGATGACTTGCCGCCCGGCTGCCTTGAGGCGATCCAGCAGCGTGGGCTCCGGCGGCAGCACGGCATAATCCTTGCGGTTGCCGGTGCGCTCGAAACTGTCGCGCGTCTCGCCGGTGAAGGGCCGTGCGATGACGCGGCCGATCACGGCGTCGCGCATCGTCTTGTCGAGCACTGCACGGGCGATTTCACACAGCCGGTACAAGCGCCCCAACCCGAAATGGGTTTCATGCGCCGCGATCTGGAGCACCGAATCGGCGGAGGTGTACAGGATCGGCTTGCCGGTGCGCACATGCTCCTCGCCCAGTTCGGCGATGATCTGCGTTCCCGAAGCATGCTTGTTGCCAAGGATGCCGGGAAGATCAGCTTCGGCAATGATGGCGGATGTCAGTTCCGCCGGAAAACAGGGATCGGTTCTCGGGAAATAGCCCCATTCGAAGGGGACTGGCACGCCGGCGATTTCCCAATGGCCGGAGGGTGTGTCCTTGCCTTGCGAAACCTCGATGGCACTTCCATGCACCGCAACGGGTTCGACATTCGGATCGAACCCGGCCGGCAGTTCGCCGCTGGCGTTTCGCGCGGCAAGGCCGAGGCCGAGGCGCTCAAGGTTGGGCAGATTGAGCGGGCCGCTTCGAAGGCCCTCCCGGTCGGCGCGGCCGGCGGCACATTCGCGCGCTATGTGCCCCAGCGTGTTGGCTCCGGTATCGCCGAATGCGGCGGCATCGGGCGCGCCGCCGATTCCGACCGAATCCAGTACGAAGAGGAAAGCCCTGGCCATTTCAGGAAGCATGATGTTCGCTGCGCATGGGCGCGGACCTTACCCAGAAAGCATGGGCCGCGCCATATCGTGCTTGCCTCTTCCCCGTGGTTTTGATCTTGCGGCGTTTTGCGGCTAACTGGTTGCTGATGATTTGGGAGGAGCGCCATGTTTGGCAGGATTGTTGCGATTGCAGGCGTTTTCGTCGCGCTTTGCGGACCGGTCCGGGCCGAATGGCGGGAGGAAATAGGGTCTTTCCGCGTTGCGGTTGCAGCAATACAGGATGCGAGGGCGGTGGCCGCCCGTATTGAACCATTCCGGCTTGCCCTTGAAAAGGCGCTCGGACTGCCGGTCGAGATCGTGACCTTGCGCAATTACCGCGCGGTCATCGATGCGCTTTCGCGGTCACGGGTGGAGTTCGCCGTGTTCTCGGCCAGCGCCTATGCGGCCGCCTATGCAAGTTGCGAATGTGTTGATCCACTCGTTGCTGCGACGTTTTCGGGTGGCGGGCAATCCTTTCGCCAACAATTGCTCGCCAAGCCTGGCGGGCCCAAAGACCTTGAAGCACTCAAGGGTGGCACGATTGCAGTCGTGGAAAGCGGCCCGGTTGGCGGCTTGATGCTGGCCAAGCACGAATTGCGGGAGGCCGGCTTCGACATCGAGGCAGGTGCCGCGACACTCTCAGGCCACGCCAACAGCAAGGCCGCGATCGCCGCGCTCGCGGATGGTTCTGCCGACGCGCTGCTCGGCTGGAAACCGGATAGGGAAAATGAGGAAGAGGGCAATTCGCGCGGCACGATGCGCCAGATCGCCGAACTGGGCGATTCGCCATTCGCGGCAAAGGTTATCTGGCAATCCTCGCCAATACCGTACCGGATCCACGCCGTTCGCAAGAGCCTTGATGCGGAGGCCAAGACGATACTTCGATCGGTGCTGGCAAGTCTGTTCGACACGGACCCTGTCGCCTATGACGCGATCGAGCCCGATTATGGCGGCGGCTTCATTGCCGCCAGGCAGTCGCAGTTTGCGCCGCTTGTCGAAATGTTCCGCGAGGCGGGCCTTTCCGCCCAGCCGGACACGCGCTGAGCGGGCCTTGTCAGTTCACCGTCACGGTCGAACCGATGCGCGGCCGAAGGAAAATTTCCTCGTTCATGTCGATTGCCGACCGATTGAAGGAAAGCCCGGTCGTGGCGTTGTACTGCGCCCAACCGAAAGACGGCGTGTACTGCGTGGCGACGCGCGCGGCGACGAGAAACGTGTTCGGCTTCTTGATCTTGACCGGAACGTTGCCATAGGTCGTCCCGACCGTGAGCGGTGTCCCGTTCTTCGCCTGGCTCCACGCAACCTTCGCTGTCCCGCTGGCGTCGATCGATATGCCCGTGAGAACAATGCTCACCGTATCGGTGTATGGATACATCACCTTGGCGGACGCGTTCATGATGTTGGTGATGTCCGCGACCGTCAGCGTCTGGCTCTGGGTGACAAGGTCGCTGACCGTGCTTGAAAGCCGCGACAGCTTGCGATTGACCGATACGCCGGCCGAAAGCTCGATCGTGCCAACGAACAAAAGCAGCATGATCGGGGCGATGAAGGCGAATTCGACCGCCGCGACGCCGCGAACTTCGCGCGCGAACGCATCGCCGGCCATCAGCAGCCTGGCCTTGGCCCTGAAGAGCAATTGACCGATTGACATGGTGGGGGTCCTTGTTCGCATCAGCATGCCTTGCCGCCCGTTCCGGCCGGATAGGGCTCAGTCCGGAAAACGGAAACCGCGTTGAGCAGGATCTTGCGGAATGCCGAATTGTTCGCGCCGCGCGACTGCGGATAGATGTTGTCCGCGGCAAAGTAGGTGAAAATCGGCCATTCATAGCTTGCGGTCACCATGGCGATCTCTTCGGGGCATGGCGCCGTGAAGCCGTAGGTGGAAAAATCCGCATTGTTAGTATTCGGATCGGCGATCGGCGGGTTGCCCAGATCCTCGAACTTCGCAACCACGCGCAGGTCGATCTTGAGATTGTCGCAGTCGAACAAGATCGCTGCGGAATCGCACATTTCGGTGCGGAACTGGGTTTCCGTAATGGTGTTGTCGAGCTGGCCGGTACGGATCTTGCGGGCCACGTCGTCGACGGAGCTTTCCAGCATCTGGCCGGCGAAGAAGATGAGCGAACTTTCGATGATGCCGAAAAGCAGGACAAAGAACGGCGCTGCCAGCATGGCAAATTCGATCGCCGTCGTACCCTTTTGGTCATTGCGGAATCGCCTGACCACTTTCGGAGCACGGAGGTAATCGCGCAGCCTTGGCCGGCCTGGCAGGTTCAACTCGTTCATCTCGCACCCATCCCGGTCAACTGATTAGGCATGGCGCGATTGATACCACGAGGCACTTAATGGACCGTCTCCGCGGACCCGCAAATTGAAGCGGTCCGGGAAACGATGCATCAACCATGCTGCAAGGCAGGCTTACTGCTTGGCGTCGGAAAGCGTGTTGCGGGCGTTGATTTGTTCCGACGCGAAGTTGAATGCCTCGGAATCATCGCCGATGGTGAGCGTCGGCTCGCAAACGGGCGCGCATGCCATTGTCTCGCGCTGCGAGCGGCGGTAGATGCGGACCGTATTGGTTTCATGGCCCTTGACGACCAGCGTCTGGTCCACGATGGGCTCGCCCTTGGCGTCGAGAATGATCAGGTTGGTAACCCCGAAGGAGCGGCCGGTCAGGACAAGAGTCTGCTCGTCCTCGACGGTTGCATCGGCGATGGCTGGATTGCCGATGATCACCGTGGCGGCCGGCCGCGAGACGCGGAAAACCTTTGCCCGATCGACCGTGACGATGACGGGCGGATTGGATTCGTCGGCTTGAACCGCTTCGGCCGCAGCAAGGCCCGGCAGGGCAAGCGCGCATAACGTGGCCACCAAGAAAAACCGGACCATAACTTCACTCCAACGGTTCTGACTTTTTCCACCTTCGGATATTTTGGTTTAGGAATGGTAAATTTGCCCGGCCCACTGCGCCGGGTGCGGTTCCAACTCCGGTATATAAAGGGCAATGGCACAAGAAATTGCGGCTTAGGACGGCGTTTACCAAAGTGATTGACTTCTTCCGGTTGTGCAGGCCAAGCCCCACGCTTTAACCAACCCGAAATATCCTTGTTCTAGAAATCGCCGGGTCAGAACGGGGGAACACCCGGTTGACCGCACAAGGTGCGCAACTCGTGGAGCAAGGATTACCGAAATGAAACTAGTGGCACGCTTTCTCAAGAACGAATCCGGCGCAACGGCCATCGAATACGGCCTGATTGCAGCCCTGATTTCTGTCGCAATCATCGGCGGCGCGACCGCGGTAGGCGGCGGTGTCAACAACACCTTCAACAACATCAAGGCCAAGCTGTAATATTCAGCGCCTGACAAGGCCAATCAGCCGCCCTCGCCACGCGACGGGCGGCTTTTTCGTTTTCACCTCTGGCGGTGACGAACAGTTTTCCGGCGGTTTGTTGATTAGTCCGCCCGGTTCGAATATGGCAACGGCTCACCAGCCTCCAACTTTCCAATGATCAGGTGAACCAATGGCCACATCCGCCCACCAGGCGCTCGAAAAGACCATCGAAGCCGCGTTCGAGGCGCGCGAGGGCATCTCCACCGCGACCAGGGGCGAAATTCGCGACGCGGTCAACGAAGCGCTGGCGCTGCTCGACAGCGGCAAGGCGCGCGTCGCGACACGTGGCGCGGATGGAAACTGGACCGTGCACCAGTGGCTCAAGAAGGCGGTGCTGCTGTCCTTCCGCCTCAACGAAATGGACGTGATCGCAAACGGCCCGGGCGAAGCAAAATGGTGGGACAAGGTGCCCTCCAAGTTCGACGGCTGGGCGCCGGGCGATTTTCGCGAAGCGGGCTTTCGCGCCGTGCCCAATTGCATTGTGCGCCGATCGGCCTTCATCGGCAAGAATGTCGTCTTGATGCCTTCCTTCGTCAATCTCGGCGCCTATGTCGACGAAGGCACGATGGTCGATACGTGGGCGACGGTCGGCTCCTGCGCACAGATCGGCAAGAACGTGCACCTTTCCGGCGGCGTCGGGATCGGCGGCGTTCTCGAACCGATGCAGGCGGGCCCGACCATCATCGAGGACAATTGCTTCATCGGCGCGCGCTCCGAGGTCGTCGAAGGCTGTATTGTGCGAGAAGGCTCTGTGCTGGGCATGGGCGTTTTCATCGGCAAGTCGACCAAGATCGTCGACCGCGAAACCGGGACGGTGATGTATGGCGAGGTGCCTGCCGGTTCAGTGGTCGTAGCCGGGTCGATGCCGTCGAAGAACGGCATCAATCTCTATTGTGCGGTGATCGTGAAGAAGGTCGATGCACAGACCCGATCCAAGACGTCGATCAACGAATTGCTGCGCGACTGACCATGGACACGACCAGCCCGGTTGAGGTTCTGGAGGCGTTGATCCGCTGCCCGTCCGTAACCCCCGCAGAAGGCGGTGCGCTGGCCTTGCTGCAGTCCCTGTTGCAGCCAATGGGCTTCGCGGTGGAGCGGCCTGTTTTCAGCGAAGCCGGCACGCCGGATGTCGAGAATCTCTACGCGCGCCTCGGCCGGGAAGGCCCGCATTTCCTCTTTGCCGGTCACACAGACGTTGTGCCGCCGGGTGATGAAAGCCGCTGGACCTACCCCCCGTTCGCCGGGGAAATCGCAGACGGAAATCTCTACGGGCGAGGCGCGGTCGACATGAAGGGCGGCATCGCCTGCTTCGTTGCCGCGACCGCCCGCTACATCGCGGCCCACGGCAATCCGCCGGGTTCGGTTTCGTTCCTGATCACGGGCGACGAGGAAGGCCCCTCGGTCAACGGCACCGACAAGCTGCTGGCATGGGCCGCGGCGCGCGGCGAGCGCTGGGACGCGGCAATCGTCGGCGAGCCTTCAAACCCGTCCTTCATCGGCGAAGCGATCAAGAACGGGCGGCGCGGCTCGCTCTCGGGCCGCATTGTCGTCGAGGGCGTGCAGGGCCACTCCGCATATCCACACCTAGCCGACAATCCGGTGAACGGGCTGTTGGACATCCTGGATGCGCTCATCGCGACACCCTTTGACGAAGGCACGGCAAGCTTCCAGCCGACAAACCTCGAAATAACATCGGTCGATGTCGGCAACCAGGCAACCAATGTCATCCCCGCCCGCGCCAGCGCAGCCTTCAACATCCGCTTCTGCAATCTTTGGGACGGCGACAGCATCAAGGCGGAGATCATGCGCCGCCTCGACGCCGGCGCCGGGGCCGGAAGGCTGCGCCGCGGCAGGCAAGGCGCGGCGCGTTTTTCGGTCGAATGGATCGGGCGCGTCAGCCCCGTGTTCCTGACCAGCGACGAAGCGTTGACCGGCACGCTCACATCGGCAATCAGCGCCGTTACGGGCGCGACGCCGCAACTGTCGACCGGGGGCGGCACGTCCGACGCGCGCTTCATCAAGGACTACTGCCCGGTGGTGGAGTTCGGCCTCGTGGGCCAGACCATGCACCAGGTCGACGAGCGCGTGGCGATCGACGATCTGGAAACCTTGACGCAAATCTACCTGAAATTCCTCGAGGAATGGTTCCGCACCAATGGCTGACCAGGATCACCGCATCGAGACGCTCGAGCAATTGCACGATGTCTATGGCACGCCCGGCGAAACCTCGCTGGTGAAGGAGACAACCGGCGTCATCGCCCAGTACCGCGCCTTCGTCGAGGCTTCGCCCTTTTGCGCTTTGGCCACCGTCGGGCCGGAAGGAATGGATTGTTCGCCCCGCGGCGACTTGCCCGGCTTCGTGCACGTTGAGAACGAAAGCACGCTGCTGAT
Organism: Salaquimonas sp.; assembly: GCA_041742235.1. GTDB lineage: Bacteria > Pseudomonadota > Alphaproteobacteria > Rhizobiales > Rhizobiaceae > BOKV01. The sequence goes on along the minus strand of JBGSJA010000138.1, from coordinate 2,395 downwards.
GCCGGACCGCAGGGGAAACAACCGCGTGGATTCGTTGCGCAACATCGTACGCGATCCGCGGGTCGCGCTGTGCTTCCTCGTTCCCGGATCGGTCAACTGCCTGCGCGTCAACGGCAACGCGCATCTTTCGGTCGATCCCGCGCTCAAGGCGTCGTTCGCGGTTGACGGGGCTGAGCCGCGCACTGTCATCGTGATCGAAACCCACGCAGTCTTTTTCCAGTGCGGACGCGCGCTGGTCCGCTCGCGGCTGTGGGAGGAAGACGCCAAGGTCGACCCGGCGACATTGCCGACGCCCGGCGAAATCCTCGCGGCGCTGACCGCAGGCCGCGTCGGCGGGCCCGACTACGACGCGAAATGGAGTGGGCGGGCCATGGAAACGCTGTGGTAGTTCACGCCCGCATGGCGGATGCCGCCGCGGCATAGCCGCCGCCCGCCCCGTCGAGGAAGTGGAAGTGCCCGTCTTCCATCACCGATGGCGCGTAGCAGGTGAGCAGCGCACTATCCTGCACCGAAAGGCCGTAGCGGATCAGCCGCTTTTCCCGCTGCAGTTCGAGGAATGTCTCGAGCCTTTCCTGCTCGTGCGGAGCAAGTGAGACGGTGGTTCGCAAGCCGTCCTGCACCTTGCGGAAATCCGTGTTGAGCCCGGTCATGGATTGGTAGTGCGCGGGATCGAAGTCCCCCACCTTGATACCGGTCTTGAACAGGAAGAACGCCAGCAGCGTCGTGAAGAAAAGCTGCAGGCGCATGGCCCAAAGGCTGCGGTCGCCGCGCGTGGCGCGTGCTTCCAGATATGCCCCTGCCACCGGCCAGCGCACGTTCGGCCCGCCCGGCGGGATCGGGCTGCCGCCATCGCCGTCCATGTCGAGCAGTGCCAGCAATTGGCGGATGGTTTCTGAAAAGCCTTCGCTCGTTGCCGCATCGCCGCGCTCCACGATCAGCGAAACAATGCTGCGGCCCTCAGCCGATACCGGCGTCCAGCGGCAGGAAAGCCCTGTCAGGTCGGGCCGCGATCCGGGCGGACCTTTCGCCAGGCGGTATTCTCCCGCCTTCATCAGTTTCTCGGCGTGGGAAAGCCCGCCGCCGGTAAAGGCGTAATTGGTGATCGCATCGGACACCCGCACGGGCTGCATGCGGACGTCGAACCCGTCGGCGCGGATTCGCGAAACCGGCACCAGCGCGGCGCGCAGTTCCAGTTCCAGCTCTTCCTCCGCCATGGCCACCAGCCTTGAAAGCACCGGGGAAAAGGCTTGCGCCTCGGCGGGCGACAACACCATCGCCGCGCCGTCGCCGCCAAAGACATAGGGAAGGTCGCGGCTTGAGAGTTCGTTCATTGCGGCGCTGATCATTGCAACGCCGGCCATGTTGACCGCCTTGTAGCGCCCCTTGGCGATCTGGTCGCGCGAACGCACGACATCGGTGACGGCAACGACCCAGTCGTCCGGAACCCCCGCATGACCGGATTCGTCGAACGCCTCGGTAAAGTGCCGTGCGATGGGCAGGGCGCGGACGAACCGGGCGGTGTCGTTCGGCACAATTTGTTCGTTCACGGATTTGTCTCCGGCTCGTGGCTAAACGCCCGTCTGCTCAAGTTAGCCCCTGCCGGGCGGGGATCAATAGCTGACTTCAGCCAGGTAGAGCCCGCAGGCCGGCGCAACCGGGCCGCATGCCTTGCGATCGCGCGCGGCCAAGGCGGCCGCAACATCGGCCGGAGCCCATTTTCCCTCGCCCACGAGCTTCAGCGTTCCCACCATCGAGCGCACCTGGTTGTGCAGGAAGGAGCGCGAAACGGCACTGATCACGATTTCCTGATGGCCCGATCGTTCGACGTCCAGCACATCGAGCGTCTTCATGGGGCTCTTGCCTTGGCAATGTTGCGAGCGAAACGTGGTGAAGTCGTGATGGCCGACCAGGTGCTGTGCAGCCGCATGCATCGCCGCCGCGTCGAGCGGCTTCTTCACATGCCACGCCCGGTCGCGGTCGATGGTCAGGTTGGCCCGCCGGTTGATGATGCGGTAGCGGTAGCGCCGGCTGCGGGCGGAAAAGCGTGCGTCGAAATCATCCTGAACTTGCTCGGCATCCAGAACCGCAATCGGATGGCCGGCGAACTTCATCGTGCCGTTCACCGATTCGGCGACTTTTTCGGCGGTCCAGTTTCGTTCGAGGTCGAGATGCACGACCTGCCCCTGGGCATGGACGCCGGCATCCGTGCGCCCGGCGGCGAAGACGGTCGCGGGTTCCTGCGCGAAACGTTCGATGCCTTCCTCCAGCGCCTGCTGCACGGAAAGCCCGTTTTCCTGCCGCTGCCAGCCGACGAATGGCGTCCCGTCATATTCGATGACAAGGCGATAGCGTGGCATCAGGCCAGCACCGCGCCGGGCGGCACGCGGCTGCCGCG
>JBGSJA010000137.1:0-15169 GCA_041742235.1 Salaquimonas sp. | reverse complement strand
GTCCAGTAGAAATCGTCGCGGCTTGAAATACCCGCAGCCTCGACAGCCTTCACCGCATCGACCACCGCCGCCGGGCCGACGCGCATTCCCGCCCCCCGCAGCGTGCGGGCAAAATAAAGGATGTTCTCGGCAAGCCTGCCGCTCGCATCCGCCTGCTTGCGTTGCCCGTCGGGCATCGTCTTCTCCTCAGGCGCCGGCGCCCGTGCGCACATCCGCCTTCACGGCATCGAGCAGCTTCTTGCCCTCGCTGCTTTCAATGCGGGCGATGTCGTCCTGGTACTTGAGCAAGACACCGATCGTATCGGACACGGTTTGCGGATCGAGCGCGATCTTGTCGAGTTCGATGAGCGCGGTTGCCCAGTCCAGCGTCTCGGCGACGCCCGGATTCTTGAACAGGTCGATCTGGCGAAGCTTCTGCACATAGGCAACGATCTCGCGCGACAGCGTCTCGCCGGCCGTCGGGGCCTTCGACCGCAGGATCGCCATTTCGCGCTCCGCATCGGGATAATCGACCCAGTGATAGAGGCAGCGGCGCTTCAGCGCGTCGTGGATTTCGCGCGTGCGATTGGTGGTGATGATGACGATCGGCGGCTCCTTGGCCTTGATCGTTCCAAGTTCGGGGATGGTGATCTGGAAATCGGACAGCACTTCCAGGAGAAACGCCTCGAATGCCTCGTCCGTCCGGTCGAGTTCGTCGATCAGCAAAACAGGCGCGCCGCCCGCTTCACTTTCCAGCGCCTGCAGCAATGGCCGGCGGATGAGGAAGCGTTCGGAAAAGACGTTCTTCTCCATCGAGTCGCGATCCTGGTCGCCCAGCGCCTCGTGCATGCGTATCTCGATCATCTGCGCGGCATAGTTCCACTCATAGACCGCCGAGGCGATGTCGAGGCCCTCATAGCATTGCAGGCGGATCAGCTTGCGCCCCAGCTTGTCCGCGAGCACCTTGGCGATTTCGGTCTTGCCGACCCCCGCCTCGCCCTCCAGGAACAGCGGGCGTCCCATTTTCAGGCTCAGGAACAATACGGTCGCAAGCGACCGGTCAGCGACATACCCGCCCGACCGCAGCAGATCGAGGGCCTCGTCGATGGAGGCGGGTATCGTGCATGCTGCTTTTGCTTCTGCGGCCATGACGCCTGCCCGGTCAGGTGGAAATATAGTTGCGGTCGAGATAGATCAGTGCAGGTTCGTTGTGCAATTCGCCTTTCGCCACAGCCTCCCCGGCAATGACGAAGTGCGTGTGCACCGCCTGCACGTCCGTGACGACGCAATCGAGCGCCATGCGCGCGCCGATGAGAACCGGCGCTCCCGTTTCTAGCGTGCGCCACTGTCCCAACGCGAATCGCTGCGGCATGGAAAGATGCCCCTCGCCGGCAAAGGCGCGCGCCAGCGGCAGGTGCCCTGCCGCAAGCGTGTTGATCGCGAAGCAGCCGTTCTTCTCGAAAAAGCGGTTCTCGTCGCGGTTCCGGTTGAGGCACACGAACAGCGTCGGCGGATTGTCTGTCACCGATACCACGGCGGAAACGGTGACGCCGCGAAGTCCCGCCGGTCCATCCGTCGTGACGATGCTGACCGCGCCGGCCATCCGGCTCATCGCTTCGCGATATTGCGCCGAGGCAAGCGTGTTTGTCTTTGTGCGATTGAGCAAGTTGCGGATTTCCGGCAGTGATTTGATACGTAGATAATGCGCAGGCTGCGACTTTCACCACACTGCCCGGCAAAACACAAATTTTTCGGAAGGCGGATCAGGTGCATGCTTTCCTTGCGCGCCCCTGACTGCCACCCTAAGATCGCAATGTGGCGCCGAGGCAACCGGAAACTTCGTTGAAAACAACCGAAAAAACAACACACGGCACAGCGCTGGCGGGGGCAGTGCGTTTTGCCGCCGCACTGCTTGCGGTGTTGCAGTTCGCGCAGGCGCCGGCTGCACTGGCGCAAACGCAGACAATCGGCCTATCGCTGCCGCTGTCCGGCAATGCTTCGGGCCTTGCGCAACAGTTTCTGGCGGGCGCCAAGCTTGCGCTTGAAAACCTTCGAAACGGCCGCGATGTCCAGCTCGTCGCCGTTGACGACGGCTGCGATGGCGGGATCGCCACGCTGGCGGCTCAGGACCTTCAAAAAGCCGATGCCGACATTCTGACCGGGTTCCTGTGCAACGAGACCGTTGCGCCTTCCGCAAGCTTGTTCAAGGAAACGGGCGTGCCCCTGCTCGTCGCCGGCGCGCGTTCGCATCAATTGCTGAAGGATGCCGAAAAGGAAGGCTGGAACATCTTCCGTATTGCGCCGGACGACCGCATGGCGGCGGATGCCGCGTTCCGCGAGCTTTCGGTGCGCTGGGCCGGAATTCCCTGGGCGGTGATCGACGACGGCACGGTATATGGCCGAACGCTTGCCGACGAATTGCGGGTACGCATGGAGGAAGCCGGGCATCCGCCGGCGTTTGCAGACAATTTCCGCCCGGCACAATCGACGCAGGCAGGCACGATACGCCGCCTGCAGAGAGCGGGCGTTTCGGCTGCTTTCGTCGCGGGCGAGGCCGACGACGTAGCGATCCTGTGGACCAACGCGCGCGATTTCGAAAGCAAGGTGGAAATTGCGGGCGGCGAGGCGCTGGAGGCGCTGCAATGGTCGCAAAATGCGCGGCAGGTGTCTGATGGATTGCTCGCCATCCTGCAGCCGGATCCGGCCAAGCTGCCGCCCGCCCGTGCCATTGCCGGCGAACTGGCTGCCGCCGGCCTTGCCCCCGAGCCCTATGTCCTGCTTGGCTATGCCAGCATCGAGATCGCGCTGGCCGCACTCGGCGCCACACCGGCCGAAACGGTTTCGCGACTGCGGGATGGAAGTTTCGAGACGGTGACGGGCACTGTATCCTTCGACGCGATCGGCCAGAACGCCCGCAACCCGTACTTGCTGCATGTCTGGCGGAACGGACGCTTCAACGAGGTCTCGGAGAACGGGCAATGAACCGCGCCGGGCCGCGCAACGCGATCGCCGATGTGGCCGGCATCCTCGTCGGCAACGCGAAGGACGATGCGCTGAAATCCGGCGTTACCGCGATCCTGGCCGAACCTGCCGCCACGGCCGCGGTGCATGTGATGGGCGGCGCGCCGGGAACACGCGAGACTGACCTGCTCCTGCCCGAAAACACGGTTGGCGAGGTCAACGCCATCGTGCTTTCGGGAGGCTCAGCCTTCGGCCTCGACGCGGCGAGCGGCGTACAGGCGCGGTTGCGCGAAACCGGCAAGGGTTTTGCGGTTGGCAACCAGATCGTGCCGATCGTGCCTGCCGCCATCCTTTTCGACCTCATCAATGGCGGCAACAAGGACTGGGGGCGCTACCCGCCCTACCGCGAGCTTGGCTACGACGCCGCCTGCAATGCCGCCTTGGACTTTAACATCGGCAGCGAAGGCGCGGGAACCGGCGCGATGGTGGCGGGCCTCAAGGGCGGGCTCGGCACGGCTTCGCTGATGCTTGAAAACGGCGTAACCATCGGCGCAATCGTGGCCGTTAACGCGCTTGGATCGCCGCTTGTCGGTGACGGAAAGCATTTTCGCGCCGCGCAATTCGAGATCGGCGACGAATTCGGCGGCCATGGCAGCCCGCACCCGTGGCCGGCGAATGCGCGCGATCTGCGCATCAAGTTCCGCCAGCAGGCGAAGCCGGGAACCAACACGACCATCGCGGCGATCGCGACTGACGCCCTCCTGACGAAAGCACAGGCCAAGCGGCTAGCCATTGCCGCCCATGACGGCTTGGCCCATGCTCTGTGGCCTTCGCACACGCCGCTGGATGGCGACCTCGTCTTCGCGCTGGCAACCGGAGCAAGCGGCATTTCACCCGCAATTGACGACTGGATCGATTTGTCCGCCGCGGCAGGCGCCGTTATGGCCCGGGCGATAGCGCGTGGCATTCATGCGGCAACACCGGCGCCCGGCGATCTCATGCCGTCATGGAAACAGAAGTTCGGTTGATCAACCGGATTCTGGCGTCGTGCGTTGAGTTGGCGAACGCGCTCTGTTATGGCGCAGGCACAGCCCGCCAAAGGAAAGTCGATGATCCCGCGTTATTCGCGCCCCGAAATGGTCGCCATCTGGTCTCCCGAGACGAAGTTCCGGATCTGGTTCGAGATCGAGGCGCATGCCTGCGATGCGCTTGCCGAACTCGGCGTCATCCCGAGGGAAGCCGCGCAAGAGATCTGGAAAAAGGGCGGCGCTGCCACGTTCGACATCGACCGCATCGACGAAATCGAGCGCGAAACCAAGCACGACGTCATCGCCTTTCTTACGCATCTGGCTGAAATCGTCGGGCCGAGCGCCCGCTTCGTCCACCAGGGGATGACGTCTTCGGATGTGCTCGACACCTGCCTGTCGGTGCAGCTTGCGCGGGCCGGCGACCTGCTGATTGCCGATGTCGACGGACTGCTGGCCGCGCTCAAGCGCCGCGCTTTCGAGCATAAGGACACGCTCACCATCGGCCGCAGCCACGGCATCCATGCCGAACCCACGACGTTCGGCGTCAAGCTGGCGCTTGCCTACGCCGAATTTGCGCGATGTCGCGAGCGCCTCGTCCATGCACGCGCGGAAATCGCGACCTGTGCCATCTCGGGCGCGGTAGGCACCTTCGCCAACATCGATCCGCGGGTGGAGGAACATGTCGCGGAACGGCTCGGCCTGAAACCGGAACCGGTGTCGACACAGGTCATCCCGCGCGACCGGCATGCGATGTTCTTTGCAACCCTCGGCGTGGTGGCTTCCTGCGTCGAGCGGTTGGCCACGGAAATCCGGCATCTGCAACGCACCGAGGTGCTGGAGGCGGAGGAATATTTCTCGCCCGGACAGAAGGGTTCGTCGGCCATGCCGCACAAGCGCAACCCGGTCCTGACGGAAAACCTCACCGGCCTTGCCCGCATGGTTCGCGCCTACGCCCTGCCCGCCATGGAAAATGTCGCCCTTTGGCATGAGCGCGACATCTCGCACTCCTCCGTCGAGCGCATGATCGGCCCGGATGCGACGATCACGCTCGATTTTGCGCTGGCGCGCCTCACCGGCGTCATCGACCGGCTGCTGGTCTATCCGAAGAACATGGAGGCGAACCTCAACCGCTTCCGCGGACTAGTACATTCACAGCGCGTTTTGCTGGCGCTGACGCAGGCCGGCGTCTCGCGCGAGGATGCCTATCGGCTGGTGCAGCGAAACGCCATGAAGGTATGGGAAGAAGGCAAGGACTTCCTCACCGAACTCTTGGCGGACCCCGATGTGATGGCCGCGCTGAGCGAGGCTGATCTGCGCGAGAAATTCGACCTCGCCTATCATACCAAGCATGTCGACACGATCTTCCGGCGGGTGTTCGGCAAGTCTCACAATTAACCAATGGATCTTACACCGAAGCCCGAAAGAAAGTTAATGTGCTGTAAATAATACATTTTTAAGTCAAAATTAACCATGCTCAATACAAGTTTAATCAAATATTAATCATCCGATTCCGCCCCGTTAAGCTTCGTGCTAGGCCAATTCCAGTGTCATGCATTGGGGGGCGCTACGATGTTGAATTTGTTTTTCGAAGGCGATGCGGCCGCGATCTTTCCGGAAGCCGGAAATCAAAAGACTGCGCGGCGGCGCGTGTTTGCGGGAGCATCCACAGCCATTCTTGGCCTCGCCGCCATGCTCGCAAGCGGTCTTTGGGCGAGCGCAATACCGGTGGCCCGGGACCAGCGCGCGGAAGAGACCGAAGCTCCCGCAACGTCATCATCACCGCAAATCGTGCCGGTTGAGCAACTGGTGGCGGGCCTTGAAGGCGAGGATGTAGCCAGCGACGCATTTGCAAGTTTGGCACAGTTTTTCGCGACGGCTCCGGAGAGCGATCAGGAAGTCACCGGTCCGCTCGGCTTTTCCGAATGGTCGCAGCCGGAAGGGATGGGCGTAAGCGACCCGTCGCAGGAAGTTCGCGATGTCGAAGTATTCCTCGACACGGATCAATTCAGCGTCGCTGCGAAGGTCTTCGAATTCACCGTCACCGCCACGGCCGAAATTTCCTTCGACCCGCCGGCTGCCGGGCAGGTTGGCGAGCCGGCAGCGCAACCGGAACATGAGCCCGGTCCGCAGCCGCTGCCTGAACCCGATGGGAACTTCCAGATCGAGTACCATGATGGGGACGCCGTGAACCTGTTCACGTTCAACGAGGATACAAGGCAAGGCTGGACCACCGCACAAGATGGCGCAGCAATAGCGCTGCCTCCGGTCCTCGCCGGTTTTCTCTACGCGGCCTGGGAAGAGGCAGGAGCCGATGATGAATATCTGGTGGTCAACGCCGCCGATCTTTTCAGCGACGCCCTGTTTTCGGACAACACCATCCTTGAGGCGCCGATTGGCTTCGAGATGTAGCTGCATTGCGGCATGGCGGGTTTACACCCCGCTGCAGTGAACTTATGTCTTCGCGCATGAAGACTACGGAAACAGACATTTTGATATTGCCCGGCTACAAGGGCTCCGGGCCGCTGCATTGGCAGACCCGGTGGGAAAACCGGCTGTCCGCCGCCCGCCGCGTCGAGATGGGCGACTGGCACAAGCCGGTCTTCGAGGACTGGCGCGACAATCTTGTCGCTGCGGTCGAAGCGGCGCAAAAGCCGGTGGTGTTGATCGGCCATTCCATCGGTGCGCAGGTTGCGGTGCAGGCGGCGGACAAGATCGCATGCAAGGTTCGCGGCGCCTTGCTTGTCGCCCCGCCCGATGTCGAGAACCCCGCGATCCGTCCCAGGCATCTCCTGACATTCGGCCCGGCGCGGCGCGAACCCCTGCCCTTCCCTTCGGTTGTCATCGCCAGCCGCAACGACCCGTTCTGCGCATTCGAAAAGGCGGAGGAAATGGCCGCCGACTGGGGCTCGCTGTTCATGGATGCCGGCGAAAGCGGGCACCTCAACCATGAAAGCGGCCACGGCCCATGGCCGGAAGGACTGATGGTTTTCGCCAAGTTCCTCGCCGGTCTCAAGCAGTAGCCGATAACCGGCGGTTAACCACGTTTGTTTACCGTTTGCCCGGGCGCAGATGCGCCGAGGGGCAAACATGGCTTGTCTTCGTTCGTCAGTCGCCGCGGTCCTGCTGGCGCAACTTCCTCCGCAATTCGCCCATGCACAGGATCCTGGCACCGCAGCCGAGGAGCCGCCCCGCATCGTCACGGCGGCGGAGCCGGTCAATGATTGGCCCGACCGCATTGACTTCGCGTTCGGCGCCGCCGCGACGACCAATTACGTGTCCGACGGGTTTGCACAGAGCGGCGACGGACCGGCCGTGCAAGGCTATGGCGAGATTTCGTCGGGCATTTTCTATTCGGGCATCTGGATGTCGAGCGTCGAACTCGACGGCGACAGTATCGAATTCGACCTATATGCGGGCGTGCGGGGCGAAATCGGCGGCGTTGCCCTCGATCTGGCCTACTACCGGTACCTGTACGACGAAAGCGGCGACTGCTGCGGCGAATGGATCGCCAAGGCGGATTTCACGCTCAATGAAAAACTGACGCTGAACACCGAACTGGACCTCGATCCGCAAGCCGTCGTCATCCAGGGAACCATGGGCGCAACCTATTCAGTCAGCGACAACTGGGAATTCTCGGCAGCTTTCCAGGACAACTTCGACACCAATTTTTCGGACTGGAATGCCGGCGCCACCTGGTCGATGACCGACCAGTTGTCGATGGATCTGCGCTGGTACGGGTCCGACGCGAACAACGACCGGCTGGTCGCCACGCTGGCCTGGGATTTCTCGACCGCCGAATAAAAAAACGCGCCATCGCGGCGGGTCTTTCAAATCTCGGGTAAACTGAAGATCAGACTTCCTTCAGCACCTGTTCCTTGGCGGCGTTCATCAACTCTTCCATCGTCCGGCGGATCTGGTGATCCGACTGGTCGACACCCGCCGCATCGAAATCGGCGCGAATCTTGCGAAACACGTCCTCATCGCCCGGTTCATGGAAGTCTGAACGGATGACCTCCTTGGCATAAGCGGCAGCGTCATCGTCACTCTTGCCAAGCTTTTCCGCCGCCCAAAGCCCGAGCAGCTTGTTGCGTCGCGCCTCCGCCTTAAAGCGGAGCGATTCGTCATGGGCAAACTTGTTCTCGAACGCTTTGCCGCGATCGTCGATTCCGGTCATGCATTGCCTCCTGTCCTGCCGATGCCCGGTATATAGGGGAAAGGCCGGCCGTTTTGAACTGCTGTTTTACCGCAAAGGAACACCATCGCGATTTTCGCGCGATCTTGTCGCAGAACGGGTTTTCCCCCGCCGCACGATCCCGCGACAGTTGTTTATTGCGGCGCGCTTGGATAGTGTCGCGCGCAGATGGAAGCAGGCAATCGGCCGCCTCCCGCCTATTCGATTGCGGCACCCAGGCCCGGGTGCACAAACACGGGGCACCGGTATCCCATGAGCAGACGCCGCCGCATCTACGAAGGCAAGGCAAAGATCCTTTATGAAGGGCCGGAACCGGGAACGCTCGTTCAATTTTTCAAGGACGACGCGACCGCCTTCAACAACAAGAAGCACGAAATTGTCGAAGGCAAGGGCGTCCTGAACAACCGGATCTCCGAATTCCTGTTCACCCACATGAACCGGATCGGCATTCCAACCCATTTCATCCGCCGCATCAACATGCGCGAACAGCTTATCCGCGAAGTCGAGATCGTCCCGCTCGAGATCGTGGTGCGCAACATCGCGGCAGGCTCGCTCTCGACCCGGCTTGGCATTCCCGAAGGCGAAGTGCTGCCACGCTCGATCATCGAGTTCTACTACAAGAATGATGCGCTGGGCGACCCGATGGTGTCGGAAGAGCACATTACCGCTTTTGGCTGGGCCAATCCGCAGGAAATCGACGACATCATGTCGCTGGCGATTCGCGTCAACGACTTCCTCTCCGGCCTTTTCCTCGGTGTCGGCATCCAGCTGGTCGACTTCAAGATCGAATGCGGCCGCCTGTGGGAAGGCGACATGATGCGTATCGTCGTCGCCGACGAAATTTCACCCGACTCCTGCCGCCTGTGGGACGTCGTGACAAACGAGAAGATGGACAAGGACCGCTTCCGCCGCGATCTCGGCGGCATGCTTGAAGCCTATCGCGAAGTTGCACGGCGCCTCGGCATCATGAACGAGAACGAACCGCCCCGCGGCAAGGGTCCGGTTCTCGTCAAGTCCGACAAGTGAAGGCTTGAAGGCCGGGGGCAGGCATGATCCGCGCGCGCATCATCGTAACGTTGAAGAACGGCGTCCTTGACCCGCAGGGCAAGGCGATCGAGGGCAGCCTTGCCTCGCTCGGCTTTGACGGCGTCAACGCCGTGCGCCAGGGCAAGGTTTTCGACGTGGAACTGTCCGGCAGCGACCGGGCAAAGGCCGAAGCCGATCTTCAGTCCATGTGCGAAAAGCTGCTCGCCAACATGGTCGTGGAGAATTTCCGGTTCGAAATCTTGTAGTCCCGTACGCAGTCTTCTGGATAGACCACACAAGCCTCCGCTTTTTCTTGACCGCGCTGCTTGCGGCGGCTAGGCACCGCAAGGCTTTCCATTTCACGGTGATCCCATGAAATCTGCCGTTGTCCTCCTCCCCGGCCTGAACCGTGACCGCGACATGATCGCGGCGCTAACGAAGATTGGCGGCCGTGCACCGCTGACCGTCTGGCAGACCGATACCGAAATCCCGCCGGTGGACCTCATCGTCATTCCCGGCGGCTTTTCTTTTGGCGATTATCTGCGCTGCGGCGCCATCGCGGCCCGCACGCCAGTGATGCGCACAGTGGCCGAGGCGGCCTCGCGCGGTGTGCGGGTGCTGGGGGTTTGCAACGGCTTTCAGATCCTCCTCGAGACCGGCCTGCTGCCCGGCGCGCTGATGCGCAATGCCTCGCTGAAATTCGTATGCCGGCAAGTAAAGCTCGAGGTGACCAACGCTTCCACCGCCTTCACCCGCAGCTACGAAAAGGGCCAAATCATCAATTGCCCGGTCGCGCACCATGACGGCAACTACTTCGCCGATCCCGAAACGCTTAAGCGCCTCGAGGACAATGGCCGCGTCGTCTTTCGCTATGCCGAAGGCACGAACCCCAACGGTTCGATCAACGACATCGCCGGCATCATCAACGACGCCGGCAACGTCATGGGCATGATGCCCCACCCCGAAAACCTGATCGAGAGCGCCCATGGCGGGACCGACGGCAGGCCCCTGTTCGAAAGCGCACTGGAAATCGCCGCATGAGGAAAGCCGTTCCGCTGCTTTGCATACTGGCCCTGCTCGCAGCCTGCCAGAAGACGGACGGACTTGCGCCCTTGAACGTGCGCGACAATTCCGCCGCCGTCGCCGTTCTCCAGAAGGTCAATGCGAGCGCGCAGAATTGCTGGCGCAAGGACAAGGACTTCAAGAGCCTGCGGATCATTCCCGAACTGGACACCATGGCCGGCAAGCCGCGCATCCTCATCGTCGAGGCGAAGGCTGCGCAGGGCCTGCCGAAACTCGTGATAGAGGCCGACGGCAAGCCCGCGAAAATTGCCAGCTACGGCCCCATGGCCGACGGGCCGCTCAGCGCCCGCATCAATGCCGACGTGGCGCGCTGGGCGGGCGGCAATTCGGCCTGCACGGCGTGAGCGCAATGAATATTCGCAACGACATCGCCATCACGCCGGAACTCATCGCCTCGCACGGGCTGAAACCCGACGAGTATGACCGCATTCTGCAGCTGATCGGGCGCGAGCCGAGCTTTACCGAACTCGGCATCTTCTCGGCGATGTGGAACGAGCACTGCTCCTATAAATCTTCCAAGCGCTGGCTGCGCACGCTTCCGACAACCGGCCCGAACGTAATACAGGGGCCCGGGGAAAATGCCGGCGTCGTCGATATCGGCGACGGCGAATGCGTAGTCTTCAAGATGGAGAGCCACAACCACCCGTCCTTCATCGAGCCGTACCAAGGTGCGGCGACAGGCGTTGGCGGCATCCTGCGCGACGTCTTCACCATGGGCGCGCGCCCTGTTGCCGCAATGAATGCGCTGCGTTTCGGCGCGCCGGACCACCCCAAGACGCGCCATCTGGTGGCAGGGGTCGTTGCCGGCATCGGCGGCTATGGCAACGCATTCGGAGTGCCCACGGTCGGCGGCGAGGTCAATTTCGATCCGCGCTACAACGGCAACATCCTCGTCAATGCCTTTGCCGCCGGCATTGCGAAGACCGATGGCATTTTCCTGTCGAAGGCGGAGGGCGTCGGCCTGCCCGTGGTCTATCTCGGCGCCAAGACCGGACGCGACGGTGTTGGCGGCGCGACCATGGCCTCGGCCGAATTCTACGACAAGATCGAGGAAAAGCGCCCTACGGTGCAGGTTGGAGACCCCTTCACCGAGAAGTGCTTGCTGGAGGCTTGCCTGGAACTCATGGCGACGGGCGCGGTCATCGCGATCCAGGACATGGGCGCGGCGGGACTGACCTGTTCCGCCGTCGAGATGGGCGCCAAGGGCGATCTCGGCATCGAGTTGAACCTCGACGCCGTACCGGTGCGCGAGGAGCGCATGAGCGCCTATGAAATGATGCTCTCGGAAAGCCAGGAGCGCATGCTGATGGTGCTGCGCCCTGAAAAGGAGCGCGAGGCCGAGGCGGTTTTCCGCAAATGGGGCCTCGACTTTGCGATCGTCGGCCGCACCACGGACGATCTGCGCTTCCGCGTCCTGCATCAGGGCGAGGAAGTCGCGAACCTGCCGATCAAGGATCTGGGCGACGCCGCGCCAGAGTATGACCGGCCTTGGCATGAACCGCGCAAGGCGGCTGCGTTGACAGGCGAACTGCCCGATTGCGATCCGGCCGAGGACCTCTTGAAACTGCTCGCGACGCCGGATATGTCGTCACGCCGCTGGGTCTGGGAGCAGTATGACACGCTCATCCAGGGCAATTCGCTGCAATTGCCCGGCGGCGATGCCGGTGTCGTCCGCGTCGATGGGCATGACGGCAAGGCGCTGGCGTTTTCCTGCGACGTCAATCCGCGCTATTGCGAGGCCGATCCGTTCGAAGGCGGCAAGCAGGCGATTGCAGAATGCTGGCGCAATCTTACCGCCACCGGCGCCGAGCCGCTCGCGGCGACCGACAACCTCAATTTCGGCAATCCCGAACGGCCCGAGATCATGGGCCAGCTCGTCGGCTGCATCATGGGCATCGGCGAAGCGTGCCGGGCGCTCAATTTTCCGATCGTTTCGGGCAATGTCTCATTATACAACGAAACCAACGGCAAGGGCATCCTTCCCACGCCCGCGATCGGCGGCGTCGGGCTGATCCCGGATTGGCGGCGCATGGCCCGCATCGGCTTTGCCGGCGAAGGCGAATGCATCTTGCTTGTCGGCGCGCCGGGCGCCTGGGGCACGCATCTTGGGCAGTCGGCCTGGCTGCGCGACCTGCACGGTCGCCGCGAGGGCCAGTGCCCGCCGGTCGATCTGGCGCACGAAAAGCGTACCGGCGATTTCGTCCGCTCGCTGATCCGCTCCGGCATTGCAACTGCCGTGCATGACTGCTCGGACGGCGGCCTGGCCGTCGCACTCGCCGAGATGGCGATGGCGTCCGGCATCGGCGCCACGGTGAACGCGCTGGACGGCGTGCCTCTGGCCGGGCAATTCTTCGGCGAGGACCAGGGAAGGTACTGCGTGAGCATCGCCCGCGACGACCTTGAGAAGACTCAGGAAATGGCAGAACGCGCCGGCATCTTCGCGCCGTGGATCGGCACGACCGGCGGTACTGCGTTGAAACTGGGTGACAGCCGCGCCATGTCTGTGGAAGATTTGCGGGCAGCCCATGAATCGTGGTTCCCGCGCTTCATGGATGGCAAGGCCTGAACGAGGGGGTTTTTGAACCATGGCAATGTCCGCTGGCGAGATCGAAAAAATGATCCGGGAAGCCATTCCCGACGCGAAGGTGACGATTCGTGACCTGGCGGGAGACGGCGACCACTATGCGGCGGAAGTCGTATCGGAAAGCTTCCGCGGCAAATCGCGGGTGCAGCAGCACCAACTCGTCTACAATGCCCTCAAGGGCAATATGGGCGGCGCGCTGCACGCGCTAGCCCTGCAGACCAGCGCGCCGGAGTAGGCGATGTTTGGTATCAAAGGGGCTCCGCCAACCTTTACCCGGCCATTTTGGCGCGATGTCTTTTTCTGGCTGCTGCTGGGTACACTTGCATTCTGGGTGCTGGTGCTGCGCTTCCTGTTCTTTTGAACCCGTTCCATCTTTAAATCCGCCGGACAAGGCGATATGTGTGGGCGAAGTCGCCCCGGCCGGCCTTGAACCGGCCCTTTGAGGAGAGTGCCATGTCCGCCAATGCCTTTATCGAAAACGAAGTGAAGTCCAATCCAGTCGTGCTGTTCATGAAGGGCACGCCGGATTTCCCGCAATGCGGTTTCTCCGGACAGGTCGTCCAGATCCTCGATTACCTCGGGCTTGACTACAAGGGCGTCAACGTTCTTGCAGACGACGACATTCGCCAGGGCATCAAGGAATATTCGAACTGGCCGACCATCCCGCAGCTTTACGTCAAGGGCGAGTTCGTCGGCGGCTGCGACATCGTGCGCGAAATGTTCCAGGCCGGCGAATTGCAGCAGATGCTGACGGAAAAAGGCGTGCCGGTGAAGAACACCGCGCAGGCCTGACATTACTCTTCGAAATGAAAAAAGCCCCGGATCGGATCCGGGGCTTTTTCTTTGTCACTCTTCGGCAGTCTGCAGGATTGGAGTGATGTTCCTGAGCGCCACGCGACGGTTTGCCCGCTCGGGTCCGTCGGTCTGGACCTTGAGATATTCCTCGCCATAGCCCTGCACCACCATGTTTTCCGGTGGCACGTCATAGGCCTCCGTCAGAATGCGCGCGACCGCTTCCGCCCGCCGGTCCGAGAGCGTCAGGTTTAACAGGTCCGTGCCGACCGCATCGGTATGCCCTTCGATGAGGAACACCGCCGAGGGATCCTTGTCGATAACGTCGAGCATGCCGCCGGCAATGTCGCCGAGCAGCGCCACCTGAGACTCCGTCACGAACGCGCTTCCCGTGTCGAAGGTGATGGTGTCGAGGTCAACGCGGCGCACGAGTGAACGCACCCGCTCGTTCTCGCGAACGTCGCGCAGCGTGTAGCGCTCCTCGCTTTCATAAACCGGCGGTGCCTCGAACGTATCGTAGAAGAGTTCGCGGTCAGCCCGGCGGGCCGAGACGATGTACTCCTCAGGCTCGAGATTGACCTCATAATAGGGCACTTCCACCGGCCGGTACGGACGGTAATAGGCCTCCTCGTTGCGCATGTCGAAAAGCACGATCCGCCGTCCGTCGCGCGTTACCTTCTCGCGGCGAAGCACATATCCGCCCGCATCGCGAACGGTGATGACGCGCACGCCGTTCGGCCGGGTAACGATTTCCCGCGTCAGGCCGCCGCGCATGCGCTCGTACTCGACGTCTTCCGCGTCGTAGCGGAACAGTGCCGATTCATCCTTGCGTACATAGTAGTTGCCGCCCCGCTCCACCACGATACGGTCGCCCTCGTCCGCGGCAACCGTACCGCCAAGCAAGGGAATCGCCGCGCCGATGGCAACGCCGACGGCTGCCGCGCCGAGCAGTTCGTTGCGGTTGTCCCGCGACTTTTCACGGCGACGCTTCTCCGACTTTTTCAGCTGTTCGCGCTGATTGGCGTTGATCTCGTCCGACACCACCGAAACCGGCTGGCTTTCGGCTTCCTTGACGATTTCCTCGACGGGCCGGGTCACGACATCCTTCGGCTTTTCCGCATCGGGCGAAACTGCGACCGGCTGTTTGGCTTCCTCGACTGCTTTCTGCTGTTCCTCAGGCGCGAGGATTTCCTGTTCGCCAGCCTGTTCACGCCGCTTCTTGCGCCGGTTGTTGTCCTCGGCCTCTGCAGGCTGGGTCAGCTCTTCGGTGGCAGGCGGTTGCCCGGTCGCTGTTTCCCCAGCAGCCGGCGGCTGCTCCGTCGAAGGCTGCTCGGTTACGGTGGCTGTAGGGTCCTGCGTCTGGGGCTGCTGCGTCACGGCAGGCTGTTCGCCCTGCTGTTCCTCCTGCGCCTGCTGGCGCTTTTTCTTGCGCCGCTGCTGGTCGTCGCCCTCTTCAGACTGTGTCGTGGCCTCTGCCGGCTGGTCCTGGCCCTGCGCTTCAGCAGGCTGTTCGACCTGCTGCTG
>JBGSJA010000136.1:0-4988 GCA_041742235.1 Salaquimonas sp. | reverse complement strand
TCATAGCCGCCGACTTCCTCGAAGGTGCGCCCCAGCACTTCCCGCGGGTCCTCGTCATAGCCGGAGAACATTTCGGTATAGGCCTTGGCGACGCGCGACGGCGTATCGAGCAGACCCTCGCGATCCACGTCCTCGCCGATCCAGCGCAACAGCGTTTCGACGGCCTTTTCGGCCTCTGCCTGGGTGGGACGTTCCGACCGCGGCAGGATCTTGCGCGCGCCAGCCTTTTCCAATGACTTGAGTATTGCGTCCATGTCGACCTTCCGCATGGTTTGCGTTTCCTCCGGCATACGTCTGTCACGGCAAATCGGACCAGTCGTGCCTGGAAGAATCCGGCAGGCGAACGCAAGGTTCACCAAAGCTGGAGAAGGCAAGGATCCGGTTCCGGGGCTTTCGGGGTTTCCCTACGGCACGGCTACCTAGGCCACTATATAGCCGCCCGCACGCATTGGGCAATCTGCCGTGACAGTGCCCTTCTGCGTCATCTTTTCCCCGCAAACCCGTTCAGGTTTGGTTCAGCACGCCATGCTTTAATGATCGCATGGTCAGCGCGGATGAAGGCATCGGTAAATGCCGGGCCGGACCGCTCAAGGAAGAGGAAGAGAAATGAAGCGCACAATGAGCAATGGCATGATCGCCGGAATTGCCGGCGTTGCAATGGCTGCAGCGGGGGCAGTTTCCATGCCCGCGCATGCCAATGCCGGGGATCGTGTGGCAGGCGCCCTTCTTGGAGGCTTTGTCGCCGGGGCTATCGTTGGTTCAGCGGTTCGCCCGGTCTACCGCGCGCCCGTCTATGTTGCCCCGGTCTATCGGCCGCGGGTTTACGCCGCGCCGGTCTATGTCGCGCCGCGCTGCCATTTCGAGCGGCGCAGGGTCTGGAGTCCCTATTACGGCCGCCACGTGGTCAGCCGGGTTCGCGTTTGTTACTGACCGCAATGCCCTGAGATATCAGCGCCCCGTATCATGTCCGGGGCGCTGTTCTTTTGAGCGTTCCGCAACTCGCCGCCAATAGATGAACGGCAGGACAAGGAAGTACATCAGGATCCCGTAGACGCCCGATGGCAGCGAGAAGCTCGAAATTCCTTCCGTGTTGCCGGCGATGAGTGCGCCGATGGTGATGCCGAGCGTTGCATTTTGTGTACCCGTCTCGATGGCGATGGCTGATGAAGTGCTCGTGGAAAGCCCGAACAGGCGCCCGCTGAGGTAGCCGATCGCGAACATGGCAACGATGATTGCGGCCAGCACCGGTCCCAGCACGGGCAGGTTCTGCACAAAGACATCCCAATTCGTGTAAAGCGCCAGAACGACGATCACCGCAAAAAGCAGCGCGGAAAGGTTGGACATGACCGGCTCGGCTTTGCGCGCCGTATCTGGCGCAAACCCCCGAACCGCCATGCCAAGGACAACCGGTACTGCCGTTATCAGCGCCATTGTGATGCCGAGGCGGGTTACGTTGACTGGTGGTACGCTGGCATCGAGAAAATGAGTGGAAGCGATTGAAGCAAGGGGCGGCACTGTAAAGATCGCGACGATGCTGATGACCGCGGTCAGCGAAACCGCAAGCGCAACATCGCCTTTGGCGAATTTTGTCATGAGGTTCGACGTCACGCCTCCCGGACAGAAGGCGAGGATCATCACGCCGAAAGCCAGTTCGCCGGGCAAGTGCGCATAAGTCGCGAATGCGAATGCGACCGCGGGAAGCAGGACAATCTGGTTTACCGCACCAACCGTGAAGGCCAGCGGATAGGTCGCCACCCGCCGGAAATCGTCAAGGACCAAGCCCAGCCCGAGCGAAAACATGATGACCGCCAAACCGGCCGGCAGGAGGGTCGTCAGTATGTGGTTCATTTCTGACCCCGGATCGCCTGCGGTTCGCAGGCGGCTTACCGATTGCTACCATTCCAGACCATCATCATCCAATCACCGATGGTGGTTGCCCACCGATTGTTAGGCTGTCGATTTTTGCCGGCGACGGCGTTATATAGTTGCAAGCCGGCTCGAACCGGTAGGAAAGGCCGCCATGCTCGACGACGTCTACAATTCGAAAATTCTGGAATATGCCGGAAACATCGCCCGCACCGGCAGGCTTGACGCGCCTGATGCGACCGCGAAAGCCCATTCGAAACTTTGCGGCTCGACCGTGATCGTCGACATCAAGATGGATGGCGACCGCATTGCCGATTTCGCGCATGACGTGAAGGCGTGCGCGCTCGGCCAGGCCTCGTCATCGATCATGGCCCGAAACGTTATTGGCGCATCTGCCGGCGAGCTCAAGGCGCTGCGCAAGCAGATGTACGCGATGCTCAAGGACAACGGACCGCCGCCAGAGGGCAAGTTTGCCGAGTTCCGCTTCCTCGAGCCGGTCCGCGACTACAAGGCGCGCCACGCCTCGACCCTCTTGACGTTCGATGCAGTCGTGGACGCCATCGAGCAAGTGGAGGCCAAGGCGCCGACGCAGATCGCACTCGCCAAGCAGGAAAAGCAGGCCAAGCTGAATACGGCCAAGAATGCCGCGATCCACGCGCTCACGTCCTCCGGCATCAAGTTCAAGGTGCGGTGAGGCACAAGGCGAAGACGCCATGAGCGGTCGCAACTATTCCGGTCCATGGCGCAAGACGCCGGGCAGGCTCGTCGGCATCGGGCTGGTGCTTGCTTACCAATATACACTGTCGGGGTTTGTCGGGCGTTCGTGCCGGCACCTGCCGACCTGCTCGGAATATGCCTATGAGGCGGTTGCCAGGCACGGGCTGATCCCGGGTTCGTGGCTGGCATTCTGGCGCGTCCTGCGCTGCAATCCATTCGGCACGAGCGGTCACGACCCGGTTCCCGAAAAGATGCGTTGGTGGTAGAGCGCGCGTTCAAACCGCCGGAGCTGCCATGAAAATCCTTCTCCCTCTTCACGTCGAGGTTATGCGCGGCAATCGCGTCGAGAGCCGTCACGCCGTCGATGCAGTCATTGCCGACGCTGCAGGAAACCTTGTCCGCGTGCATGGCGAAGCCGGGCGGCCGGTATTTCCGCGCTCCGCGATCAAGGCGCTTCAAGCACTGGCGCTGGTCGAGTCGGGCGCCGCCGACCGTTTCGGGCTCGAGCCTCGCCATATCGCGCTGGCTTGCGCCTCGCACAATGGCGAGGAGATGCATGTTCGCACAGCTGCCGAGATGCTCGCCCGCGCCGGCTTGTCGCCCGTCTGCCTCGAATGCGGGGCGCAGGCGCCATCGCTGAAGGAGGACTATGACCGAATGATCCTTGCAGGCGAGGCGCCGCAGGCGATCCACAACAACTGCTCCGGCAAGCATTCCGGATTCCTGTGCTTCGCCGCGCATGAGGGCATGGAAATGCAGGGCTATGTGAAATTCGGCCATCCGCTCCAACGCGCCATCGCCGCGATCCTCACCGAGACGACCGGCGCGCCGCATGGCGAGGAAAACCACGGCATCGACGGCTGCTCCATCCCGACATATGCGATCCCGATTCGCAGCCTTGCCGTTGCTTTTGCAAGGCTTGGTGTCGGCGAGGGCGGCGGCCCCGTGCGCTCGAAAGCCATGCTGCGCATCCGCGATGCGTGCATCGCCCATCCCCAGATGGTGCACGGCACCGGCGGCTTCGACACGCTGGTCATGCAGGCGTTGAAGGGCAGGGCCTTCACCAAGACCGGCGCGGAAGGCGTGTTTGTCGCCGCGCTGCCGGAACTTGGCCTGGGCATTGCCCTCAAGGTGCATGACGGCGCGAAGCGTGCATCGGAGGCGGCAATGGCCTCGTTCATTGAATCTCTTATGGAAGTTGAGGAAACCACTGCCAAGCTGCTAAAAGGATTCAGCAAACATGAGTTGCGCAACTGGAACTCGATTGCGGTTGGAAAGGTTGTAGCCGCCACGTAAGCTGCAAGGAGAGCGATATGCTTGTCACCAACCAGGCCACACTCGACCGATGGTTCGAGAAGGCGGCGAACGATCCGGAAGTGCGCCGCTGGCTGTCTCCGAAGTCGCTGATGATCCCTCCGCGCGTCGGCGAAAGCACGCTGGAGGCCATGCATTTCCTTGTCGGCGAAGCGCTCGTGACGCTGCGTTTCGACCGGGTGCTGATGGAAGCCTCGATCGCCATGTACAACACCGGAACCGTGGCCGACGGGGCGGCCGCGCTGGACGAGGCATACCGCATTGGCTACAATTCCGGACCATGGCGGGCTTTGCGTTCCGCCTGCAGCGTAAACAACAAGCGCTCGTTCAAACTGAACCGCCAGATATTCGGCGAGCCTTGGGGAATTTCCCGCAAGTCGGCTTGGGATGCGGGAACCGGCGAATGGGCAGACGAGGCGCATTTCCGCCGGCTGCGCGAGGACACGGGAGGATAGCGCGTCATGACACTCGCCGCGGATGGCCGGCAGGGCGGGACGAGCGAGACGAACCGGCAGGCCAAGCGCTGGCTCTGGCTTGCCTCCGTTTTCAGCCCGCTGGTTTCCGGCATCTGCGCGGTCCTGTACATGAGCGGCGGCAGTGCATGGTGGGTGCTGGTTCCGCCGCTCATTTACTATGGTTTCATTCCCCTGCTGGACGCGATTGTCGGCGAAGATCCGTACAATCCGCCCGAGGACGACGTGGAGGAACTCTCGCACGATCCCTGGTATCGCGCGCTGCTGTTCGCCTCCGTCCCCGCCGGCTGGTTCTCCGTGATCGCCTGCGCGATAGCTGCGGCTGATCCCGGCACGCCGCTGTGGGCCTTCGTGATGCTGGCGCTTTCGGCCGCGATCATATCGGGCGGCGCAATCACGGTCGGCCACGAGCTCGGCCACAAGCCGAACGCGCTCGACCAGTGGGGCGCGAAATTCGCCAACGCCGCCTCCGGCTACGGCCATTTCTGCATCGAACACAATCGCGGCCACCATGTGCTGGTGGCAACGCCCGAAGACCCCGCATCCGCCCGCTATGACGAGAGCGTCTGGCGCTTTGCCGCCCGTGAGATTCCCGGCGCGCTGCGGCGCGGCTGGGCG
>JBGSJA010000135.1:0-9123 GCA_041742235.1 Salaquimonas sp. | reverse complement strand
GACGTGACCGCCTTCCGCATTTCCTATGTCGGAGAGCAGGGCTGGGAATTGCACATGCGCTACGAGGACGGGCTGGCGGTATGGGATGCGCTTCGCTCGACCGGCGTCATGCCCTTCGGCGTCGAGACCTATGCCAACAGCCGCCGAATGGAGAAGAGCCTGCGCCTGCAGAATGCCGACCTGTTGACCGAATACAATCTGCTGGAAGCCCATCTCGCCCGCCCGAAGGTGAAGGAAGCCGATTTCCGCGGCAAGGCGGCGCATCTGGAGCACCGTGCAAGGCCGCACCAGCCGGCAATGCTGTGCACGTTGGTGATGGAAGTGAACACCGATTCAGCCGGCGTAGCACGCTACCCCGTCGGCATTTGCCCGATCCTCAATCCCGCGACGGGTGAAGGATTGGTGGACAGTCTCGGCCGCAGGTCGTTCACGACGTCAATTGCCTACGGGCCGACCATCGGCAAGAACATCGCGCTCGGCTATTTGCCGCATGAATGGGCGCAAGAGGGGCGCAAGCTGGAGATCGAGTATTTCGGCGAGCGCTATCCCATGGTCGTGGCGGGCGTCGGCTACAAGCCGCTTTACGATCCGCAAAACCTCAAACCGCGAAGCTGAGCGAGCAGGCCGGCAATTGACAATGACAATGGCGGTTGGCTTCCTGATCGCATGAATCTCAAGCAAGCCGCAACCTGGCTACTGGCTGCCGCCGCAACCTTTTCGGGCCCGGCGCTGGCTCAGGATATTGCGCCGCTTCGAACCGCGGAAGCGGCCACGGCGCTGGCGGCTGCACAGTGGATCGAGCTTGAGCCGGGGCTGCAGGTCAAGCGGGCCTCCGCCGGTGCTGGCGCCATGATCACGGCCCTGCGGATCGACCAGGACCGGTTCCGCATGGCGCTGGCCGTGCAGGACAATCCCGATGGCCAGTCAGCGGATGGTTTCGCGCAGGATGCAGGCGCGGTGCTGGCGGTGAATGGCGGGTTCTTTGGCGAAAAGGCCGATGGCAAGGAGTTGTATTCCGTCGGCCTTCTGCGCATCGGCGGGAAAACCCGTTCAGCCAACTGGAAAACCACCGGCGGCTATTTGATCTTCGCAAAGGATGAGTTGGGTATCGAGCCGGCCTCGCCCGAGCCACCGGCGGGGACGCCGGATCTGCTGCAATCCAAGCCGCTGATGATCGAGCCGGGCGGCAAGTGGGCGATGAACACCAATCAGGTCCCGGCCCGCCCGCGTACTGCGGTTTGCACTTTGCGCGATGACAGCACCGCAATCGTGCTGGTCATATCGGGGGCCGGCCTTACCTTGTACGAAACCGGCTGGCTGATGCGGCAGAAGCAGGAAGGCGGACATTTCGGCTGCGACGCCGCCCTGGCTCTGGATGGCGGCGGCTCCACCCAATTATGGGTGAAGGACCGCGACGAGCTTGCGGTGGAGGGGGAAACGGCGGTTCACAATGCGCTGGTGGTTATCCGTCGCTAAGTCTTGTTGCAATTCGAGTTGAGGGCTCCTTGGAGACCAATAATACTGACGTTGCGTGGCGTCATGTACTTCAACTCAGATTTGAAGAATACGTTTTTTCCCCACAAGCCGAACATATTGTATGGCATGGTCGATTTCAATTCGCCATAAATCAAAAAAAGCTGCTCGTAAGGCGCGTAGTATTGATGGGGTACGACAACCTTGTTGTCGTTGCTGACGATCGGCGCAGCCAAACTAGCCCGTTTGTATTGCCAATTGACTGTAGCAGTTGCTGGTGCGGTGGCCGCGGCGCCGCTTGGTTTCGGTTGGATCGTTGTTGCCACTACCCAGATCGGAACCTCTTGGTAGCTCATGTTCGTTGTGTTCGTGACAGGAACGGTCGAACCCCAGTTTCCGTAGCGGAACATTTCCCAGCCCAGCTTGCCGAGATTGTCCATGAATTCGCAATCGACGTCTGAAATTCGAGACGTCACCACATCGGCCATTGCGAAGACCGCCTGTTCGGAGCGCTGTTTCAATTTGATGTAGGCAACTGCCTCGAATGAAAAGGTGAAGACCACGACATAGATCGGGATGATGAATGCGGATTCTACGGCTATTGTGCCTCTTTTGTCGCCAAGAAACCTGCCGGCAAAGGCGGCGGCCTTTTTGAGTACGGTGTACGCAAGCATTAGAACAACTCCGTCTGGAAGAGATATGCGCTGTTGGCAGTGATTTTCTTTCCAAGAAGCTTGGACATGAACATTGCGGGTTCGACCGGCAACTCGGCCTTCAGCATGGCGAGCACGCCCGGGCCGGGCAGTGACGTTGTAGTCCCGATCAACTTGGCCTTGTTGTCGTAGGTTGAAAGCGTGACCGTCATCCGGTTAAGGCAATTTGGTATCAGTATCTTTTCGCAGACGATTGTTTTCGCCGATCCGGTCATCCCTCCCATTTTGATTTCGCGCGCAGCTTCGCGTACGGCATGATCCACGGAGACCGATGAATAGAGAAAAATCAGGGTCTCGAGCGTGAAAACGAAAACCGGTATGAAAATCGGAACCAGCAAGGCTGCCTCTACCGCTGCAGCACCGCGCCGGTCACGGAGAAATTTTCGAAGCCTGTAAAGTGAAGAATTCATCTCGGACGCCCCTTTTCCGGATCGTTTCGCCCAAGGAAATTACATTTGAGTAAATCCATGCCAAGTAAACTGATACAACACAAAAAAAGACTGCAAATCAGATATAAAAATCTGAAATCGAACAATTGTTATTCGATTGATAACCAAGAGAACAGTATTATATTGAATTGAAACGGAAAAATTTATGTCAGCTTAACCTTTTCCGGTAACGCGATTTATACGTATACGCATACATTATCCCATGCATCAGCACGGGGATTTTCCATGAAACTCACATCGCAACTTGCAATCAGATCCGGCCGGGCGGGCCGGCGCCTTCGCCGTCGCCTGGGCGATTTCATCGCGGACCGGCGCGGTTTTTCGGCAATGACATTCGCGATTTCCGCGATCCCGATGTTCGGGCTTGTGGGCCTTGCGGTCGATGTCGGTACTGCATACCACATGAAAGCGCAGGTGCAGCAGGCGGCAGACACCGTTGCGACCCAACTTGCGCGGCGCAGCATGAATGACGGCAGTTTGAACAGTCAGCAACTGCTCGAGCGTGGCAAGCTGATGATGAGCAACAACCTCGATTTTGCCATTTCCTACAATAAATTCGACGTCAAGCTTACGGACAAGGAAGTCGAAATCACAGCGCAAGCGCAGTTCAATACGAATTTCTCAAAGATGGTGGGGATTTCCAAACTCGACATCAGCGCAAGCGCAAAAGCTCGCTACCAAATCGAGGAAGCGGATATCTTTGTCCTGATCGACAATACTGCTTCCATGTTGATCGGCGCAACCGTACGAGTGGCAGACCAGATGCTCAGTGAAGTAGGTTGCGAGTTTGCTTGTCATACGGGGGGGACACTTGCAACGGGTGATTCTTACTACAGAGCTTTGAGCAGGGGGTATTATCTCAAGTACAACGCTGTAATGGATGCGATTAAAACTTTAGCGGATCGAATTACAAAAAATGATCCAAAAAGAATTCATTATCGTGTTGGCCTCTATTCTTTCGATGAGGGGGCTAACTGGATTTCATACAAAAATCACGTTCCTCTCACTTCAGACATGAGTCAACTCAAAAGCAGAGCCGCACTTATCAAGCCGGTTGTCCCATATAATCGACATACTGATTTCGTTGTTGCGCTCGCCGGGATGAAGACTGAAATGCGAGCTAAAAAATGGGGCAACAGGAAGCAAATCCTGCTTGTTATCACCGACGGACTGCATGACAGCAATAGATATGTTCCCGGTAGCACTTGGTTTCACGGGTATGTGGGGCCGGTTCCGCAAAGTGAATGCAGTGGGATTAAAAGCGACGGCGTCGCCTTGGCGGTCCTGGAAACGCCTTACTATTCGCCAACTTATTCCTGGATGAGTTGGTACCGCTATGTCGTGCCGCAACTTGCGGGAGCCTTGAAGTCCTGCGCCTCGCCCGGACTGTATGGGCAAGTAAACTACAACAACGTCAATTCTTACAGTAATGAAATGGACAAACTTGTCGGCAATGCAACCATGTATGGCCCGCGTCTCGTGCGCAATAATCCAGCCGGGACTAACAACGACTAGCGATGAGCACCGCAGCGCCCGCCTTTGGCGGGCGCTCGCGCATGTGTGATTTGGGCTTGCGCGTCACAGGTGTATCCTTCCTGCATTGATGGAAGGAAGCCGGATGCAGAGCCGATTTCTTGACCGCCTTTTCTTGCTGGCGCGGCCAGCCATGCCGGCAATCGCCGCATTCTTTTTTTCCATCCAGGCGCCATCGGCGCAAGACAGCGTCGATCTCGAACTGGTGCTCGCGGTCGATGTCTCGCGCTCCATGGACTATATGGAACAGCAATTGCAACGCGAGGGCTATTCGCAGGCCTTCCGTTCGCCGGAGGTGATCGAGGCGATCACCAGCGGACTGACGGGGCGCATCGCGGTCACCTACATGGAGTGGGCGGGCGACACCGTGCAGCGCGTGGTCGTGCCATGGACCGTCATCCATGATGCCGGCACGTCCGCAGGCTTCGCCGATGCACTGGCGCTTCAGGCGCCGCAACGGCTCAGCCGGACCTCGATTTCCGGCGCGATCATGGCCGCGGGCGGCCTTTTCGGCAAAAGTGGCGCAACCGCCATGCGCAAGGTCATCGATGTTTCGGGCGACGGGCCGAACAACCAGGGCATGCCGGTAACGCTGTTGCGCGATGAATGGGTGCGCCAGGGCGTTGTCATCAACGGCCTGCCGCTGATGATCGGCACGAGTTCCTTCGGCTTTGGCATCGACAATCTGGATGCCTACTACCGCGACTGCGTCATCGGCGGGCCGGGGTCATTCGTGCTGCCTGTCTATAGCTGGGAAGAGTTTCCGCGCGCGGTGCGGCGCAAGCTGGTCCTGGAGATCGCCGGGATCGAGCCTTCGCCCGTTGAAAACAGTCTGGTGCAACTCGCGCAGGCCGAAGCCGAAGTCGATTGCCTCATTGGCGAAAAGATATGGGAAAGGCGGATGCGCGAACTGGAATGGCAGTAGGCGTCAGCCGCGTTCCTGCAGGGGCGACTTGCCGTACATTTCGCGGTAGCATTTCGAAAAATGCGAGGCAGAAACAAAGCCGCAGGCAATGGCGACATCGACCACCGGAATGGTCGACTGCATCAGCAAATGCCGCGCGCGGTCGAGCCTGACCTCCAGATAGTAGCGCGCGGGCGAGCGGCCCATATGGCCGTGGAACAGCCGCTCGATCTGCCGCCGCGACAGCCCGACATAACGGGCAATGTCGATGAGGGGCAGCGGTTCGGCGATGTTGGCCTCCATGAATTCGATGATCGAAAGCACCTTGGCGTTCTGCACGCCGAGGCGCGCGCGCAGCGGCAGGCGCTGGCGGTCGTGCGGGTTGCGTACGCGGTCTGTCAGCGCCTGTTCGCAAACGCGATTGACGAGTTCATCGTCGTGGTCCTCGCCGATCAGCGAAAGCATCATGTCGAGCGCGGCCGTGCCTCCGGCGCAGGTCCAGATATTGCCGTCCTTTTCGTAAAGGTCGGCATAGACATCGGCAGTCGGGAAACGCTCGGTGAAGCCGGGAAGGTTTTCCCAGTGAATGGCGCAGCGCTTGCCGTTGAGAAGGCCAGCCGCCGCCAGCAGCCAGGCGGCGGTGCAAAGGCCGCCAACCGTGACGCCGGCATTGCGGCTTTCGCGCAGGAAAGCATAGAGCGACTTGTTCTCGTATTTTTCGACGAAAACGCCCGAGCACAGGAACATCATTGACGGGCGGGCGGAGGTGGTCAGGTTCTGCCGTTCGCGCTCGAGCGATGAAACGACGTTGACGGCGACTCCGTTGGAAGCGACAACGGGCGCGCCATCCATGGATGCAAGCCGCCAAGTATAGAATTCGCTTCCGAGCATTCGGTTGGCAAGCCGCAAGGGTTCGATCGCCGTGGTAAAGGCGATCATCGAAAATTGCGGGACCAGGAAAAAAATGACAGAGCGCTGCTCGACACCGCTCATTTGCAACCTCTCGCCGGAAAGCTTGCCGGCTCTATTCTGAACGCGACATAGAGAAAATCGGTGTATCTGACAAGCGCCAAAGCTGGATTTTGGCCGGGGCAAGCGAAAAATCCCTGCTTCTGCGGAGGGTTTCGCATAGGGAGGCGTGTACGATGACGCTGGTCGCGGCGCAGTGTTTCAAGGGCGTCCTGCCTGACGGCTTGCGCAGGGGCGACGAGCGGTTCTTCGAGGATCATCTCGCGTTGGAGCTTCCCTCCATCTGGACGACGCAACTCCACGACGTCGTCTTCAATGAAGCCGGTGAACTGTACGACGCCGATGGCGTGCTGGAAGCGAGCTTCCTGTCTCTGCGGCATTTGCACCGCGACATCCCAAGGTTCCAGCGGCGGCACCGGCTAGCCTGGGCGGATCCGGTTGCTCTCAAGGGCTCGTTCTTGTGGATCACCGACCGGATGAGCCACAACTACCATCACTGGATTTGTGATTGCCTGCCGCGGCTGGAAGCCTGGCTCAACGCGAATGAGGGCGCCGACCTGTTGTTGCCGCGGCGGGTGCTGGAACGGCCTTTCGTCATGGACAGCCTTCAGGCCTATCCTGAAATACGGTTGGTCGCACAACCGCCGGGCCTGTCGGCGCTGGTCGAGAATTTGGTGCTGCCCGATCGCGCCAGCCCCGAAGGATTTCATCACCCGCTGCTGGCAATGAAGGTGGCCGGACGGATGCGGACGCATTTCGCGCCGCATGCCAGGGCAGCGGGGAGGCGCATCTACATCAGCCGCGAGCAGTCACGGTTCCGCCGGCTCGCGAATGAAGAAGCGCTGGCGACCATGCTTGCGAAGCATGGTTTCGAGTTCATGCACTTCGAGGAAATATCATTTGGCGATCAAGTGGTGCTTGCCGCCGGCGCGGAGGCGATCTGCGGGCCGCATGGGGCGGGGCTGACCAACATGCTTTTCATGCCGCCCGGGCGCGTGATCGAGCTGCGCCAACTTGGCGGGACGCCGAACTGCTTCTTCACGCTGGCCAATGTCGCCGGCCACGCCTATCGGCCGGTAGCCTGCACGCCTGCCGCAGAAAACCAGCCGGTTCATACCGCGGACATCGTGGCAGACGCAGGCGAACTGGAAAGTGCGCTGGTGGGTGGGTGAAAAACGAAAACCCCGCCACTGGCGGGGTTTCAGGTCATTAGTTCTTCTGCCGCGATTGCGGCAGGAAAGATCAGAGGCTGACGCCGGTCAGGCGCAGGGACTGCATCGATCCGACTTCGCCCGGCATTGCCCGCTCGAGGCGGCGGCGTGCGAATTCGGTGTTCATGTTGACGCTCTTGCGGGGGAACAGGGCTGCAAACTTCTTCATGACGATCTCCATGCTTCAAGAGGATTACACGGAGCGCCTTCGAGCATTCCCTTGTGTCCGGATCGTGGCTTACACGAACCCACTCGGGGATTTTTTTGGGGCGGCTCAACTATGGTCGGATATAGTATTGTGCAGTGCAAAATAACAGGATGAAAACGACGCCGCTTGCGTTATTTTGCGACATGGTACGTTTTTGTCGCAGGCCGCCCGATCTGCCGGTCAAGTCATTCATAAATCATTAACATTTCCGGTCAGGGCTGCTTCAAGCGCCGTGTTGCGACAATGAACCGGGCCCGCGACGATAGACGACTACGCCGCGGGACCGGTGTCTTGCGCGCCCATCAATAGATGTTCTTGTGCTTGCGGTCGTAGGCGCCGGGCCAGCCTATGTCCTTGAGCAGATGCGGCGGCAGATCCGAAATTGCCGTCAACGTCTGACGCTCGCGCCGATGGCGAGCAAGGGCCCGCAAAGCCTGCATGATTCCGTCGGTGATACGCATTGCCGTTTCTCCCATGTTTCCGACACAGGGTATATGCCTCCGGGGCTTGAATCAGACAAACGAAATGATATGATGTTTTGCATCAGGAAATTTGAACTCTTTGTCCGGGACCATTTCCATGAATGTTTCGCTTAACCATCCCTTTCCGTTGCTCGACCTGGATGTCTTGCGCACCTTCGTCGCCATTGCCGATACGGGCAGCTTCGCCTCTGCGGCGGAAGCGGTCTTCCGCACGCCCTCGGCCGTCTCCATGCAGATCAAGAAGCTTGAGGAAATGCTCGGCCGCTCCGTTTTCATTCGCGACTCGCGTTCGGTGAAGCTGACGCGCGACGGCGAGATATTGCTGGAGCATGGACGCCGGCTGCTGGCGCTCAATCGCGAACTGGTTGCCAAGTTCCGCGCGCCCGACATTGCCGGCGAGGTTCGCCTCGGCGCGCCGGACGATGCCGCCGAGCGTTTCCTGCCCGGCATGCTTAGCCGCTTCGGGGAAAGCCATGCCGGCGTCACCGTCAATGTAGTTGTCGAAAACACGATTCCGCTGATCGAGCGCGTTCGGCAGAAGCAGGTCGATATCGCGCTCATCACCTGTTCGCCGTCGCATTCAGGTTCCGAATATGCCGAGGTGCTGCTGCGCGAGCGGCTGGTCTGGGCGGTTCGCAAGGGCGGCGTTGCTGCCGAGAAGACGCCTCTGCCCGTCTCCGTTTGGGAAGAAGGGTGCATCTGGCGCAAGGCTGGCCTTGAGGGGCTGGAGAAGCAGGGGCGGGCTTACCGTATAGCCTTCCACAGCGCCTATATTTCCGGCCAGCGCGCGGCGATACTTGCCGACCTCGCGGTGGCGCCGCTGCCGGTATCCTCGCTCGTCGGCGACATCATCGAGGCCGGGCCTGAATACGGCTTGCCGCAACTGCCGGACTACACGCTCGGCATGATCGTGGCCGAGGATGCCAGCGCCCCCGTGTTGGCAGCGGCAGACCATCTACGTGCCAGCTTTGCGGGCAGACGTCCCTTGGCGGCCGCAGCGCAATAGCGTAATTCCGACACACGCCTGGCGGAAAAACAGATAAACGGGAACACGACCATGACAGCCCATTCCTTGCCTGAAAGGCGCGCCGCCGCGATTTCGCGGGGCGTCGGCCTCACCACGCAGATCTATGCCGAGCGCGCCGAGAATGCCGAGATCTGGGACAAGGAAGGCAAGCGCT